>NZ_BCBH01000001.1:0-455911 GCF_001320525.1 Pseudomonas sp. NBRC 111131 | reverse complement strand
AAAGCTGCTTTCTTTCAAAAGCGTTCAACTTCAACAACTTACCGCTTGCCTCGTTGCGTTCAACGCTGCGAGGAGGCGAATAATACGCGCTTTGAAATTTGAGTCAACACCTTGATCTGAAAAAACTTTCAATGTTCATCTCGCTGCCCTTTGGCAACTAAATGCATGCACCACCGATCTGTAGAGAAACCCCCTCGGAAGGTAACGGTCATGAGCGATGCCCAAAACGAAAAGACCCCAGGCCTGTCGCCAGATGAACAAGAGGAAGTCAGCCATAACCAGCCCCCAAGGGCAGCAGTGCTGCACGAGATCATCCGCTATCAGGGTGATCAGGAACTGGAGCGCACGCTTGCTGCCCTATGGTGGTCCGCATTGGCGGCTGGCTTGACCATGGGCCTCTCATTAATGGGAATGGGGCTGCTCTATGCCCGGCTGCCTGATGGCGAAGGCGCCCAGGTCATCGCCAGCCTCGGTTACAGCGCTGGCTTTCTTGCGGTGATCCTGGCACGCCAACAACTGTTTACCGAAAACACACTCACTGCCGTGCTGCCGGTCATGACCACGCCGACCTTTGCCAACCTCGGGCGCCTGCTACGGCTGTGGAGCGTTGTACTGCTGGGCAACCTGGCGGGCACCTTGCTGGTCGCCTGGGTCATGCTCGAGTTGCCGATCTTCGACGGCAAGACCGATGTGGCCTTCCTTGAGGTCGGCCGCAAGGTCATGAAGAACGACATCAGCCAGATGTTCGCCAAAGGCATCGTCTCGGGCTGGATGATCGCTACCATGGTGTGGATGATCCCGTCCATGGAACACGCCAAGATCTGGATCATCATGATGATCACCTACCTGATGGCCCTCGGCGATTTCACCCACATTGTGGTCGGCTCGGTAGAAGTGTCCTACCTGGTGTGGGCCGGCGACGAAACCTGGCGCAGCTTCTGGCTGGAGTTCGCCCTGCCGACCCTGGCCGGCAACATTATCGGTGGCAGCTTCATCTTCGCCCTGATCAGCCACGCCCAGGTACGCAGCGATAGCGGCAAACCCCCTTCACAACTATTAAAGGACGAGGCACCTCGCACTCCTGAACAACAACGCGGCAAGCGCTGACCTTCGCTCAGCGTGCCGCCACAGCACGCTCGGTGCCCCTGCCCCGCTCGCGCGCCGGCCGGGGTTGCCACCAGTTCTGCCCCTCATGGGGTGAATCGATGCTCACTCGCTCCCCCATCTGCGGCGTGCTCAAGCGTACCTGTGCTGCCGCGGCCAAGGTGACGATACGCTCGAATGGCTCCGTCCAGCCGTGGATCGACAGGTCGAAGGTGCCGTTATGGATCGGCAGCATCCAGCGGCCGCGCAAATCGAGGTGCGCCTGCAAGCTCTCTTCGGGCTGCATGTGCACGTTGGGCCAGGCCACGTTGTACGCCCCGGTCTCTATCAAGGTCAGATCGAATGGCCCGAAACGTTTGCCAATCTGGCGAAAACCTTCGAAATAGCCGGTGTCGCCACTGAAGAAGAGACGCACCTGCTCATCGATCACCACCCAGGAAGCCCATAAGGTGCGGTTGCTGTCGAACAAACCTCGCCCGGAAAAATGCTGCGCCGGGGTCGCCACGAACCGCACGCCATCGACCTCCGTCTCCTGCCACCAGTCCAGCTGCGTGACCTTTGCCGCAGGCACCCCCCATTCCACCAGCCGGTCACCCACCCCAAGCAGCGCCAAAAACCGCTCGACTCGCGGGGCGAGCCGACGAATCGCCTGTTCGTCCAGGTGATCGAAGTGATCATGGGAAAGCACCACCGCCGCAAGCGGCGGCAACTCGTCGAGCCCCAGCGGTGGCGCGTGGAACCGTAGCGGGCCGGCCCATTGCACCGGCGAGGCGCGCTCGGCGAATACCGGGTCGGTAATGAAGAAGCGCCCACGCAGCTTGAACAATACCGTGGAATGGCCCAAGCGCCAGAGGCTATGGTCAGGTGCATCGAGCACTTGCTGGCGGCTCATCGGCTGGACGCTGATGGGCGCAGCCGGTCGCGTTTCCGGCGGTTTACGCAGCAAGAGGTACTTGAAGCCGATGCGCAGTTTTTTCAGCACGCCATCCTGAGGCAGGATGGCCTGATTGTGAAACCGTCCGTCCCGCTGTGGCGCCGACTCGCCGGCGGGGTTAGCCATGGGAATCATGAGTAGCAGCACTCCAAGCAAGAGGAAAGCCTTCATGTTACCTCACAGTGATCGCATCAACCGTGAAATGGCTTGTAAGGTCATTTTTCACCGATGAAACACTGTTGAACAATATTCACGTGACTTATGCGATAAACGGCGTACCAGCAGAAGAACGATAACCATGATGGACAACCGTAGCGGCAAGGGTCTTTCTTTCGTCAAACGCATCTACCTGCCGCGCATCATCGGCACGAGCATTGGCCTGGTCAGCGTGGCCGCAGGCGTTGCGCCCACGTCGCCGCCCACCTGGCTGTGGCTGCTGTTGCTGGGCAACGGCCTGCTCTGGCCCCATGTCGCCTACCGGTGGGCCCTGCAGTCGGCGGCGCCGTACCGCGCAGAGCAACGTAACCTGTTGCTCGATTCGTTGATGGGCGGTTTCTGGGCCGCTGCCATGCAATTCAACCCGCTGCCCAGCGTCACCGTACTGTCAATGGTGACCATGAACAATGTTGCCGCAGGCGGCAAGCGCCTGGTCGGGCATGGGCTGTTGGTACAACTCACCGGCATGCTGTTGGCTTCACTGCTGCTGGGCCCTGGTTTGCAATTGCACGCCACGCCGCTACAGGTTTATGCCTGCCTGCCGATGCTGACCCTCTATCCGCTGGCCCTGGGCTGGGTGTGCTACCGCCTGGCGATCAAGCTTGCGGAGCATAAACGCCGCCTCAGCGCCCTGAGCCTGACCGATAGCCTGACCGGCCTGCTTAACCACGGAGCCTGGAAAGACTTGTTGCTGCTGAAGTTCCAGGCGTGCCAGCAGCAACAGGTGCCGGCGGTAATCGCCTTGATCGATATCGACCACTTCAAGACCATCAACGACACCTTCGGCCATGTGGTCGGCGACTGCGTACTGCGCCAACTCAGTGAGGAACTCAAGCGTAACTTGCGCGATGTCGATCTGGCCGGTCGCTATGGTGGCGATGAATTCTGCATCATTCTGCCTGGCACCCGCGAAGCCCAGGCCTGCCAAGCGATGGAGCGCTTGCGCGAACGCGTCGCGGCCTACCGCAACCCCCAACTGCCACACCTGAGGATCAGCCTGAGCATCGGCTTGTCGGCATTCCAGGCAACACTCGAGAGCCCCGAGCAATGGCTGGAACAAGCCGACACGGCGCTCTATGGCGCCAAGCGCCGCGGCCGCGACCAGGTCAATTTTGCCCAAGGCGAAGCCAAGACGCTGAGGCTGGCCTATCCCGATTGAAAGGCTTGCTCGTGGCAACTGTGGCACGCAGGGCTCAGCGCAATGAACGCTCTGCCACAATCTCTGGCAAATCGCTGCGGCGCAGGTAGATGCGCAGCGGCTCTGCAATGTTGAGCCGATCATCTACATGCTGTTCCAGCAACAGCGCCAGCCGTTTGCGGCACAATGCCATGCGGCCCCCGTGTTCAGGCCGCCAGACGAATTCGCTGCAAGGTGTAATGCTGTCATCCGCCACGTCCATGCCGAACGCGTCTTCGGAAAACCGCACGATGTGGACACCACGCTTGCCATGAAAACCGACAAACCCCATGAGCTGGTCGGCGGCGCTGCAGATGTCCTGGGAAGTGATGGCCATACGTAACCTCGCAATTAACGGAAGTGACGCACGCCAGGCGAATGTCGGTCGCCTCTGCCGGGCAACGCGTTGGCCCAGCCTAGCGCAAGTGCCAGACGTTTCGCCAAGGTTTTTCGCCATTGCGCAACAGCCCCCGCTAGAATGACTGCTCGCCACTTCGTCGCCAACACTGGGACCGTCCATGACCGACGCCATCAACGCCGATATCGCCACCATCGGCCGCATCAACGCTGTGCCTGCCATCCTGCAGGTCATCTGCGAAACCACCGGTCTGCGGTTTGCCGCGGTGGCCCGGGTCAGTGAAAACAACTGGACTGCCTGCGCCGTTCTCGACACGCTGGGTTTCGGCCTGACAGTGGGCAGCCAGCTCGACGTGGCCAGCACGCTGTGCCACGAGATTCGCAGCACCCACGAGACGATCGTGATCGACAAGGCCAGCGAGGACGAGCTGTACTGCCAGCACCACACACCACAGCTCTATCGCTTCGAGAGTTACATTTCAGTACCAGTGTTCCGTACCGATGGCCGCTTTTTTGGCACCATCTGTGCGCTCGATCCCGCCCCGGCAACACTCAGGGGCAGCGCGATCCAGCCAATGATGGAGTCGTTCGCCCGCTTGCTGGCCATCCAGATCGAGAGCGAGGAAAACGCCCAGCGCACCGAGCGCGCCCTGCGCAAGGAGCGGGCCATGGCAGAAGTGCGCGAACAGTTCATTGCCGTGCTGGATCATGACCTGCGCAACCCGCTGTTCGCCATTACTGCGGGTGCCGAATTGCTGACCCAGCGTCTGGATGATGACAAGAACCGTGCAATCGCTCGCCACATCCACACCTGTGGTCGACGCGCCTCGCAACTGGTGGGTGACGTACTGGACTTCGCCCGCGGTCGCCTCGGTTCCGGCATTCCCTTGAACCAGCAACCCTGCGCGGACCTGGCCGAGGGCCTCAGGCATGTCGCCTCGGAACTCCAGCGCGTGCATCCGCTGCGCCAGGTCGTGCTGGACATCGGCGACATTGGCGGCCTGCTGTGCGACCGTGAGCGGGTAACGCAACTGCTCTCCAACCTCATCGCCAATGCCCTGGACCACGGCGACCCGCACAGCCCGGTAACGGTCACGGCGGTGATCGCCAACGGCGAATTCGTGCTCAGCGTTCACAACCATGGGCGGCCCATCGCCGCGCAGACCCTGGGCCAGTTGTTCAAGCCGTTCACTCGGCCGCTGTCGGCGGCACCGCAACAAGGCCTGGGCCTTGGCCTGTATATCGCCAGCCAGATTGCCCTTTCCCATGGTGGGCGCATGCAGGTGGTGTCCGACGAACAGCAGGGCACGCTGTTCAGCTTTCACCTGCCGGTGGATCGACCTGGGCCGCCAGCAACGCCGCCAGCCAGTTCATGAATGCCTGGACCCGGCGCGGCACATGGCGCTGCCGGGCATACAGCAATGACACCGGCATGGCCTGTGCCTGCCAGCCTTCCAGCACCGCCACCAGCTCGCCGCGCGCCAGGTGCTCGGCCACCCCCACGGCCGGCACTTGGATCAGCCCCAGCCCTGCCAGGCACGCGGCCGAATAAGCCTCGGCATTGTTGACCGTGACCGCCCCTGCCATGGCGTGGAAGTGCACCTTGCCATCACGCTCATATTCGAAGCCGGCACTGCGCGCGCCCAGGTTGCGCACATAGTGAACCAGCCGGTGCTCGGCCAGCGCCTCGAGGTTGTGCGGCACGCCGTAACGGGCAAGGTAAGCAGGGCTGGCACAATTGCGCATGCTCAACTGCCCGATAGGCCTCGCGACCACGTCCAAGTCGCTCAGCGCACCGATGCGCATCACGCAGTCGAAACCTTCGCGCAGCAGATCAACCTGGCGGTCGGTGCAACTTATCTCCAGCTCCAGCCGGGGAAAGCGCGCTAGAAACTGCGGCATTGCAGGAATGATGACCCGTCGCGCCATCATGGTCGGCATATCGACGCGCAGACGGCCGGCCAGCGCTGCATCGTCGGCCCGGAACAGGCTTTCGATCTCGTCCATGCCCGATAGCAGGTCTTTACTACGCTCATACAGCAACGCGCCGTCCTGAGTTGCCTGGACGCGACGCGTGGTGCGGTTGAACAGGCGCGTACCGAGCAGTTGCTCCAGCGCCCTCACCTGCTCGGACACGGTTGAACGCGGCAGGTCGAGGCTCTGAGCCGCCAAGGTGAAGCTGCTTACCTCACTGACGCGGACGAAGGTGCGCAGCAGTTCCAGTTTGTTCATGGCCCGCCCTGTGACTGTTCGGATAAAGCGAACAGTATTTCCATTTTCCGTGGATTTAACAGCCTCTGCGTGATCAATAACCTGTCCCCACCCACCACCCTCAGGGATTCGACCATGACTCGCAAAATCGCACTGATCACTGGCGCCAGCCGCGGCCTGGGCCGCAATACCGCCGAACACCTGGCTGCGCGCGGCATCGACATCATCGGGACCTACAACAGCAAGGCAGAAGAGGCAAAGGCAGTAGTAAATACGCTCGAGCAGGCTGGGATAAAGGCCGCCATGCTTCAGCTTGACGTCAGCGACAGCCGCAGTTTCGAAGGCTTCGCCGAGCGCCTAAGCGATACCCTGCGCCAGCATTTTGCACGTGAGCGTTTCGATTTTTTGGTGAACAACGCGGGTATTGGCATCAACGCGCCTTTTAGCGAAACCAGCGAGGCGCAGTTCGACCAGTTGATGAACATCCAGCTCAAGGGGCCGTTCTTCCTTACCCAGCGCTTGCTCCCGCTGCTGGTCGATGGCGGACGTATCGTCAATATCTCATCCGGGCTGGCGCGTTTCGCATTGCCAGGTTATGCCGCTTATGCCGCCATGAAAGGGGCGATGGAGGTACTGACCCGCTATCAGGCAAAAGAACTGGGTGCACGCGGCATCCGGGTGAACATTCTGGCGCCTGGGGCAATCGAGACCGATTTTGGCGGCGGCGTGGTGAGGGACAACCCGCACGTCAATGAATTCATTGCCGGCAACACGGCGTTGGGACGCGTGGGGCTGCCGGATGATATCGGGGCGGCGATTGCCTTGCTGCTTGAGGACGGCAATGGCTGGATCACCGGGCAGCGGCTGGAGGTCTCGGGTGGGATGTTCCTCTGAGTGTCGAAGAGGGGCTTTCACGGGGCGGGTGCGTCTTCATGCACCTGCACACTCGCCGTCATCCCCGCGCTCAAGTTCATCCCCTCGGGGACTTGGTCCAGGCGGATCCGCACCGGTATCCGCTGGGCCAGCCGGACCCAGTTGAACGTGGGTTCGACCTCCGGCAGCAGCTGGCTGTCAGGGTTGCTGTTCCGGTCGGTGATGCCGCGGCTGATGCTTTGCACGTGCCCTTGCATCGCCTCGCCCGCGCCCATCAGCCAGACCTTCACCGAGTCGCCCACGCGAATGCGCGGCAGCTTGGTCTCCTCGAAATAAGCCTGGATGTAGAACGTCGCGTCATCCACCAGCGCCATCACCGGCTCCCCTGCATTCACATAGTTGCCCTGGGCCAGGCGCAAGTTGGTGATGTGGCCGTTGCGCGGAGCGCGTACTTCACTGCGCGCCAAGTTGATTTTCGCCACCTGCAACTGGGCTTGCGCTTCTTGCAGCTCGCCGCGGGCAATGGCCGCGTTGATCTGGGCATTCTCGCGCAGCTCGGCGCTGATCGCCTCAGGCCCCAACGCGGTACGCCGTGCCGCTTCGCGCTCGCGCAGGTGAAGCTGCTGCTTGCGCGTCTCGGCCACTGCGCTGGCCTGGTCGAACGCCGCCTGGAAGCGTTCGCGATCGATGCTCATCAGCAAGTCACCGGCCTTGACCGGCTGGTTGTCCTGCACCTTGAGCTCGCGTACCCAACCCGACACATCAGGGGCGATCACCACCACATCGGCCCGCACCCGTGCGTCACGCGTCCACGGGGTAAGCATGTAGTACTGCCAGAGCTTGTAGCCGGCCAGAACGGCAATGGCGACCACACAGAGGGTCACCAGGGTACGGACGACAGCACGCATTCATTCACTCCTTACAAAGGCCCGAGCAGACGGACTACCAGGTACAGCACACACACGAACAGCGCGGTGTCGAACAGCGCCTCATGCCAGATCCAGCGCCCCAGGGGCGTGGCCTGCACCACCAGACGCAGCAGGCCGGTGAGCACCAGCGCCATCAGCACGTAGATCAGAAACGGGCTCAGCAATACCCCGCCAAGCGCCCACTCACGCAAGCCCATGAGTCTCCTCCTGCCAGCGGCACCACTTGCCCCAGCTTTTTTGCAGTTGCAGGACCGCACCTTCGGCCAGCCGCAGCGGGTCGCTGACCGGTTGGCGCTTGAGGGCCGCAATGAATGCCTGGCTGGCGGCGTCCAGGCGCTGCCCGCGGCCGGCTGCCGGGCCCTCGGCAAGCACTGCCTCCACGCGCTTCAGATACGCTCGCTGCGCAGTCTCCAGCGGCGCCTGCGCAACCGCCAGGCACAGGCGCAGGTGCACCAGTTCGTCACCTATATCCAGGCTGTGCAGGCCATCGTCCCAGCGCTTGCGCTCGGCTTCGGGCAGTTCGCTGGCATGCCGGGCCAGTTGCATCAGCCGGTCAGCCATGCGCCCACCAAACCAGCTGTCGGCGCCGCGCAGGTCGCGTCGGGTCAGGCGTACCAGGTCATTCTGAGTGGCCGCACGCAAGCGGCGGCCAAGCCAGGCCGGGTGGCGGAACACCAGCAGACGGAACGCCAGGACCGCCGCCCCTACCCCCGTCAGCATGGCCAATGCGCTGTTGAGCATCGTCGCCACCCCGAACTGCATGGTATTGAGCGGTGCCACCAGCACGATGAAATGCAGGCAGTAGGAGGTGGCCGTGGCCCCAGTGCGCGGATGGGCCATGCCCAGGGCGCCAAAAAACAGGGGAACGCCCATGCCCAGGCACAGCATGGCAAAACTGCTCCATTGCGGCAGGACGATCTGCCCGACCAACAACGCCACCGGAATCGCCAGCAAGATGCCACGCAAGAACCCAAGGCCGATCTGCGCACCGTTTTCCCGGCTGGCGAACAGGCTGCACACCACACAGGTCAGGACCAGCCCACCCGGGGCCGACGGCCAGGCAGTGGCCAGCCAGAAGCCACTCATCGCCAGAAATGCCAGTGCACTGCGCGAGCCGAACAGCAGGGCCAGCGACCAGTCACGGTGCGCGGCCAGCCCCTGAGGAACATCCTTGGGCGCCCTGCCTGTTTCGACATCGTCCAGTGCCTGGGTGGCGGCCATCGCATAGTCCAGCAGCAAGGCCATCCGGGCCAGGCAAAAATGTTCAGAGGAACTGATGTGCTCGTCATGGGCGGCATCCCAGACACGCTGGCGCAGCAACAGCAAGCTTGCCCGGTCGGGCGCGCCCAACTGTGCGCGCACCTCATCAAGCCAAGGTGCAAGCTGTGTGGCCTGCTGCTCATCGAGTTGGCGCCACTGGCGACGGACCGAGCGCGAAATGCGCAACAGCACCATCAGCTTCTGGCTCAACCCCCGAATCGCCCGGGCCCGTTGGCGCCCGCGCGGCCCCTCGAACCAGGCATGCTCGCGCTGCGTATCGATGGCCACGATGCGCCCGAGGCTCTCAAGCAGGCCCTTGCGCGCTTCATCTTCGCCGCCGAGCATGGCACTTGCCGCCTGCAAGCCGTTCTGCCAGGCCTGGCGCGCCTGCCCGGCAAGTTGCTGTTCGACGCGCATCGGCCAGAGCAAGGCGCTGGTAGCGGTCGCGCAGCAAATCCCCAGGGAAATTTCGGTACAGCGCGCCACCGCCTGGTCGAACACCTGAAGGGGGTGATCGATTGCCGGCAGTGCAATGATGGCAGCGGTGTAGCCCGCCAGCACGAATGCATAGGCCCAGGCACTGCGCAACTGCGTGGAGGCGGCCGTGCACAAGGCCAGCCAGAGGGCCAGGGTGATGAGGAAAAGCCAGGGGGTCTGGGCGAACAGCCCAATGAACAGCACCGACATGAAGGTGCCGACCAAGGTCCCGGCGAGCCGCGCAAGGCCCTTCTGCACGACCATGCCTGACAACGGCTGGGCAACGATGAACGCGGTCATCAACGCCCAGGACGGTTGCTCCAGGCCCCAACGCATCGCCAGCCATAATGCCAGCCCGCCACCGAGCAGGGTCTTGATGGCGAACTTGATGGCGGCGCTGCTGGGTGCGAACAGGGCCTGGAAAGTGATGGGCACAGAGCGGACCTTGCGGGGGATGGTCTGATAAACGATAGACAACGCAGGGAAGAATAATGCGCGGGCGAATTATTAGCTAGCTAATCATCTTTATATTCAGTAGATTTCCCAGCGCCGGCTTCTGCCTGGGGCGCTCCGCCCAAACGCCGACACTGGAGATAAAACCATCAGGCAAAAAAATGGGCGACCGAAGTCGCCCTAAATGCCTTGCGTGCTCATGAACCTGAAAGGTCAGCGCGGCTTGCGCTTGTTCGCGTCCTTCCAGATGAAAATGCCCAGACCAGCGAAGAAGGCGAACATCAACCCGACCGTTACCACGCCTGCGATAACCACATTGTCGAAGAACATGTCGGCCTCCCGATTCGTTTGCCGTTGTCCGATGGGTGCAAGGTAACGAATACGGTGGCGAGGGGAATTGACCGAGGTCAATGGTGCCCGGGGCCGGGCACGCGAGGCGGACGCAGGGTTGACCTGGGTCAAGTTTCAGCGTTTCTTGGGCTTGCCTTTGGGCTTTTTCTTCTTGGCCGTGCTCAATGGCATGGCCTGCTCGAAGGCCTGGCGCACTTCGTTCAGGCGCTTTTCCTTGAGGTCATGGACGCGCTTGGCACGCTCGGCATCGAAGTCGATGAGGTTGTCTTGGCTCATGGGTGGGCTCGACGATCAACAGAGACCTGCATGATGAAGCCAGGCGGCGGCCATGGCCAGCCCCGAATCAGACTTCAATGTCCACCAGCAAGCCCTGGCGTGTTTGCTCGCCCATCAGCGGAGCTACCGGCACGGTGTTGTCGGCATTGACTTCATCACCGGGCACGGCGCTGTAGCGCTCTTCGTCGCCTTTGCCGTTGCGCCGTTGCTGACGGCGCTGTTCATCGCGCAGCAACAAAGCCTGCTCCTGCGGATCGCGTTGGTGCTTGAGGTCAATGGCGCTTTCGCCTGAAGAAGGCTGCACGGGGACCACCGGTTTGATGTCCGGGGTCGGTTTGACCGGGTCTTGTTGCGAGGTCACGGGGGCGGCACTGAGCGGAATGATCGGCGGCAGCATGGAAGTTCTCCTGTGCCTACTGTGTCGGCCAGTTGTCAGCCACCTTGAATATCGGCGGATGAGGATGTGCGGCCGGTCACAGCCGCGTCTTGCCAGTATAGACAGAGCGCTATTGGGCTTCGTCTTCCGGGTCATCATCGGCGGGCGGGCTGGCTTCGCTCCAGGGCCGCTTGTAGACCTGCTGCCAGACCGCATCCATGTGCTCGCGAAGCACCGCAGAGGCATTCTTCAGCGAAGCGCTGTCTTCACGCTCACCACCGATGGGCTCTTCGCCGGCCGGGGTGATCAGCGACTGCCCGGTGATGGTGTAGCTGGCCTGGCCCTCGCGCATTTCAATAGCAATGTCGTGAGGGTCGATGCCCCCGCCACAAAAGGCGTGACTGGCCACCGTCACCTCGGCGACGCCGTCCTTGTTGAGGTCGCTGACGTCGCTGACATCAGTATAGAAATCGACATCCAGGTCCAGCCCAGGACAGGTGGTCTCCTGCTCGATCTGCCAGCGTGGCTTGAAGCCGTCGCTTTCAGCGGCGCGCCCGTACAGCGTGGCCTTGAGCACCACCTTGTCCACTTCCTGTTCGGACTCGGCATCGACGGCCTGGCCATCGGTGCGACTCAACACCAGCAGGCCTTCCCCTTCGCGGTCGCGAAAATGCACGCTCTTGATCGGTGTCTGCACACCCAGGACCTCAAGCTGCTCGACCGGAATCGGCGGCAAGGTTTCGAAATTTTTCTGTTCGCAGGCGGCCAGCAGCAAGAGGCTGCCCGCAGCCAGGGAAGCGTTCAACCAGGGGTGCTTGAGCGGCATGTCTTCCGTAGCCCTCGTCGGCAAGACCGTATTCGGCGATGAAACAGCTAGACTGATGGACTTCTGGTCTATGGTCCGCCCGGCCTATCCGTTAACATAGCCGGCTTTTCATCGCGGGAGTTCAGGCAGTATGGCGCAGCAGTATCAACCGGGGCAACGCTGGATCAGCGACAGCGAAGCGGAGCTCGGCCTGGGGACCATCCTGGCACAGGATGGCCGCTTGCTCACCGTGCTCTACCCGGCCACTGGCGACACCCGCCAGTATTCCCTGCGCAATGCGCCGCTGACCCGCGTGCGCTTCTCGCCAGGTGACCAGATCACCCATTTCGAAGGCTGGAAACTGACCGTACGCGAGGTCGAGGATATCGACGGCCTGATGGTCTACCACGGGCTCGACGGGCAGAACCAGCCGCGCACCCTGCCGGAAACCCAACTGTCGAACTTCATCCAGTTCCGCCTGGCCAGCGACCGCCTGTTTGCCGGGCAGATCGACCCGCTGTCGTGGTTCAGCCTGCGCTACAACACTCTGCAGCACACCAGCAAGCAGGTTCAGTCGGCGTTGTGGGGCCTGGGCGGTTGCCGTGCGCAGCCGATCGCCCACCAGTTGCACATCGCCCGCGAAGTGGCTGACCGCAGTGCCCCACGTGTTCTGCTGGCCGACGAAGTGGGCCTGGGCAAAACTATCGAAGCCGGCCTGGTCATCCACCGCCAACTGCTGACCGGGCGCGCCAGCCGCGTACTGATCCTGGTGCCAGAAAACCTTCAGCACCAGTGGCTGGTGGAAATGCGCCGGCGCTTCAACTTGCAAGTCGCCCTGTTCGACGCCGAGCGCTTCATCGAAAGCGATGCCAGCAACCCCTTCGAAGATGCCCAGTTGGCGCTGGTCGCCCTTGAATGGCTGGTCGACGACGAAAAAGCCCAGGACGCACTGTTCGCTGCCGGCTGGGACCTGATGGTGGTCGACGAAGCGCACCATCTGGTATGGCACGAAGACCAGGTCAGCGTCGAATACGGGCTGGTCGAGCAATTGGCCCAAGTTATCCCGGGCGTACTGTTGCTCACCGCTACCCCGGAGCAGCTTGGGCAGGACAGCCACTTCGCCCGCCTGCGCCTGCTTGACCCCAACCGTTTCCACGACCTTGCCGCCTTCCGCGCCGAGAGCGAGCACTATCGGCCGGTAGCCGAAGCGGTGCAGGAACTGCTCGATGAAGGCCGCCTGTCGCCCAAGGCCCACGCCACCATCCAGGGCTTCCTGGGCGCCGAAGGCGAAGCCCTGCTGGCAGCGGTCAGCGATGGCGACAGCGAGGCCAGCGCACGCCTGATCCGCGAACTGCTCGACCGCCATGGCACCGGCCGCGTGCTGTTCCGTAACACCCGTGCCGCCATTCAAGGCTTCCCCGAGCGCGAGTTGCATGCCTACCCGCTGGCCACACCGGAGCAGTACCGCGACCTGCCGCCCGGCGAGCACGCCGAGCTGTACCCGGAAGTGGCCTTCCAGGCCCAGGGCGACGTCAGCGACGATGAGCGCTGGTGGCGCTTTGACCCAAGGGTCGACTGGCTGATCGACACGCTGAAAATGCTCAAGCGCACCAAGGTCCTGGTTATCTGCGCGCACGCTGAAACCGCCATGGACCTGGAAGACGCCCTGCGCGTACGTTCGGGCATTCCGGCTTCGGTCTTCCACGAGGGCATGAGCATCCTCGAGCGCGACCGCGCCGCCGCCTATTTCGCCGACGAGGAGTTTGGCGCGCAGGTGCTGATCTGTTCGGAGATCGGCAGCGAGGGCCGCAACTTCCAGTTCGCCCATCACCTGGTGATGTTCGATCTGCCGGCTCACCCCGACCTGCTCGAGCAGCGGATCGGGCGCCTTGACCGGATTGGCCAGAAGCACACCATCCAGTTGCACATCCCCTACCTGCAGGATGGCCCGCAGGAGCGCCTGTTCCAGTGGTACCACCAGGGCCTCAACGCCTTCCTCAACACCTGCCCCACCGGCAATGCCCTGCAGCATCAGTTCGGCCCACGCCTGCTGCCGATGCTCGAAGGTGGCGAAGCCAAGGCCTGGGATGCATTGGTGGCCGAAGCCCGCGGCGAGCGCGAGCGCCTGGAAGCGGAGCTGCACAGCGGCCGCGACCGTTTGCTGGAGCTCAACTCTGGCGGGGCTGGCGAGGGCCAGGCGCTGGTCGAGGACATCCTCGAGCAAGATGACCAGTTCGCCTTGCCGATCTACATGGAAACCCTGTTCGACGCCTTTGGCATCGACAGCGAAGACCACTCGGAAAATGCACTGATCCTCAAGCCGAGCGAAAAGATGCTCGATGCCAGCTTCCCGCTGGGCGACGACGAAGGCGTGACCATCACCTACGACCGCGCCCAGGCGCTGTCGCGCGAGGACATGCAGTTCCTCACCTGGGAACACCCGATGGTCCAGGGTGGCATGGACCTGGTGCTGTCCGGCTCGATGGGCAACACTGCCGTCGCCTTGATCAAGAACAAGGCACTCAAGCCAGGCACGGTGCTGCTCGAACTGCTGTTCGTCAGCGAAGTGGTGGCACCTCGCAGCCTGCAACTGGGCCGCTACCTGCCCCCCGCAGCGCTGCGCTGCCTGCTCGACACCAACGGCAACGACCTGGCTTCGCGCGTGGCCTTCGAAACGCTCAACGACCAACTCGAAAGCGTGCCGCGCGCCAGCGCCAACAAGTTCGTCCAGGCCCAGCGGGATGTGCTCGCCAAACGCATCAGCGGCGGTGAGGCCAAGATCATGCCCACCCACGTCGAACGCGTGGCCGAGGCGCAGCGCCGCCTGGCGGCCGAGGCCGATGAAGAACTGGCACGCCTGACGGCCCTCAAGGCAGTCAACCCGAGCGTGCGCGACAGCGAGATCGAAGCCCTGCGCAAGCAGCGTGAAGACGGCCTGGCAATGCTCGACAAGGCGGCATTGCGCCTGGAGGCAATTCGCGTACTGGTTGCCGGCTGACACCGTTGCAACTCTCAAGGAGGCGCACCGCGCCTCCTTTTTTATGCCCCGCCGCTATCAACACCATAACCAAATCATTGCAATCAAAGCGCCATTATTCAGGAAGGGTTAAACACCTCTTCCTATACTGCCTTGGGTGCCCACTCGACGCAGAGACAAGCAATGGAATGGCTGGGATTGCAACTGTTCGCCGAACTGCCGGTCACCGGACGGATAGTCACCGACTGCCGCCATGAACCTCTGCTGATCCTGATCGCCTTCGCCGTAGCCAGCGCAGCCTGCTTCGCCACCCTCGACATGGCTGAACGCCAATCGCACAGTGAGCAGCCGGCGGCGCAGCGGCAATGGCGCATACTGGGGGCCTGCTGCCTGGCTGGCGGCATATGGGCCATGCACTTCATCAGCATGCTGGCGTTCCAGGCCCCGGTGGAGATTCACTATGACGTCTCGCTCACCGGCCTTTCGCTGCTGATCGCACTGATTGTGGCCTGGCTGGCGATGACCAGCCTCGACCGCCCCCAGATGCACCCGCGCCACTACCTGCAAAGCGCCTTGCTGATTGGCCTGGGCATCATCCTCATGCATTTTGTCGGCATGGCCGCCCTGCAGACCGGCGCGCAGCAGTACTATCAAACCGGCATGTTGCTGGCCAGCGCGGCCATCGCCCTGCTCACCAGCCTCGCTGCCTTGTTGCTGGCGCGGTACTTTCGAAACGGCAGCGGCACGTTGCACCAGGCCATGAAGTATGGCGCAAGCCTGCTGATGGCCAGCGGCATCGTCGCGACGCACTTCACCGCCATGGCAGCAATGAGCCTGGTGATCCCGGCCGACACCGCCCTGAGCCTGCCATCGGCTGACAACAGCCTGCAACTGGGCCTGACCGTGGCGTTCATCACCCTGCTGATCAGCGGCAGCAGCATCAGCGCTGCCCTTTCCGACAAGAAGCTGCAGAGCAAGGAACACGACCTGCGCCGCGTCAGCATGCTGCTCAGCCAGTTGGACCAGGCGCGCGCCTCGCTGCAGCAGGCGGCGCATTACGACGCCTTGACCAGCCTGGTCAACCGCCGAGGCTTCAACCAGGTGTTCGCCGAACGCCTGGCAGAACAGGACCCCAGCGAAAATCGCCTGGCAGTGATGTTCCTCGACATCGATCATTTCAAACGCATCAACGACAGCCTCGGCCACGATGCAGGGGACCAGATGCTCAAGGTGATCGCCAGCCATATCAAAGCCGCCACCCGCAGCCACGACCTGGTGGCGCGGTTCGGCGGCGACGAGTTCTGCGTAGTCACCAGCCTCAACGGCCCCGACGAGGCGCGTCATCTGGCCCAACGCATCATGCAGCGGATGAAGGACCCCATTGACCTTGGGGGGCGGCGCATGGTCATGACCACCAGCATCGGCATCAGTATTTACCCCGACGACGGGCTGACCGCAGAAGAATTGCTCAAACACGCAGACCTGGCGCTTTACCAATCCAAGGGCAGTGGTCGCAATAGCCTGCATTTTTTCAACAGCAGCCTGAAAAGCCGGGCCACCCTCGAACTGCAGCTCGAAGAAGAACTGCGCATCGCGCTGCTGGAAGAGCGCGGCCTGCGTGTGCATTACCAGCCGATATTCGACCTGCACAATGGCCAGGTGGCCAAGCTCGAAGCGCTGGTACGCTGGCAGCACCCACAGCATGGCCTGCTGAGCCCTGAACGGTTCATTGGCATTGCCGAAGCCAATGGCCTGATCATCGACCTGGACTTGTGGGTGCTGCGCCATGCCTGCGAAGACCTGGCGCAATTGCACCGCCACGGTTTCGCCAATCTCAAGCTCACCGTCAACTGCTCCGCGGTGACGCTGGGCCATGAAGGGCTGCCCAACGAAGTGGAAATGGCGTTATTCCACGCCGGCCTGGCGCCTCGGCACCTGGAACTGGAGATCACTGAGAATGCCTTGATGGGGGACGTTCAGCGTACTGTTGCCCTGCTCAAGCGCATTCGTGGCCAGGGTGTCAGCCTGTCGATCGATGATTTCGGCACCGGCTACTCGTCCCTCGCCTACCTCAAGCGCTTGCCCCTGGACGTCCTCAAGGTCGACCGCAGCTTCCTGCTCGACGTGCCAGCCAGCCTCAAGGACCGTGAGATCGTCCAGGCAATCATCGCGATGGCCCACACCCTGCACCTGCAGGTGGTCAGCGAAGGGGTCGAAACGGTCGAGCAGTACGAGTTCCTCGCAGCCAATGGTTGCGACTATCTTCAGGGCTACCTGCTCGGCCGTCCGGTGCCGCTGGCGGAGCTGCGGCCGGTCCTGGACCGGCTCGACCGGCAGGAAAAAGCCCTTAGCGCTTGTTGCGATACAGCGTTACCAGGGTCGCCGGATCTTTTTGCAGATAGCCCTGGCTACCGTGCAGGCGCATCAATTGTGCGGCGAGACCACTGAGCGGGGTCGCCGAACCCTGCTCGCGGGAGAATTTCACCGCACCGTCCAGGTCCTTGAGCAACGTGCGCACATGCCACTTGATCGGCTCGAAGCGGCTTTCGGCCATCTGCGGCGCCAGGATCTGCAACGGTTTCGAGTCGGCAAACCCGCCGGCCAAGGCTTCGGCGAGCAATGTGGCATCGACCCCAGACTGCTCGGCCAGGGCCACCACTTCGGCAATGACCAAAGCATTGCACGCCACGATCATCTGGTTGCAAGCCTTGGTCACCTGCCCTGCCCCCACGCCGCCCATGTGCGTCACCCGCTGGCCGAGGGTCAGCAACACAGGGCGCGCGCGCTGAAGGTCCACTGCCTCGCCGCCGACCATGATCGCCAGGGTACCGGCCTCAGCCCCTGGCGTACCGCCGGACACCGGAGCATCCAGCCAGGCCATGCCACACAGCGCCGCCAGCTCGGCCGCCATTTCCCTGGTCGCGGTGGGTTCCAGGCTGGAGAGGTCGATCAACAGTTGCCCGCTGTGCCCACCCTGGGCGATACCCTGCTCACCGAACACCACCTCGCGAACCACTGACGTATCCGCCAGGCATAACAGCACCATGTCGCTGCCTTGGCACAACTGAGCAGGGTTCGCGGCCAGCCGCGCGCCAGCAGCGACCAGCTCGGCACACTTTTCCGGGCTGCGGTTCCACACGGTCAGTGGGTAACCCGCCGCCATCAGGCGGCGGCACATCGGCAAGCCCATCAGGCCGATGCCGGCGAATCCAAGCGAAGGTAGTTCTGAGCTCATCAACCACTCCAGACAAATCGATATTTATCTGGGCTGCACGGCAGCCCCCATTACGCATTCCGTAAACTGTTACCGCCACGCCAAATTGTTACCCGACGCCACTGTGCGTGAACGCCTTCAAGCACCAAAACGAGACAACTGTGCATTTTTACGCACCAGAACAGCGCAAGCTTACTGCGCGCTTCTACTTTGAATCACGATAAACGGCGAAACCACCACCGCCCAGATCTCTGGATCGCGGCTTTGCAGGTCTAACGCTTGCTCAGCGGTGACCGGTCCAACAGTGCCATCACTGCGCCACTTAGCGAAGATTTCACTGCGATTCTCGGCCATTGCCTCGGCTACGGCGATCAGGTCGAGGGCTGGATCGACCCAAATCAGGTCACCCTTGGCCCAGAAGCGCTCCAACGCCTTCCACTCGATAATTGCCGTCTCGCCGAGCAATTTGGCATAGAGGGTGCTTGTTTGATCAGTCATGGGTTTTTACCCGCATAAATCGGCCAATGAAAATGGCCGGCATTTTTGCAGAAAAACCCGGTTTCAAATATGTAATTTGGTCGATTGGCCCAGAACGTGTGGGGTGGGGACGCAGATACAGGCTAATTGATGGCGCTTTTCTGTATCTTTGTGTCGATCATGCGACAACCCCTGAAATAGGCGCTTTTCGCCCGCTTTTCAAGCGCTCGAACAGCGCTCTACACTGTACCGGTACAGTTCCGGGACATGTTCCGGGGGAAGGTGGGCATGCAGTATGGCGTGGCCATACCGCAAATCCCGCCCGGTCTGTAGCCCTGGCCGCCAGGTCTATAAGAATTACAACAGAATGAGTGGAGCACTATGATCAAGATTTCCAAGCTGTTCGCCGCAATGGTTCTGGCCGGGGTAGCCAGCCATTCGTTTGCCGCCGATACCATCAAGATCGGCATCGCCGGTCCTAAAACGGGCCCTGTGACCCAGTACGGCGACATGCAGTTCATCGGCGCCAAACAGGCCATCAAGGACATCAACGCCAAGGGCGGCGTCGATGGCAAAATGCTTGAAGCCAAGGAATACGACGACGCGTGCGACCCTAAACAGGCCGTGGCGGTCGCCAACAAGGTGGTGAACGACGGCGTGAAGTACGTCATCGGCCACCTGTGCTCCAGCTCCACCCAGCCTGCGTCGGATATCTACGAAGACGAAGGCGTGATCATGATCACCCCCGCCGCCACCAGCCCGGAAATCACCGCGCGTGGCTACAAGCTGATCTTCCGCACCATTGGCCTGGACAGCGCCCAGGGCCCGGCTGCCGGCAACTACATCGCCGATCACGTCAAGCCAAAGGTCGTCGCGGTATTGCACGACAAGCAGCAGTACGGTGAAGGCATTGCCACTGCGGTCAAGCAGACCCTGGAGAAAAAAGGCACCAAGGTCGCCGTCTTCGAAGGCTTGAACGCGGGTGACAAGGACTTCTCCTCGATCATCCAGAAGCTCAAGCAGAACAACGTCGACTTCGTCTACTACGGTGGCTACCACCCAGAGCTCGGCCTGATCCTGCGCCAAGCTCAGGAAAAGGGCCTGAAAGCCAAGTTCATGGGCCCAGAAGGCGTGGGTAACGACTCCATTTCGCAGATCGCCCAAGGCGCTTCCGAAGGCCTGCTGGTTACCCTGCCAAAGTCGTTCGACGCTGACCCGGAGAACAAGGCCATCGTCGACGCCATCAAGGCTGACGGCAAAGACCCAAGCGGTCCGTTCGTATTCCCGGCCTACTCGGCTGTCGAGCTGATCGCCCAAGGTATCAAGGCTGCCAAGTCCGAAGACCCTACCAAAGTCGCCGAAGCCATCCACGCCGGCCCCTCCTTCAAGACCCCGACCGGCGAGCTGTCGTACGACGAGAAGGGCGACCTGAAAGACTTCAAGTTCGTTGTCTACGAATGGCACTTCGGCAAACCGAAGACTGAAGTCTCCCCTCAGTAACTGCGTGACTAAATAGCTGACCGTAGAAGCCCACTGTGCGAGCAGTGGGCTTTGTTTTACGAGGTTCATGGACCTGATTCCCGCGATCCGGGGGCCGGTTCACCTGAAAATCTTAAAACCGTCACTCGCGGTTTCCTGGCCTACCCCCGCCAGCGAAATGCACATCAGGTTTTTAGGAGCGCTGTAATGCCTGAGATCTACCATTTCTTCCAACAACTGGTTAATGGATTGACCATCGGCAGCACCTATGCCTTGATCGCCATCGGCTACACGATGGTGTACGGCATCATTGGCATGATCAACTTCGCCCACGGCGAGGTGTACATGATCGGTTCCTACGTGGCCTTCATCGCCCTGGCGGGCCTGGCCATGATGGGTATCCATTCGCTGCCGATCCTGATGACGGTCGCCTTCGTCGCGACGATCTTCGTCACCAGTGCCTATGGCTACAGTATCGAACGGGTCGCTTACCGCCCCCTGCGTAACAGTAACCGTCTGATCCCGCTGATTTCCGCCATCGGCATGTCGATCTTCCTGCAGAACACTGTCTTGCTGGCACAGGACTCCAAGGACAAATCCATCCCCAACCTGATCCCTGGGAGCTTCTCCTTCGGCCCGGGTGGTGCTGAAGAGGTCCTGATTTCCTACATGCAGATCCTGGTGTTCGTGGTCACCCTGGTGGCCATGACCCTGCTCACCCTGTTCATCTCCCGTTCCCGCCTGGGCCGCGCCTGCCGCGCCTGCGCCGAGGACATCAAGATGGCCAACCTGCTGGGCATCAACACCAACAACATCATCGCCCTGACCTTCGTCATCGGCGCCGCACTGGCGGCGGTGGCAGCCGTACTGCTGAGCATGCAGTACGGGGTGATCAACCCCAACGCCGGTTTCCTGGTGGGCCTCAAGGCATTCACCGCAGCCGTGCTGGGCGGCATCGGCAGCATCCCGGGCGCGATGCTCGGCGGGCTGGTGCTGGGCGTGGCCGAAGCCTTTGGCGCCGACATCTTCGGTGACCAGTACAAGGACGTGGTGGCGTTCGGTCTGTTGGTTCTTGTCCTGCTATTCCGGCCGACCGGCATTCTGGGCCGCCCGGAGGTTGAAAAAGTATGAACAGAAATCTCAAACAGGCGTTTTTCAGCGCCTTGCTGGTGTGGGCCGTGGCCTTCCCGGTACTGGGCCTGAAGCTGAGCATCGACGGCATCAGCCTGTCGGTCCACAGCCAGGGCTCGTTCACCATCAGCGTCATCGCCGTGTGCTCGGTGCTGATGTTCCTGCGCGTGTTGTTCGACAAACAGTGGAGCTCGGTGATGGGCCGCCGCTCGGATCGCAAGCTGATCCCGCCGGCGGTGAGCAATTACCTGACCCTGCCCCGTACACAACGCTGGATCATCATCGGGCTGATCCTGGTAGCACTGGTCTGGCCGTTCTTCGGCTCGCGCGGTGCGGTGGACATCGCCACGCTGATTCTGATCTACGTGTTGCTGGGCCTGGGCCTGAACATCGTGGTCGGCCTGGCGGGCCTGCTCGACCTGGGTTATGTCGGTTTCTATGCCGTCGGCGCCTACAGCTATGCGATGCTGTCCCATTACCTGGGCTGGAGCTTCTGGGTCTGCCTGCCGATTGCCGGCCTGATGGCCGCCACCTTCGGCTTTCTGCTCGGCTTCCCGGTGCTGCGCCTGCGGGGCGACTACCTGGCGATCGTGACCCTGGGTTTTGGCGAGATCATCCGCCTGTTCCTGCGTAACCTTACCGACTGGACCGGCGGCCCCAACGGCATCAGCAACATCCCCAAGCCGGAGTTCTTCGGCCTGACCTTCGAGCGCCGCGCCGCCGAGGGGATGCAGACCTTCCATGAGTTCTTCGGGCTGGAATACAACTCGATCAACAAGGTCATCTTCCTCTACCTGGTCGCCCTGCTGCTGGCCTTGCTGGCGCTGTTCGTCATCAATCGCCTGCTGCGCATGCCGATTGGCCGTGCCTGGGAAGCCTTGCGCGAAGACGAGATTGCCTGCCGTGCATTGGGCCTGAACCCCACTGTGATCAAGCTCTCGGCCTTCACCCTCGGCGCCTGCTTCGCCGGTTTCGCCGGCAGCTTCTTCGCCGCGCGCCAAGGCCTGGTAACGCCGGAGTCGTTCACGTTCATCGAATCGGCGATCATCCTCGCCATCGTTGTGCTCGGCGGCATGGGCTCACAACTGGGCGTGATTCTCGCGGCCATCGTGATGATCCTGCTGCCGGAACTGATGCGTGAGTTCAGCGAGTACCGAATGCTGATGTTCGGTGCGCTGATGGTGTTGATGATGATCTGGCGTCCGCAGGGGCTGCTGCCTATGCAACGTCCACACATGGAGCTGCGTCGATGAGCCGCGAAATTCTGCAAGTCAGCGGCCTGAGCATGCGCTTCGGCGGCTTGTTGGCGGTCAACGGCGTGGCCCTGACCGTCAAGGAAAAACAGGTGGTGGCGCTGATCGGCCCCAACGGCGCTGGCAAGACCACCGTGTTCAACTGCCTGACCGGCTTCTACAGGCCAAGCGGCGGCACCATTCTGCTCGATGGCCAGCCGATCCAGGGCCTGGCCGGCCACCAGATCGCCCGCAAGGGTGTGGTGCGGACCTTCCAGAACGTGCGCCTGTTCAAGGAAATGACCGCGCTGGAAAATCTGCTGATCGCACAGCACCGCCACCTCAACACCAACTTCTTCGCCGGCCTGTTCAAGACCCCGAGCTTTCGCCGCAGCGAGAAGGAGGCCATGGAGCGCGCGCAGTACTGGCTGGAAAAGGTCAACCTGACCGAGTTCGCCAACCGTACCGCCGGCACCCTCGCCTACGGCCAGCAACGCCGCCTGGAGATCGCGCGCTGCATGATGACCCAACCCCGGATCATCATGCTCGACGAACCGGCAGCGGGCCTGAACCCGAAGGAAACCGAAGACCTCAAGGCATTGATCGCCTACCTGCGCGAGTCGCACAACGTCACCGTGCTGCTGATCGAGCACGACATGAAGCTGGTGATGAGCATTTCCGACCATATCGTGGTGATCAACCAGGGCACGCCACTGGCGCACGGCACACCGGAGGAAATCCGCGACAACCCTGACGTGATCAAAGCCTACCTGGGGGAAGCGTAAATGCTGAAGTTCGAGAACGTTTCCACCTTCTACGGCAAGATCCAGGCACTGCACAGCGTCAATGTGGAGATCAACCAGGGCGAGATCGTCACCCTGATCGGCGCCAACGGTGCCGGCAAGTCCACCTTGCTGATGACCTTGTGCGGCTCACCCCAGGCGCACAGCGGCAGCATCAAGTACCTGGGCGAGGAACTGGTGGGCCAGCCTTCTTCGCACATCATGCGCAAGAGCATTGCCGTGGTGCCGGAAGGCCGCCGCGTATTCGCTCGCCTGACGGTCGAGGAAAACCTCGCCATGGGTGGTTTCTTCACCGACAAAGGCGACTATCAGGCGCAGCTGGACAAGGTGCTGCAGTTGTTCCCGCGGCTCAAGGAGCGCTACAACCAGCGCGGGGGCACCATGTCCGGCGGCGAGCAGCAGATGCTGGCCATCGGCCGGGCGCTGATGAGCAAGCCCAAGCTACTGTTGCTCGACGAGCCCTCGCTGGGCCTGGCGCCGATCATCATCCAGCAGATCTTCGATATCATCGAACAGCTGCGGCGCGATGGTGTGACCGTGTTCCTGGTTGAGCAAAACGCTAACCAGGCGCTGAAGATCGCCGACCGTGCCTACGTGCTGGAAAATGGACGGGTAGTGATGCAGGGAACGGGTGAGGCCTTGCTGACCGATCCGAAGGTGCGTGACGCATACCTGGGTGGTTGACTGAAAAAGGGCCTTCGGGCCCTTTTTTCTGCCCAAGGCAAGCGCACTGCCGGTGCCGGCCCTCTTGTGATCGCCGCCCGGCATGCGTACCGTGGCCTGCACTTCATGCAAGCATCCCGGAGCCCCGCCCCATGCGCCTCACCCCTTCCCTGCTGCTCACTGCCCTGCTACCCCTGTTCGCCGGCTGCCAAATGCTGGCCGACCAGCCAAGCGACCCGAACATCGGTACCTCGCGCATGCAGGGTGAACTGAGCGCCGGCGGCGGCCAGTTGCTGTTCAAGCCCTGCGGCGAGGCTCGTCGCTTCGTGATCAACGACGTCGCCGGTACCGGTATCCTGCAGGAAGCGGCGAACCTGGCCCATAACGCCAACGACAAGCTCTTCGCCGACGTGCGCGGCCGCCTCACCGGCAGCAAGCAGGCCAACAACGATGGCCAGCTCGAGGTCCGCCGCCTGTACCGCCTGGAGCCGTCCACCCGCGCTTGCGACGACCCCAACTTCAAACAGCTGACCCTGCGCGCCAGCGGCCATGAGCCGGAGTGGGACATCAAGGCCAGCGGCAAAGGCATGGTGCTCAACCGTGTCGGCAAAGAGCCGTTGCCACTGCCCTTCCTCGAAGAGGAAGTGCCCGGCGGCGGCCTGACCCTGTCCAGCGAAGCGAACGGCGAGCACGTGGAACTGTGGGTCGCGCCACAGCGTTGTGTCGACGGTGCCACGGGCGCCGTGCGTCACTTGCGCGCCGAACTGCGCATCGATGGCCAGACCCTGCAAGGCTGCGGCTACTATGGCGGCGCGCGGGACAACTGATCGCCGGGCACTTTTATCCTGCCAGTCGGGGCGGCGAAACGCTTATACTTGGCGGTTTGTGTAAAGCCGCCGGCCGCCCATGGCCGGGATACTGGACCCTGCCATGCTACGAATCACCGAACTGAAGCTGCCCCTGGACCACCCCGACGAAGCGCTGCGCGAGGCCATTGTTCAGCGCCTGGGCATCAGCGATGAGCAACTGCTCAGCTTCAACCTGTTCAAGCGCAGCTACGATGCGCGCAAGAAGAACAGCGAGCTGCTGTTCATCTACACCATCGACCTGGAGGCCAGCAACGAAGCCGAGTTGCTCGCCAAGTTCGCTGACGATCGCAACATCAGCGTCGCCCCCGATGTCAGCTACAAATTCGTCGGGCATGCCCCGGCCAACTTGCAGCAGCGCCCGATCGTGGTCGGCTTCGGCCCTTGTGGCATCTTCGCCGGCCTGTTGCTGGCACAGATGGGCTTCAAGCCGATCATCCTCGAGCGTGGCAAGGAAGTGCGCCAGCGTACCAAGGACACCTGGGGGCTGTGGCGCAAGAGCGTGCTCAACCCCGAGTCCAACGTGCAGTTCGGTGAAGGCGGCGCAGGCACCTTCTCGGACGGCAAGCTGTACAGCCAGATCAAGGACCCGCAGCACCATGGCCGCAAGGTGCTGGAAGAATTCGTCAAGGCCGGGGCGCCAGACGAAATCCTCTACATCAACAAACCGCATATCGGTACCTTCCGCCTGACCGGTATGGTCGAGCAGATGCGCCAGGACATCATCGCCCTGGGCGGCGAAGTGCGCTTCCAGGAAAAAGTCACCGACCTGCTGGTCGACAACGACCAGCTCACTGGCGTCGTGCTCGAGAGCGGAGAACAGCTGCAATCGCGGCATGTGGTCCTGGCCCTGGGCCACAGCGCACGCGACACTTTCCGCATGCTCCATGCCAAGGGCGTGTTCATGGAAGCCAAACCCTTCTCCATCGGCTTCCGTATCGAACATCCACAAACGCTGATCGACAAGGCGCGCCTGGGCAAGTATGCCGGCCATCCGAAACTGGGCGCCGCCGACTACAAGCTGGTCTATCACGCCAAGAATGGCCGCTCGGTGTACAGCTTCTGCATGTGCCCCGGCGGAACTGTCGTGGCCGCCACCAGCGAGCCGGGCCGCGTCGTCACCAACGGCATGAGCCAGTATTCACGGAACGAGCGCAATGCCAACTCCGGCATCGTTGTCGGCATCGACCCCGAGCGTGACTACCCGGGTGGCCCCCTGGCCGGCATCGAATTGCAGGAGCGCCTGGAGGCCCACGCCTATGTGATGGGGGGCAGCAACTACCAGGCACCGGCGCAACTGGTGGGCGATTTCGTGGCTGGCAAACCTTCCACGGCCCTGGGTAGCGTCGAGCCGTCGTACAAACCGGGGGTGACCTTGGGCGACCTGGCGCCGAGCCTGCCGGACTTCGCCATCGAAGCGATCCGTGAAGCGTTGCCGGCATTTGACCGCCAGATCAAGGGTTATAACCTGCACGACGCGGTGCTGACCGGCATCGAGACACGTACGTCCTCGCCGCTGCGCATCACCCGGGGTGCGGATTACCAGAGCCTGAACCTCAAGGGGCTGTTCCCTGCCGGCGAAGGCGCAGGTTACGCGGGCGGCATTCTTTCGGCCGGTGTTGATGGCATTCGCATTGCCGAAGCGGTCGCGCGGGACATCCTCGGCCTGTAAGGCTTGCCAAGGTACAGACAAAATAAAACCCCGAACCGGCGCAACCGGTTCGGGGTTTTATCTGGGAGCAGTGCGATCAGTGCGTTACGCGGCTGGTACCGTCTACGGTCATGATGCGCACGCGCTCACCCACGCGGAAGATTTCGTTCTGCTGCACAGCCTGTACATAAGCACGCATGCTGCCATCGTCTTCACGCACGGTGATTTCCACACCTTGGGTGCGGGTCAGGCCTTCCTCGGCGGCAGAGCCCGCCAGGCCACCGGCTACGGCACCGATCACGGCGGCAACGATGCTGCCACGGCCGCCCCCGACAGCGCTGCCGGCAACACCACCCACGATGGCACCAGCACCACCGCCGATCGGGGTTTTGGTGCCTTCGATCTTGACTGGACGCAGGGATTCGATAGTACCCATACGTACGGTCTGCACGCGACGGGCCTCATCACGGGAGTAACTGTCACCGGTCAGGCTCGAGGCACAGCCCCCCAGCAACAGCGACATGGTGGTAAATGTCGCCACCAGCAAAGCGGATTTACGCATGGGTAAAATCTCCATAAGTCAGGTATCCATTAGACGCTGCGCAGTGATGACTGTCACGGCGCAGACGTAACAAAATTATTTTCATTCAGCTCAGGTACAGCCTGCACGGGCTGTACTGGGGGCCTTGAACTCAGACCAAGAATAGCCACCGATTGCTTAATCGCAGTCGTCAGCTCACGGGGCCAAGCGCTCACGAAGCCATTGCCCGTCGACGAGGCGGTAGTTCAAACGGTCATGCAACCGGCTGGCCCGCCCCTGCCAGAACTCGATGCGCTCTGGCAGCAGACGATAGCCGCCCCAATGCTCAGGGCAATGCGGCTGGACGTCAGAGAACCGCGCCTCGGTAGCCTTCACCAGACCTTCCAGTTCTTCGCGACCGGCTATCACCCGGCTCTGCGGCGAAGCCCAGGCACCCAGGCGGCTCCCTAGCGGGCGCACCTGGTAGTAATCGTCCGATTCCTTGGCCGTTACTTTCTCTACCCGTCCCTCGATCCGCACCTGACGCTCCAGCGCCGGCCAGAAGAAGGTCATCGCGGCGAAAGGATTGGCCTGCAGCTGCTGGCCCTTGGCACTTTCGTAGTTGGTGAAGAAAGTGAAACCGCGTTCATCGAGGCCCTTGAGCAGCAACACGCGGCAATGGGGGCGGCCCTCACCGTCCACAGTGGCGATGGTCATGGCGTTGGCCTCAACAGGCGGCTGCTCGGTCTTTACCGCGTCGGCAAACCACCGGTGGAACAAGGCGAACGGCTCACCCGGGGCCTGGGCTTCAGCCAGGCCATCACGGGTGTAGTCGCGGCGCATATCGGCCAGGGATTGGGTCATGGCTGCGTTTCCTTGACGATCAGTTGGTCTTCGCAGGGGTGTTGGCAGCTACGTTCTTGTCGGTGGCAGCTTTTTTGGCTGCAGGCTTGGCCGGCGCCGCTTTTTTCTTGGCAGTGGTCTTGGCCGCTGGCTTGGCCGCCGCCTTCTTCGCCACAGGCTTGGCAGCTGCCTTGGCGGCGGGCTTGCTCTGGGCAGCCTTGACGGCCGGGGCTTTTGCATCCTGAACGGCAACCATCGACGCCGGCGTCGGAGCCGGGGTGGCCTGCTGATATTTGGCGAGCAAGGCGACCATGGTGTTCTGTGGGGTCAACAGCATTTCCACGCGACGGTTCAGCGCGCGGCCTTCGGCGCTGTCGTTGGCGGCCCGTGGCATAACCGAGCCCATGCCCTTGAGGGTCAGGCGGTCACGTTGCAGGCCACTCAGGCGGAAGATGGCCGACACCGAAGCCGCGCGCTCCAGGCTGAGTTTCTGGTTGGCGGCAGCAGCACCGCTGCTGTCGGCATGGCCCAGGACCAGCACGGCAGTCTTCGCGTCACCTTCGACGGTCTTGGCCACGCGGGTGATCGGGCCAAGGCTCAGGGGCAGCAGCATGTTCGGCCGGTCCGGGTTATACGAGCCATCGACCGGGATGGTTACCGCCAGCACGTTGTCGCGGCGCTCCAGCTCCAGCTTGCTGTCCTTGATGGCTTCACGCAGCTTAGGCTCGTATGCGTCCAGCCAGGCCTGGGTCGCCTTCTGGTCGATCTGCGGCACCGCCGCCACATTGGCCTGCTTATCGTCACCACCAAACGGCCACCACCAGCGGCTGGCGCTTTCCGACTTGGCATCAGCCTTGGCGACGTTCTCATTAACGGCTTGCTTCACGTCCTGCTCGGCAACCTTGTCCGAACCGAAAGGCCACCAACTGCTACCGCCCTTGGAAGCGTCCTGGGAGTGGCTGGCGCAGCCGGTAACAGCGGTCAGGCACAGGGCGAGTGCTAAGGTTTTATGTGAAGACATCAGCGATACACCATGAAATAGAAAGGAATTTTGCCCGCGCACTTCAGGCGTTGGCATTGAGGATAGTCAAAGGGGGCGCGCAATACCCGCGTTACCCGATCAAAGGCACGTGCCAAGAACGCGCACCAGTTGCTGGGCTCTTGGATCCATGAGCACGTAAGGGCCGAGGGTATTGACCACGAAACCGAAGGCCACATCGTGTTCAGGGTCGGCGAAACCGACCGAACCACCCGCACCAGGATGGCCAAACGCGCGGGCGCCGAGGCCGAAGGTGGCGTTGGCCACATCAGGTTGGTCGAGCATGCAGCCCAGCCCGAATCGAGTCTGGGTCAACAAAGTACGGTCCTGGCCGAGGCTATGTTCGCGGGTCAGCTCGTCGAGCAGTTCGGACTCCAGCAGGCTGCCATCCAGCAGTCCGGCGTAGAACCCAGCCAGACTGCGGGCATTGCCGTGGCCGTTGGCGGCCGGTTGTTGCATGCGCCGCCATTCAGGTTTGTTGGTGCTGGTAAGGATCGCAGGCGGATTGGTGAACGCACGGGTCGTCAGCGCCTCGGGCTCACGCAGGGTCACCTGCAGCAAGCGCTGGGCCGCAGCATCACCGGGGTTGCCTTTGCCGCGGGCGATATGTGCCACGCGGTGAAACTCGTCATCCGCCAGGCCGACATGGAAGTCCAGCGCCAGTGGCCGCGCAGTGCGGGCGACGATCGACTCACCCGGGCCACGGCCGTCTGCGCGACGGATCAACTCGCCAATCAGCCAGCCATAAGTAATTGCGGCATAGCCGTGTTCGGTGCCGGGCACCCACCAAGGGGTTTCGGCGGCCAAGGCATCGACCATGGTTTGCCAGTCATACAGGGCGTGTGCCGGGAGTAGCTCGCGGATGGCCGGTAAACCGGCGCGGTGGCTGAGCAACTGGCGCAGGGTGACGGTTTCTTTGCCTGCCTGGGCAAATTCGGGCCAATAGCGCGCCACCGGGGCATCCAGGGCCAACTTGCCCTCGCCCACCAGCTGCAGTGCAGTGACGGCTGTGAAGGTCTTGGTGCAGGAAAACAGGTTGGCAATGGTATCGCTGTGCCAAGCCTGCTGGCCATCCTTGTCGGCACTACCCGCCCACAGGTCAATCACGGTTTCTCCACCGACCTGGATGCACAGCGCTGCACCGCGCTCCTGGGGATCATCGAACAGTGCCGCGAACGCTTCACGTACTGCTTCGAACTTCAGCTCATAGTGACCCTGAATCTGCACCCGCCTGTTCTCCGTACGACCTTGCTGACAAAGGCGTGCATTGTTTCAGTACTTGGCGCTTTTGCCTACTGGGCAGGGCTGGATGGTCACCGCTGCGAGTACCCAGCCGTATCGCGAAAAGGGGGCGCACAGCGCCCCACGGCATTCAGGGTGCCTTTTTCTCGACTTCGCTTCGCAACTGACCAACGGCCGCGAGGTTGCTCTTGCGCACCGCCTCGACAAACCCTGGATACGGCACATCGGTGATTGCCACCAGCCCCAGGTGCCCGTTTTCACCATCGAGCAAACGCCCGCTGGCTGGCTGATCGAGGTACTGGAACCAATGCGCGCCAACAATCATGGGCTGCGCTAGCGCCGCCTTGAGGAAGTTGCCATAAGCAGGCCCACGGTCTTCCTCGCGCGCCACCTCCAGCGGCCCAGGCCAGAACGGCCCACGGTCACGGGACCCGAACTGGAACTCAGACACCAGCACCGGCTTGTCCAGTTCGGCCAGGCGGGCGAAGTCGTAACCATCCTCAGGCTTGAGGGTATAGAAATTGAAACTCAGCACATCGCAAAACTCGGCGCAGGCCTTGACCGCTTCCGGCGTGCTGACGGCATAGCGGCCGCCGAGCAGCAGGTGGTTGGGGGCATGCCACTTCAGCGAATCGGAGATGGTCTTGAAGTAGGTTTGCGCGAACACCTGCTGGAAATGCTGGTAGTCACGCTCGATTTCGGGATGCTCCGGGCTGGGCAGCGGTGCCTCGAACCCTGGGTCTTCCATCAACTCCCACGCCTGCAGGTCGATACCCCAGGCTTTGGACAAGCCTTCCTGGTTGCGGTACTTGTCGCGCAGTTGCTTGAGAAACGCACGCTTGGCCGGCACATCGGTGGTCAGGCGCAGGGTGCCATAGGCCAGGCCATAGCGTGCCCGGGGGTCGTTACCTGGGGCAGCCCACGCTAGTTCATTGTCGGCGAAGTAACCAATCAGCCAGGGGTCATCACGGTGGTCACGAGCGGCGATAGCCACGGCGCGCTCGGTGGCCATGGCAAAGCGCGGGTCGAACGGGTCGGGCATCCGCCCCCACCAGTCCATCCCGGTGCTGATGCTGGCGTAGTCGCCAACGATCGACAGCGGCAGTGTATAGGGCAGGCGCTTGGCCTGGGCCAACGCAGGGTCGCTCCAGTTGCCTAGGGTATTGAACCCCCAGGCCTGCAGACGATCAAGCGTATGCGCCTGCCAACGGGCGGCATCCAGCGCCAGTGGCGGGCAGGGTGCTGCATCCGGCTCCTGCGTACTCGCCGGGCAGGCCTTACCGTACGTGCGCTGGATATTCGCCGCATAGAAATCGAACCAGCGCCCCTGTTTGAAACCACGCCCTTGCGACGAGGCATTGCCATCGTCGTTATTGCCTTTGCCATAGAAAGCCGCCAGTGCATCCCCTTCCCCTGGCAGGGTGGCAAACATGCCCTCGCGGCCCTCCACATAGGTACGCCCGCCATCGGCAGCTACGGCATTGACGCCCAGCGAAAAGAATGCGTGGCCATCTGGTGTTACCAGGTACCAACGGCCCTCACGTTTCTCTGTACGGAAAAAACCCTTGGCCTCGAACGCAGGGCCTGCCAGTACGCCACCATAGGTGTCCAGCTGCTGCTTCTGCTGTTCGGCCAACCAACCCTTCAGTTGTTGCTGCTCGCGCGTGTCAGCGGCCTTGAGCTGCTCGTCGTTGACGATCTTTTCCGGCCAACGACCCCGCGTGGACTGGCCGTAGGCGTCGATCAGGCCACGGTAGGCTGCCTGGTAAGCCTGGTCATCGTCCTGGACAGCGACTTTTTCGATCAGCAGGTTCTGCGCCACCTTGGGGCTGGGAATGCTGAGGCTCACCGAGACCACTTGCTTGAGGTCGATCTCACCGGCGCTACTGGTCAGCAGCAGGCGCTGCCCTTCATACACCCAGGGCATCGGTGGGCCGGCGCGCATGCCTTGGCTCAACGGCGAACTGGCCTTCAGCGGCACCATGACGGTCTGGGCAGGCCCTGCGGGCAGGTCGATGCGACTGGTCAGGGTGCGCCCATCGCTGCCCAATACCGTGACATCGACCGTCAACGCCCAGTCCATGGCACTTTGCAGGCGCAGCGTGAGGAACTGCCCGGCAGACCAGTCCCATACACCCGTTTGCGGGCTGAGGCGTAGGGTCGGACGCTCGACCGGGTTGAATACGACCCGCCTCAATACTTCACCTTCGGTGGTCTGCTCCGCATTGTATTGCGGCATGCCCGTGCCCTCGGTCGCCACATTGACGACTGAAGCCGGGCGCACAAAGCTGAACAGCGTCTGTTGCCCCGCCAGCAGCGGCGTGCTGAACAGCAGGGTGAGTACCACAGGCAAGGTGCGGCGAATCATAGGGCTGGGGCTCTCCTTCGGGGCCCTCGTGAGCCCTTGACCGAGTATTGGACAACGGGCCGGCGCATCATGCGCCGGCCGTCAGGAAATCTCCCGCCGGAACGGCGGCAGCGCATTGAGGATAGCCTTGCCGTAGCGCTGGGTGACCAGGCGCCGATCGAGCAAGGTGATGACGCCGCGGTCCTGCTCGGTACGCAGCAATCGACCGCAGGCCTGAATCAGGCGCAGCGAGGCGTCGGGCACGGCAATTTCCATGAACGGGTTGCCGCCCCGGGCTTCGATCCACTCGGCCAGCGCCGCCTCGACCGGGTCGTCAGGCACGGCGAAGGGAATCTTGGCGATGACCACATGCTCGCAATAGGCCCCAGGCAAGTCGACACCCTCGGCAAAACTGGCCAGGCCAAACAGCACGCTATGCTGGCCGTCATCGACCCGGGCCTTGTGTTTGTTGAGGGTTTCCTGCTTCGACAGGTTGCCTTGGATCAATACCAGCTTGCGCCAGTCGCGGTCCAGGCCGTCGAACACCTCCTGCATCTGTTTGCGCGAGGAAAACAGCACCAGCGCGCCACGGGCATCCTCAACGATGCCGGGAAGCTCGCGGATGATCGCGGCGGTATGCGCCGCAGCGTCGCGGGGGTCGGCGTTGAGATCGGGCACGCGCAACAGGCCAGCATCGCCGTGCACGAATGGGCTGGGCACCACGCAGGTTATAGCATCACGGGGCAAGCCCGAGCGCATGCGGAACCGATCGAATTTACCCAGCGCCGTCAGTGTTGCCGACGTGACCAACGCACCGTGGGCAACGCTCCACAGGCTGCGACGCAGCATCTCGGCCGCGAGGATGGGGCTGGCATTGACCTCGATATCGAACAGCGCACCGCTTTCGGCCAGGGTCAGCCAGCGGGCCATGGGCGGGCTGTCTTGCGGGTCTTCGGCGGTGAACGCCGTCCACAGTTCCCAGTTGCCCTGTGCCCGGGTTACCAAGCTGCCGAACAAGGGGTACCACTCTTCGGCCTGGTGGCTGGCGATACCGATGTTGACCTCTCCGTCCATGCCCTCTTTGAGCAAGTCGGCCAGGCGGGTGAACAGATCGTTCAGGCGTGCAAAGCCCTTTTTCAACTCGATGCCGACTTCGCGGATCTGCTCGGGGACCACGCCCCCTTCGAAACGGTAGCGGGGGCGCTCGCGGCCTTCGGTGTCTTCGCTGGGGCGGAAATCGGCCACCTGCTCGCACAAGGTGAACATGAACTGTTGCTGGGTGCGAATTTCCCGCGCCAGCTCCGGCACCTGTTCGATCAGTTTGCCGAGGTCGCCCGGCAAGGGGTGCTGGGCCAGCAGCTTGGTCAGGTTCTTGGCGGTCTGTTCCAGCCATTCGGCGGTGGAGCGCAAGCGCGAATAGTGGGCGAAGTGGCCGATGGCCTTGTCTGGGAGGTGGTGGCCTTCGTCGAACACGTACACGGTGTCGCGCGGGTCGGGCAGCACCGCGCCGCCGCCCAGGGCCAGGTCGGCCAGGACCATGTCGTGGTTGGTGACGATCACATCGACCTTGCCCATGCCTTCGCGGGCCTTGTAGAACACACACTGCTGGAAGTTCGGGCAATGACGGCCGGTGCATTGGCTATGGTCGGTGGTCAGGCGTGCCCAGTCCTGATCTTCCAGGGCCTCGGGCCAGCTATCGCGGTCACCGTCCCAGCGATTGCCGGCGAGCTTCTCGATCATGCTGTTGAACAGCTTCTGGCTGCGCTCGTCGACCTCGATATGAAAGCCCTCCTCCTCGAACAGCTGGGCGGTGGCCGACTGCGCATGGCCCTCCTGCAGCAGGATGTCGAGCTTGGACAGGCACAGGTAGCGGCCACGCCCCTTGGCCAGGGCGAAGCTGAAGTTAAGGCCGCTGTTGCGCATGAGATCAGGCAGGTCTTTGAAGACGATCTGCTCCTGCAGGGCCACGGTGGCGGTGGCGATCACCAGGCGCTTGCCGGCGGCCTTGGCAGCCGGAATCGCAGCCAGGCTATAGGCGACTGTCTTGCCGGTACCGGTACCGGCTTCCACCGCCACGACGGCAGGCTCGCCGGCACGGCGGCCTTCGTCGTCGCAGGCGATGTCGCCGAGCACCTTGGCCACTTCGGCGATCATCAGGCGTTGGCCATAGCGCGGTTTGAGGCTCTTGGCTTCGAGAAAACGCGAGTAGGCGCCCTGGATGGTGGCTTTGAGTTCGTTGCTGATCATGGTCTGCAGGCGCCCGAAGGGCTGGATATATTTTCAGTGTTTCGCATGGGGCGGCTATCATACCCCGCTATTGACCTTTGTGCCGCATGGAGATCCGGATGCTTGCCTTTGCCCTGCCCTATACACTGCACGTTCTGGCCGCCCTGGTATGGGTAGGCGGGATGTTCTTCGCCTGGTTGGTGCTGCGCCCGGCAATGGTTGCAGCCCTTGAAGGGCCTGCACGGCTACGCCTGTGGGTGGAAGTTTTCCGACGTTTCTTCGGATGGGTCTGGCTGGCTGTGGCCGTTCTGGCGATAAGTGGTATCGGCATGTTGCACATGCGCTTCAGCGGCCTTGAGACAGCACCCAGGTATGTTCAGGTGATGATCGGCGGCGGCATCGCCATGTTTGCCCTGTTCATGCGCATTCAGGCGCTGCTGTTGCCGGAACTCAAGGCGGCGGTGCAGGCCGAGGACTGGCCAGCGGGGGCAGCAGTGCTGGGGCGTATTCGCCGAATGGTCGGGGTCAACCTGCTGCTGGGCCTCGCGGTGGTGGCGGTGGCCAGTTCGCGCTTGATGATGTAAACCCTGGCGGTAGCGGCCCCTGGCCGAAACAGGGGCCCGCTGAAGCACTCACAACCGCTGCAGAATCAGCTCACCCGCGGCCCCCGCCAGCCCAGGTTGGCCAGGCTGCCCTGGACGGCCACTGGCCCCGGCATCGGTGCGATAGACCAGGCAACCCTTGCTCGCGCCGCCCTTGCCCGGCTTGCCAGCAGCACCAGGTTTGCCGGCTACGCCGCCGTCCAGGCGCACTAGAATACGGTCTTCAGGGAAGTCCTGTGGCACGCTCAGGCGGATTCGCCCACCCGGTGCGCCATCGTGCCCGTTGCCACCATCGTCGCCATTGGCGCCGCGACCGGCACGGCCCCAGGTGCAACCGCCCGCCTGACCGTTGGCGCCATCGAGCCCGACGTAACCCGGAGCACCAGCACCGCCACGGGCGTCGATTGCCAGGCGCTCGGCATCCACAGCATGCAGCCGCAGGTCCAGGCTACGACCGGAGCGGGCCGCTCGCTGGTAGGTGCCGGGTGCGCCCGGCGCGCTGATTTCGCTGCCCTCGCCTAACCGTGCGCTGCGCGCTTCGATGTGCAACGCGTCGTCCGACGGAGCAATGGCAATCCGCGCGTCACGCCCCAACTCCAACTGGTCGATCTTCAGCTCGGTCAACGTGGCCGGCAGCAGCAACGTTGCCGAGTCGGCCACGCGCAGATGCTCAAGGTGCACGCTGGCCGACTTGTTAGGCAGGCGGAGCATGGAGTGTGATGCAACGTCCAGGCTCTGCGCCTGGGCAAAAGGCGCGGCCATCGCCACCAGCAATATCAATTTACGCACGGCGAGGCGCCTCCTGAGGACGGGGAATGGACATGACATGGAAGATACCGGTCAGCAGAATTTGCAGCCGGTCGAACCAGCGGTGGCTGCGCCCTCGCAGGCTGCCATTGAAAAACAGCACTTCAAGAACGTGCAGGCACAACAATGCAATGCCTGTGGCATTGATCAGCAAATTGAACGGCAGTGGCTGCGGCATCATTACGTTGAACAGCGCCACACCCCAGAAAATGACCGTCAGGACCTTGCCCAGGCCCAGGATGAACTTCATACCCCGCCCCTTTCTGTCTCTTTATTGTTATGCCAACGCGCCCGCACAAGCGAGCCGCGTAGCCAACAGTACCTGCATGCCTGGGTCCGCGCCAGAGCCGCTGCCTGGCCTTGGCTGGATGAGGTGTTGGGCAAGGCAGGCCGCAACTGGCCTTCAGCAGTAAAGACACGCCCGCGCCACTTCTCAAGACGCGGGCGCAGGCCGTCAGCGCTGGATCTTGATCTCGGTGCGACGGTTCATCGAACGGCCATCGGCCGTGGCATTGTCAGCCACCGGCTGGGTTTCACCGGCACCTACTACCGAAACAAAGCTGGCGCGCGGCACCCCGCTTTCCACCAGGTAGTCGGTCACCGAATGGGCGCGGCGCTCGGACAGTTTCTGGTTATAGGTGTCGGAGCCCACACTGTCGGTATGGCCGGTAACGCTCAGGCGAGCGCTCGGTGCCTCCTGCTTCAACCGGGTAGCGATAGTGTTCAGGCGCTCCTTGTCGGCGGCGGTCAGGCGGGCTGAGTCGAACTCGAAGTGTACGTCGCGGATGACGATGACTTCTTCCTTCTGTACGACGACTTCCTCGACCACGGGGGCAGGCTCCGGCGGGCAGCCATTGGCATCGACCTGCACGCCGCGCGGTGTACCCGGGCACTTGTCACGGCTGTCCGGCACGCCATCACCGTCCTCGTCACCATCGCCATGGGCCCAGCAGTAGCCTGCAGCCAGGCCGCCGCCCAGCAACGCGCCCCAGCCGGCCCAGCTGGAACTTTCAAAGGCACCCAGGGCGGCGCCGCTCACACCCCCGACGGCAGCACACTTCGGCCAGTCGGTTTTTTGCAAACCTGCACAACCAGTCAACACACTGGTGAGCAGTACCAGGGGTATCGCTGTGCGTACTATGCTCATTTCGTAGCTTCTCCTAGGGGGAATCGGCATAAGGCCGATCTCTGGCAGTAAAGACCTTGCCTTTCATCCCTGCCAGCAATAAGCCACGACACAGCCATCTGCCTCTTTGCCCACGGGCGACAGCCCGCTAGTCTTGGACGATCAGAACGAGGATTGGCAATGACCGACGGTTTTTCCCAACGTACCCCCCAGCAGGCGCTCGCGGCCTTGCTCGAACGCGTTACCCCGCAACGGCTGCTGCTGGTCGGTACACGCTTCCCGGCCCTGGATGCCTTTGCCCAGGCTCACCCTCAGGTCGCGATCGAAACCTGCTCGCCAGGCCCGCTGCCGGCCGCGCTCGCGGCGCAGCGCTTTGACCTGGCGGTACTGGTGGACTGCCTGGAACACCTGCCCAAGCGCGCCGGGCTCGAACTGCTCGGCGGGATTCGCAACCTCAACGCCAGCCGCGTCGCCGTGCTGGCTGACCTGCCCGCCTGTGGCTGGCAAGACACCGACTTCTTCGCCCTGGCGCTCTCGGCCAGCGAGAAATTCCGTCGTGACCAACAGGTATTGAGCTTGTTCACCTATGATCTACATGACTACAAGCAGGTCCCGGACTGGCTGAACGCCAAGTTCTGGGCCAACCCTGAAAATTTCGGCAAGTACTGGTGGTGATGATGAGTGTCTCGGTTTGCCCGTGTGGCAGCGGTAACCTGCTCGACGCCTGCTGCGGGCACTACCACGGCGGTACCCCGGCACCAGACGCGCAGACGCTGATGCGCTCGCGCTACAGCGCTTACGTGCTGGGCCTGATCGATTACCTGGTGGCCACCACCCTGCCCGCCCAGCAGGCCGGGCTGGACCGTGCGGCAATGGCCGCCTGGAGCGCCCAGAGCACCTGGCTGGGGCTGGATGTGGAGAGCGCCGAGGTGCTCGGCGGCCAGCCTGAGCATGCGTTCGTCACCTTCACCGCACGTTGGCATGATCAAGAGGGCGATCACCAGCACCGTGAGCGATCCGCTTTCGTGCAGCACGACCGGCGCTGGTACTTCATCGACCCGACTGTCGAGCTCAAGGCCGGTCGCAATGACCCATGCCCTTGCGCCAGCGGGCAGAAATTCAAGAAATGCTGCGCCAGTTACGTGGGTAACTGACCATGATCGCCCTGGCCCGCCTGTTTCTGCTCAGCAGCCTGCTGACGCTGCTGGCGGGTTGCGCGATGTGGGGGGGCAGCGACTGGCGCGAACCTGAGGTGCACCTGGTCAAGGTCGAAACGGTAAAGGCACGTTTGCTGGAGCAGGAGTTCGTGTTGCACCTGCGGGTCGACAACCCTAATGACAGCCGTCTGTTCATCCGCAGCCTGGGCTATTCGATCTGGCTCAACGACCTGTTACTGGTGGAGGATGAGGCCAGCATCTGGCGCAGTGTCGGGGGCCATGCCCGGCGCACGTTCAAGATCACTGCACGAACCAATCTCTGGCAGCACCTCAAGCCGTTGGCCAAACTGCTGAAAAGCGAAAAAACGTTGCAGTACCGGTTGCAGGGAGAGCTGGAAACCGGGCTGTTCATCCACCGGGACCTGCACTTGTCGCGCAGTGGTGAGATAATCCCCGGCGATTTCATACCGGAGTAGCACTGCAATGACCCAACAACCCCATGTTCATGGCCCGGACTGCAACCATGGCCATGATCACCACGACCACGACCATGGCCATGTACACGGCCCGCACTGCAACCACGGCCATCAGGAGCCCGTGCGCAACGCCCTGAAGGACGTCGGCCGCAACGACCCCTGCCCATGTGGCAGCGAGAAGAAATTCAAGAAGTGCCACGGCGCGTAAGCGGCTTTCTGCCCTGAACGGCCACAGCACCTGACGGGCATCCATGTCCGTCACCTCCCTGTGCAAGGCCGGCACGGCCGCTGCTGAAGGCAGCTGAAGGTACCGCTCGTAAATAAAGCTTCGCCGCACCTTGCACGGCGTCTGCGCGCTCACTACCTTAGCGCCTTTTAACCCCCGCCACGCCCTGCAGGAGCCCTTGTCATGGCCGCCCCCGTCCTTCCTCCCTTCCGCCCACGGTTCGCTACCGCTGCCACGCTGCTCGGCATGCTCGGGCTCGCTGGCTGTCAGATGGGTGGCTATCAGGACAGTGTGCCCCCGACCACTGGCGTGCAACCACTCAAGGGCCTGGCGCAGAACGTGTCGGTACGGCGCAACGCCATGGGCGCGCCATTGATTGAAAGCAGCAGCTTCCACGACGCCCTGTTCAGCCTGGGGTATGTCCATGCCGGTGACCGTATCGAGCAAATGGTTGCCATGCGCCTGCTCGCCCAAGGCCGCATGGCAGAACTTGCCGGTAGCGAGGCGTTGGACATCGATCGCCTGATGCGCGCCGCCAACCTCAAGCAAAATGCGGCCCAGCTCTATGCCGACGCCTCGCCACGGCTCAAACGCTTCTTCGAAGTCTATGCCCGCGGGGTCAACGCTTACCTGTTCCGCTACCGCGACAAGTTGCCGGCCAACCTCGCCAGCAGCGGCTACCGCCCGGAATACTGGAAACCCGAAGACTCGGCGCTGATTTTCAGCCTGTACGCCTTCAGCCAGTCGGTGAACCTGCAGGAAGAACTCAGCGCCCTGGCCCTGGCGCAAAAGGTCGGCAGTGACAAACTGCCCTGGCTGCTGCCTGGCGCACCGGATGAGCCGCTGGCAGAAGCCGAGGTGGAAAAGCTCAAAGGGCTGAACCTGAGCAGCCAGTTGCCCGGCCTGCCGGCCCTGGCCGCGGCCAGCCAGAAACTTGCCGACCTCGACCTGCTCGGCAGCCCGGGCTCGGCCAACCTCGCCCTGTCACCACAACGCAGCCGCAGCGGCAAAAGCCTGCTGGCCAGCGACAGCCGCGCGGCCTGGGCCTTGAGCCCGGTGCAGATTCACACCAGCAAGTATCAGGTCGCCGGCCTGTCATTGCCGGGCCTGCCCATCGTACTGGCGGGCTACAACGGCAAACTGGCCTGGAGCAGCAGCGCAGTGATGGCGGACAACCAGGACCTGTACCTGGAGCAACTGCGTCACCAGGGCAACCAACTCAGCTACCTGGCCGATGGCAAGTGGTTACCGGCACGGGCACGCAGCGAGACGTTCTTCGTGCGCGGCCAGCGCCCGCTGCGAGAGGTGATGTATGACACCCGCCACGGTACCCTGCTCGCCCAGCCAGGCAACGCCAGCCTCGGCCTGGCCCTGAACCTGCCGCAGCTCAAGGGCGATCGCAGCCTCGACGCACTGTTCGACCTGACCCGTGCCCAGACGGTGGAGCGCGCTTTCGACAACACCCGCGAAGTCGGCGCCGCCGCGCTCAACTTCGTCTTTGCCGAACCGCAGCACATCGGCTGGCAGGTCAGCGGCCGCTACCCCAACCGCCGTGAAGGCCAGGGCCTGCTACCGTCGCCTGGCTGGGACGGGCGCTATGATTGGGACGGTTATGCCGACCCGATGCTTCACCCTTACGACCAGGACCCGCCTGCCGGCTGGATCGGCCATGCCAACCAGCGCAGCCTGCCGCGTGGCTACGGCATGCAGCTGTCCAATACCTGGTACTACCCGGAGCGTGCCGAGCGCCTGGGCCAGCTGGCTGGCAACGGCCGCCACGACAGCCGCAGCCTGATGGCCCTGCAGAACGACCAGGTGACGCTGCTGGCCGGCAAGCTCAAGCAGATGTTCGACGCCCCCGGCATGGCCCAGCCACTTCAGCAGGCCATCGACAACCTGCCTGCCGCCCAGCGTGACAAGGCCCGCGAAGCCCTCGCCCGGCTCAAGGCCTTCGATGGTCGTTTGAGCCCGGTGTCGGCGGATGCAGCGCTGTATGAACTGTTCCTCCAGGAAGTGACACGGCAAACCTTCCTCGACGAGCTCGGGCCCGAGTCTAGCCCGGCCTGGCAGGCGTTCGTCAGCAACGCACGGTTGTCCTACTCGGCCCAGGCCGACCACCTGCTTGGCCGCGAAGACAGCCCGTTCTGGGACGATCGCAGTACGCCGCAGAAAGAGGACAAACCCACCATCCTGGCCCGCAGCCTCGCCGCAGCCGTGGACGCGGGTACTGCACAACTGGGTGCCGACCGCCGCGCCTGGCAATGGGGCAAACTGCACCAGTACCGCTGGCCTGCCCCGGCCTATCACGGCCTGGGCGATGCCCTGAGCCGCTCCGCGCAGGCAGCAGGTGGCGACTTCAGCACCCTTGCCTTGACCCCTTATGCCTGGGGCAGCAACTTCGACACCCGGCTGCCGGCCTCGGCGCGGATGATCGTCGACTTCGGCCAGGCCGAACCCTTGCAAGTGCTGACCAGCAGCGGCCAATCCGGCAACCCGGCAAGTGCACACTTCAGCGATGGGTTGGATGCCTGGTTCAAGGGACGGTTCATGAGCCTGCCCCTGCAACCGCAAAACTTTGGCCGCGCCTATGGCAGCCAGCGGTTGACCCTGGCGCCCGGTCGATAATCAGGCCAGAACAAGCCGCCAGCGATGGCGGCTTTTTCGTATCCAGGCGGCCGGTCGCGCGGGAAACCGTTCGAACTTCCTGATTCATGCTCTGCTCCTAACAAAAAGGCCACAGAACCCGCCCCCACGCCATGGACCTCGTCATCGCCCGCCCCGAAGGCCTCTATTGCCCGCCCGGCGATTTCTACATCGACCCCTGGCGCCCGGTGGCGCGCGCCGTCATCACCCATGGCCACGGCGACCACGCCCGCAGCGGCAACCGCCACTACCTGACGGCCGCCCCAGGTGCTGGCATCCTGCGCAGCCGCCTGGGCCAGGGCATCGACCTGCAGACCCTGCCCTACGGCGAATGCATACAGCATCACGGCGTCACCCTCAGCCTGCACCCTGCCGGGCATGTGTTGGGCTCCGCACAGGTGCGCCTGGAATATCAAGGTGAAGTGTGGGTCGCTTCGGGCGACTACAAGGTCGAGCCGGATGGCACCTGCGCCGCCTTTGAGCCCGTGCGCTGTCACACCTTCATCACCGAATCGACCTTTGGCCTGCCCATTTACCACTGGCCCAGCCAGGCGGACATTTTCGCCGGAATCAACAACTGGTGGCGAACCAACCGAGACCAAGGCAAATGCAGCGTGTTGTTCTGCTATGCCTTCGGCAAGGCGCAGCGGATTCTGCATGGGCTGGACCCAAGCATCGGGCCGATCCTGGTGCATGGTGCGGTCGAGCCGCTGAACAGGGTATACCGCGAGGCCGGTGTGCACCTGCCCCCCACCCTCTATGCCGGCGACATCCCCCGCAACGACCCGCTGCTGCGTCAGGCCTTGGTCCTGGCTCCACCTTCGGCAGCGGGCAGCAGCTGGATGCGCCGCTTTGGCGACTACAGCGATGCCTTCGCCAGCGGCTGGATGCTGCTGCGAGGCACGCGGCGGCGCCGCGGTGTGGACCGTGGCTTCGTGCTGTCCGACCACGCCGACTGGCCTGGGCTGCTGTGGGCGATTGGCCAGACCGGTGCCGAGCGGGTGATGGTCACCCACGGCTCGGTGGGTGTGCTGGTCCGTTACCTGAGTGAACAGGGCCTTGATGCGCGTGCCTTCGTGACCGAGTACGGCGAGGAGGATGACACCCCAGCCACGGAGGCTCAGGCATGAAAGCCTTTGCAGACCTGTACCTGCGCCTGGACGCGACGACCTCCAGCAACGCCAAGCTGGCAGCCCTGTGCGACTACTTCAACACCGCCCCCGCCCAGGACGCCGCCTGGGCGGTCTATTTCCTGGCGGGCGGACGACCACGTCAATTGGTCCCCACCCGCGTATTACGCGAACTGGCGAGCGCCCTGGCGGGGTTGCCCGACTGGCTCTTCGAAGAAAGCTATCAGGCAGTGGGGGACCTGGCCGAAACCATTTCCCTGCTGCTGCCCCAAACCGGCGACGCCAGCGACGATGGCCTTGCCCACTGGGTCGAGGGACACCTGCTGCCCTTGCGTGGTTTGCCACCTGAGGCGCTTTTCCAGCGCCTGCCAGTGCTATGGGCACAACTGGACCGCGCCAGCCTGATGCTGTGCCTGAAGCTGATCACCGGCAGTTTCCGCGTCGGCGTTTCCAAGCTCCTGGTGACCCGGGCCTTGGCACAGCTGGCTGGGCTGGATGCCAAGCGGGTTGCCCAGCGCCTGGTCGGCTACACCGATATCGGCCACCGCCCTACGGCCGCCAGCTACCTTAAGCTGATCGCCGCCGAATCGGCCGATGAACATCGCCAACGCGGCGGCCAACCGTACCCGTTTTTCCTCGCCCATGCGCTGCAGGCGCCAGTGGATGAATTCGAGGCGCTGCTGGGTCCGCCCAGCGCCTGGCAGATTGAATGGAAGTGGGACGGCATCCGCGCCCAAGTGGTCAAGCGCGACGGGCAGTTGTGGGTATGGTCGCGGGGCGAGGAGTTGATCACCGAGCGCTTCCCCGAGCTGCACTGCCTGGCAGAGGCCTTGCCGGACGGTGTTGTACTCGATGGCGAAATCCTGGTCTGGAAACCCGGTGCCACAGCCGATGCCCTGGCAGTGCAGCCCTTCGCCCTGCTACAACAGCGTATCGGGCGTAAAACCTTGGGCAAGAAGCTGCTGGCCGATGCCCCCGTGGTATTGCAGGCCTATGACCTGCTGGAGTGGCAAGGCGAGGACTGGCGCAACCGCCCGCAACACGAACGCCGCCGCCAACTGGAGTGGTTGCTGCAGGCCCATCCGTTAGCCCCGGTGCTGTTGTCACCCTTACTTGAAGGCGAAGACTGGAGCGACCTGGCCCGCCAGCGCGAGCAATCACGTAGCCTCGGTGTCGAAGGCATGATGCTCAAGCAGCGCGATGCCCTGTACGGCGTCGGCCGCACCAAGGACATGGGCCTGTGGTGGAAGTGGAAAGTCGACCCGTTCAGCGTCGATGCCGTGCTGATTTATGCCCAACGCGGCCACGGCCGACGGGCCAGCCTCTACAGCGACTACACCTTCGCCGTCTGGAACGCCCCTCCTGGCACCCCGGAACGTGCCCTGGTGCCCTTCGCCAAGGCGTATTCAGGGCTAAGCGACGAGGAGATGCGCAAGGTCGATGCCATCATCCGCAAGACCACGGTAGAAACCTTTGGCCCCGTGCGCAGCGTCACGCCTACCCTGGTATTCGAACTGGGCTTTGAAGGTATAGCCCTTTCAAAGCGGCACAAGAGCGGTATCGCCGTGCGTTTTCCGCGCATGCTGCGCTGGCGCCTGGACAAAGCAGTCGAACAGGCTGATGACCTGGCGACCTTGCAGGCGCTGCTGGCCTGACGCCCTGGGTTGCCGCCTGCGAAGAGGCACACTGGGCAAAATTATGCTTCTATCTTTCTGCCGACCCGTGTCGCAGACCGTTTTCGCCACGCAGCCAGGACCACCATGCACCATTCGACCCACGACCTGCTCTGCCCCGTTCCCGGGGTCACACGTCAACTGCACAGCTTCCACTTCGGCCCGCGCGGTGGTGCCAAAGTGTATATTCAGGCCTCGCTGCACGCCGATGAACTGCCCGGCATGCTGGTAGCCTGGCACCTCAAGCGCCGCCTGGCAGAGCTGGAACAGCACGGGCGGCTGCGCCGTGAAATCATTCTGGTGCCTGTGGCCAACCCAGTGGGGCTGGAACAGGTGATGCTGGATGCGCCACTGGGCCGTTTCGAGCTGCAAAGCGGTGAAAACTTCAACCGCAATTTCGTCGACCTCTCCGACAGCATCGGTGACCAGATAGACGGCTACCTGACCCAGGACCCCGCCCATAACCTGGCGCTTATCCGCGAATACCTGCGCCGTGGCCTGGATGCCCATCCGGCGCACACCCCGTTGCAGTCACAGCGCCTGACCTTGCAGCGGCTGGCCTGCGATGCCGACCTGGTGCTGGACCTGCACTGCGACTTCGAGGCCGTAGAGCACCTCTACACCACCCCGGAAGCCTGGCCACACGTCGAGCCGTTGGCCCGCTATCTCGGCGCTCAGGCCAGCCTGCTGGCCACCGATTCTGGCGGGCAATCGTTCGACGAGTGCCTGAGCCTGGTCTGGTGGCAACTGCAGCAACGTTTCGGCAAGCGCTTCCCGATTCCGTTGGGCAGCGTCTCGGTCACCGTCGAACTGCGGGGCCAGGCCGATGTCAGCCACGAGCTGGCCAGCAAGGACAGCCAGGCGATCCTCGATTACCTCACCCACGCCGGCGTCATCGAAGGACCTGCCGCGGCCTTGCCGCCACTGCCACACCCGGCGACGCCGCTGGCTGCCGTCGAGCCGGTATCGGCGCCACTGGGCGGGCTGCTGGTCTATCACGTGCGCCCAGGCCAGCACCTGGAAGCCGGGCAACTGATCGCCGAAGTCATCGACCCGCTCACCGACCGGGTGACCGCTGTGCGTAACAGCCAACCGGGCCTGCTTTATGCCCGCAGCGTGCGCCGCATGGCCACCGCAGGCATGGTCATCGCCCATGTCGCCGGTGAACAGGTCTGCCGCAGCGGTTACCTACTGGCCAATTGATCCGGTAAAACCAATGGCGGGGGCAAGCGGTCTGTAGAAGCACAGCCTTTGAAGGACGCCATGCCCGCATGCCTGCATCCCCCGACCTCGCCAATGCCTGGTTTGCCGCACGCGGCTGGAAGCCCTTCGCGTTTCAGCGGCACGTGTGGGCAGCGGTAGGCCGTGGTGAATCAGGCCTGTTGCATGCCAGCACCGGGGCCGGCAAAACCTACGCCGTGTGGCTGGCTGCGCTACGCGCCTTCGCCCAGCCCACGACCGGGCTCAAGCCCGCACCGCTGCAGGTGTTGTGGGTGACGCCCATGCGCGCCCTGGCAGCCGACACCGCACGGGCGTTGCAAATGCCCCTGGACGAGCTTGGCCTGAACTGGAGTATCGGGGTGCGCAGTGGCGATACCGGCAGCGCCGAGCGCGCCCGCCAGGCTCGGCGCCTGCCAAGCGCGCTGACCACCACCCCCGAGAGCCTGACCCTGCTGCTGACACGGGCGCAAGCCCGCGAAGACTTCGCCCACCTGCGCCTGGTGGTGGTCGACGAATGGCACGAACTGCTCGGCAACAAGCGCGGCGTGCAGTTGCAGCTGGCGCTCGCGCGCTTGCGGCGCTGGCACCCTGGCCTGGTCACCTGGGGCCTTTCGGCCACCCTGGGCAACCTGCCGCACGCGCTCGAAGTCCTCTTGCCGCAAGGTGGCCAATTGGTAAAAGGCCGCCAGGACAAACGGCTGGTGGTCGATACATTGTTGCCCAGTGCGATCGAACGCTTCCCGTGGGCTGGGCACATGGGCTTGAAAATGCTCCATCAGGTTGCCGAGGCGCTCGACACCAGCACCAGCAGCCTGGTGTTCACCAACACCCGTGCCCAAGCCGAACTGTGGTATCAGGCCTTGCTCGACGCCCGCCCCGAATGGGCAGGCCAGCTTGCCCTGCACCACGCCTCGATGGCCCGTGCCACCCGCGACTGGGTTGAGCTCAGCCTCAAACAGGGCACACTCAAAGCGGTGGTGTGCACTTCCAGCCTGGACCTGGGCGTGGACTTTCTGCCAGTGGAGCGCGTGCTGCAGATCGGCTCAGCCAAGGGCATCGCCCGCCTGATGCAGCGGGCTGGCCGCTCTGGCCACGCCCCTGGGCGCAGCTCGCGGATTACCCTGGTGCCTACCCATAGCCTTGAATTGATCGAGGCGGCGGCCGCACGCAGCGCGCTGGCAGCGGGGCACATCGAAGCCCGGCGCTCGCCCCGCCTGTGCATGGATGTACTGGTACAGCATCTGGTCAGCATGGCCATTGGCAGCGGCTTTCGCCCTGCTGAACTGCTCGCCGAGGTACGCAGTACCTGGGCGTTTCGCGAGCTACGCGACAGCCAATGGCAATGGGCCTTGGATTTCGTCTGCCATGGCGGTAACTCACTGAGCGCCTACCCCGACTACCAGCGTGTCCAGGCCCACCCCGACGGCCTCTGGCGGGTTGCCAGCGAACGCCTGGCGCGACGCCACCGGATGGGCATCGGCACCATCGTCAGCGATGCCAGCCTGCAACTCAAATACTGGAGCAAAGGCGGCGGCGGCAAGCACCTGGGCAGTGTCGAGGAAGCGTTCATCGCTCGCCTGCGGCCAGGTGATACCTTGCTGTTCGCCGGGCGGGTGCTGGAACTGGTGCGGGTGGAGAACATGACGGCTTACGTGCGCCGCAGCACAGCGCGCAAGGCGGCAGTGGCGCGTTGGAATGGTGGGCGCATGCCGCTTTCCAGCGAACTGGCCGAGGCCTTGGTGGAAAAACTCGATGCCGCCGCCCATGGGCGCTACGACGGCCCGGAGATGCACGCAGTACGGCCCTTGCTGACACTGCAGGCACAGTGGTCCGCCTTGCCTACCAGAGGCACGCTGCTGGCCGAAACCCTCGCCTCTCGCCAGGGTTGGCACCTGTTTCTCTACCCCTTCGCCGGGCGCATGGCCAACCTGGGCCTGGCCAACCTGATCGCCTGGCGCGTCAGCCGCAACCAGCCGCTGTCGGTGTCCATCGCGGTGAGTGATTATGGCTTCGAGCTGGTCAGCCCAAGCCCGGTGGACTGGGCAACGTATCTGCCCGCGGCGCGGTCCATCGACCACCTGCTGGACGATGTGCTGGCCAGCCTCAACGCTGGTGAAATGGCACTGCGGCGCTTTCGGGAGATCGCACAGATATCAGGCCTGGTGTTTGGCGGCTACCCCGCCGCGCAGAAGAGTACCCGTCAGATCCAGGCCTCGAGCGGGCTGTTTTACGAGGTCTTTCGCAAACACGATGCCGACAACCTGCTATTGGGCCAGGCCCGCGATGAAGTGCTGCGCGAAGAGCTGGAAATCGAGCGCCTGCAGGCACAGCTACTGAAACTGAGCCGGTTGCAACTGGACATACGCGCCCTGCAGCGGCCAGGGCCGCTGGCCTTCACCCTGCTGGTGGAAGGCATGCGTGAAACATTGAGCACGGAAAAACTGGCCACTCGCATCGCGCGAATGGTCGCAGACCTGGAAAAAGCAGCGAACAGGACGTAATGAGCACTCACCTTACCGTCGAACATTTTGGCCAGACACTATGGCTGATGCCTGATCGTGCCGTTTACTGGCCCGCGCAGCGGGCGCTGCTGGTGGCCGATGTTCACATCGGCAAAGCAGCCAGCTATCGGGCCCTGCACCAACCGGTACCGCGTGGCACCACGGACGCCACCCTACAGCGCCTGGACGCTCTGCTGACGGGCTGTGACTGCGAGCAATTGATCATCCTGGGTGACTTTCTGCATGCCCGGACCGCTCGGGCACCGGCCACGCTGGCCAGGCTGCAGGCGTGGCGGGCACGACACGCCCATGTGCGCATGGTGCTGCTACGCGGCAACCATGACCGCCACGCAGGCGATCCGCCCACTCAGTTGGGTATCGAGGTCAGGGACCAACCTTGGGTACTGGGGCCGTTTGCGCTGCAGCATGAACCTGACGTTCACCAGGACTACCCGGTGCTCGCGGGCCATGTACACCCGGTATTCGTGCTGCGTGGCCGCGGACGCCAACGGCTGCGGCTACCCTGTTTCGTACTGGGCGAACAGGTCAGCCTGCTACCGGCATTCGGTGAGTTCACCGGCGGATGGAACATCGAGCCCACACCGGGGAACCGCATCTACCTCGCCGCTGCAGATCAGGTGTGGGCCGTGCAGGACTGATCAGGCCACGGGGGCGGGAGGCGGCTCGTCCGGCAGGGTCGGCTCACCTGGCTCCATGGGGGGCGTATCACCGGGCTGGGCCGGTTGTGGAGTATCGGGATCAGGCTGACCCGGCACACCCCCGGCATGCATTGGCAGCGGATGCGCCAGCAGGGACCACGCCAGCAATCCGATCTGGTTGGGCTGCAGGACAGCCAGCTTCGCACTGATTGCGGGATTGAGTTTCATTGGCAACTCCTGACAAGGCCACTACGCATCATGCGCAGCGGCACTGTTCAGTAACTTGGAGTGCCAAAGCGAAGACTAATTCCCCGCGCTCGTCGGCTCAGGTGCGTGGCAGGGTGACGCCACGCTGGCCCTGGTACTTGCCGCCACGGTCCTTATAGGACACTTCGCACTCTTCATCGGACTCGAGGAACAGCATCTGCGCCACCCCCTCGTTGGCGTAGATCTTCGCCGGCAGGGTGGTGGTGTTGGAGAACTCCAGGGTCACATGGCCTTCCCACTCTGGCTCAAGCGGGGTGACGTTGACGATGATACCGCAGCGGGCATAGGTGCTCTTACCCAGGCAGATGGTCAGCACGTTGCGCGGAATGCGGAAGTACTCGACGGTACGAGCCAGGGCGAAGGAGTTCGGCGGAATGATGCAGACGTCGCTCTTGACGTCGACGAAGCTGCCGGCGTCGAAGTTCTTCGGGTCCACGGTGGCGGAGTTGATGTTGGTGAACACCTTGAATTCGTCGGCACAGCGCACGTCGTAACCGTAGCTGGAGACGCCGAAGGAGATGACCCGGCTGTCCTGCTCGCCGCGCACCTGGCGCTCGACGAACGGTTCGATCATGCCGTGTTCCTGCGCCATGCGGCGAATCCACTTGTCCGATTTGATGCTCATGGCGGGGGTGTCCTGAGAGTTGCGAGGTGAAAAAACGAAAGGCGCATCTTACCGGTCCCGGCGCTCCGGTTAAAGTTCCATACCGTATCCCGCGTCGGACGGGGCTTGCGGCCGCCGCCGATCTGAATTTCATCAAAGGTCATCTTGGAGATTGGCAGGTTGCGGAAAGTGGGGTAAGGTGACGCCACTGTGCTGCACGTGACACCGAGAATCTCTAGTTTGATGCACGATCCTTATCGGCCCATCGCTGAATTTTCTGCTCTCTTTGCGCTCAGTCCCGGCCAGGGTATTTCCTGTCCGTAATCAACTTTGTCCAAGGAGACAGAAACATGTCCAACCGTCAATCCGGTGTTGTCAAGTGGTTCAACGATGAGAAGGGCTACGGCTTCATCACCCCTCAGTCGGGCGACGACCTGTTCGTGCACTTCAAAGCCATCCAAGCTGACGGCTTCAAAACCCTGAAAGAAGGCCAGGCTGTTACTTTCGTCGCTACCCGCGGCCAGAAAGGCATGCAGGCTGAAGAAGTTCAAATCGCCTAAGTCGATTTAGCTTCCTAGCTTTCAAAAAAACCCGCCTTCTGGCGGGTTTTTTTATGCCTGTGTAGGCGCGGCCTTGTGCCGCGAAAGGGCCGCAAAGCGGCCCCAGCTATATGGGGTTGGATCACCTGTCTTGGGGGCGCTTCGCACCCCTTTCGCGGCACAAGGCCGCTCCCACAAAAAATGCGTCAGTCTTCGCTAATGGTAATGCTCGGCATCGCTGGTGCCGCCGCTTCTTGCAAGACGATCCGTGCCCCCACCTGGCGGGCCAGTTCCTGGTAAACCATGGCAATCTGGCTTTCCGGCTCGGCAATCGCAGTCGGCTTGCCGCTGTCAGCCTGCTCACGGATCAGCATCGACAACGGCAACGATGCCAGCAAGTCGACGCCATACTGACTCGCCAGCTTCTCGCCGCCACCCTCACCGAACAGGTGCTCGGCATGGCCGCAGTTGGAGCAGATGTGCACCGCCATGTTCTCGACCACGCCCAGCACCGGGATGTTGACCTTGCGGAACATCTCCACGCCTTTCTTCGCATCCAGCAGCGCCAGGTCTTGCGGCGTGGTAACGATCACCGAACCCGCCACCGGGACCTTCTGCGCCAGCGTCAGCTGGATATCGCCGGTACCCGGCGGCATGTCGATAACCAGGTAATCGAGGTCGTCCCAAGCCGTCTGGGTCACTAATTGCAGCAGCGCACCAGACACCATCGGGCCACGCCATACCATCGGCGTGTTGTCATCGGTGAGAAATGCCATCGACATGACCTCGACACCATGCGCCTTGATCGGCACGAACCACTTCTGCTCGCGAATCTGCGGCCGGGTGCCTTCGGCGATACCGAACATCACGCCTTGGCTGGGGCCGTAGATATCGGCGTCGAGGATGCCCACCCGAGCCCCTTCGCGGGCCAGGGCCAAGGCCAGGTTGGCGGCCGTGGTCGATTTGCCGACACCGCCCTTGCCTGAGGCCACAGCGACGATGTTCTTGACGTTGGCCATGGCCGGCACCTGGGCCTGGGCCTTGTGCGCAGCGACCACGCAGTCGATCGATACCTGGGCCGAGCTGACCCCTTCCAGGTTCTCGATCGCGGTCTGCAGCACCTGGGCCCAGCCGTTCTTGAACAACCCGGCGGCGTAGCCCAGTTGCAACTGCACAGCGACCTGCCCGCCCTGGATATCGATGGCCCGCACACAGCCGGCGCTGACCGGGTCCTGGTTCAGATAGGGGTCGGTGTACTGGCGAAGCACGCCTTCGACGGCGGCACGGGTGACGGCACTCATGGAGGCTCCCATTGGCAAACGAATAGTCAAACACGCGCCTATCCTAACCCGTCAATCGTCAGCAGATGCGTCCTTGGGGTGAAATATATTCGCCAGCCCTTTATAGTGGCCGATCACCCTCAATTTTACCCGAGCCAGATAAGTAGCCGAGCCACCATGTCCGAGCCACGTCAGATTCTCGTTACCAGCGCCCTGCCCTATGCCAATGGATCCATCCACCTTGGCCATATGCTCGAGTACATCCAGACTGACATGTGGGTTCGCTTCCAGAAGATGCGCGGCAACCAGTGCATCTATGTGTGTGCCGACGATGCCCACGGCTCGGCCATCATGCTGCGCGCCGAGAAGGAAGGCATTACCCCGGAGCAGTTGATCGCCAACGTCCAGGCCGAGCACAGCAGCGATTTCGCTGACTTCCTGGTGGATTTCGACAACTTCCACTCTACCCACAGCGAAGAAAACCGCGAGCTGTCGGGCCTGATCTACACGCGACTGCGTGAAGCGGGGCACATCGCCACCCGTTCGGTTACCCAGTACTTCGACCCTGAGAAGGGCATGTTCCTGGCCGACCGTTTCATCAAGGGTACCTGCCCCAAGTGCGCAGCCGAAGACCAGTACGGCGACAACTGCGAAAAATGCGGCGCCACCTATGCGCCGACCGAACTGAAAAACCCCAAGTCGGCGATTTCCGGCGCCACGCCGGTACTGCGCGACTCGCAGCACTTCTTCTTCAAGCTGCCGGACTTCCAGGCCATGCTGCAGCAGTGGACCCGTAGCGGCACCCTGCAAGACGCTGTGGCCAACAAGCTGGCCGAGTGGCTGGATTCTGGCCTGCAGGAGTGGGACATCTCGCGCGATGCGCCGTACTTCGGCTTCGAGATCCCGGGCGAGCCAGGCAAATACTTCTACGTGTGGCTGGACGCGCCAATCGGCTACATGGCCAGCTTCAAGAACCTGTGCGCACGCCGCCCGGAGCTCGACTTCGATGCGTTCTGGAACGAGGGCTCCAAGGCCGAGCTGTACCACTTCATCGGCAAGGACATCGTCAACTTCCACGCACTGTTCTGGCCAGCCATGCTCGAAGGCGCCGGCTTCCGCAAGCCGACCGCAGTCAACGTACATGGCTACCTGACCGTCAACGGCGCCAAGATGTCCAAGTCGCGCGGCACCTTCATCAAGGCCCGCACATACCTGGATCATCTGCAGCCCGAATACCTGCGCTATTACTATGCAGCCAAGCTCGGCCGTGGCGTCGACGACCTGGACCTGAACCTTGAAGACTTCGTGCAGAAGGTCAACTCCGACTTGGTTGGCAAGGTGGTCAACATCGCCAGCCGCTGTGCCGGCTTCATCCACAAGGGCAATGACGGTGTGATGGTTGCCGGCGATGCTGCGCCGGAGCTGACCGAAGCATTCCTCGCGGCTGCCCCGTCGATTGCAGACGCCTATGAAAGCCGTGATTTTGGTCGTGCCATGCGCGAAATCATGGCCCTGGCCGACCGCGCCAATGCCTGGATCGCCGACAAGGCGCCATGGTCGCTGGCCAAGCAGGAAGGCAAGCAGGATGAAGTCCAGGCCATCTGCGCCCAGGGCATCAACCTGTTCCGCCAACTGGTGATCTTCCTCAAACCGGTGCTGCCGGTGCTTGCGGCCGACGCCGAGGCATTTCTCAATGTCGCCCCGCTGGCCTGGAACGACCACCAGTCGCGCCTGGAAAACCACACGCTCAACCCGTTCAAGGCGCTGATGAGCCGTATTGAGCCGGCCAAGGTCGAAGCCATGGTCGCCGCCAGCAAGGAAGACCTGCTGGCATCCCAGGCTCAACCGCAGGCCCCTGCCGGCAACGGTGAGCTGGCCAAGGAGCCGCTGGCGGCAGAAATCGAATTCGACACCTTCGCCGCAGTCGACCTGCGCGTGGCGTTGATCGTCAAAGCCGAAGCGGTGCCCGGCGCGGACAAGCTGTTGCAGTTGACCCTGGACATCGGCGACGAACATCGCAACGTGTTCTCGGGCATCAAGTCGGCCTACCCGGATCCGTCCAAGCTCGAAGGCCGCCTGACCATGATGGTTGCCAACCTCAAGCCGCGGAAAATGCGCTTTGGGGTTTCCGAGGGCATGGTCATGGCCGCCGGCCCCGGCGGCGAAGAGATCTACCTGCTCAGCCCTGACAGCGGTGCCAAACCAGGCCAGCGCATCAAGTAACCCTCCTCCTGCCCCGGCCTCTGCGCCGGGGCAATTGCATTCCTGCCACATGGCCGCACATTCCCGGCTATCTTCATCTGCATGAATGACAACGTCCTGGTATTGGTCAGTGCCGCGCTGGTCAGCCATCTGCTTATGCAGCAACAGCCGATACCCCGGCTGCGCCTGCATGTGTATGGCCTGGCGTGCAGCCTGTCGATAGCGCTCGGGGTCATGGGCGGCCAATGGCTCGAACAGCTGATCGTCGTGCCATGGCAGTTGCAGGACCTGCGTTTGTTCCTGCTGTTGCCCTGGCTGGCATTACTTGCCTGGGGCGTACCGCAGGTGCTGGCAAAGGTCCGCCCTCAATGGCCCACTGTGAGCCTCACGGTGCCCTTCACAGGCACTATCGTGGCGCTGGGTTTGGCACTGCAGGTCATCGGCGATCAACAGGGCGGGTTGACCGCAGTGAAGTGGGGGGTACTGTCCGGGTTCGGTTTCTGGCTGGCCCTTGGGCTGTTCGACGACCTTCAACAGCGCAGTGACCACCCTGATGTGCCCAGGGCATTACGTGGCCTGCCTATCGCACTGCTTGGTGCCGGCGTGATGGCCATGGCATTTGCAGGGCTCAACGGATTGTTCGCACCATGAGCCTGATTCATGGCAAACCCTGACCCGCGCCTGCGCAACGCCATGGGCCAGGTGTTGCTGGCCTGCGCACCTGGCCTGCTGACCCTACTCTGGTTATACGGCTGGGGCATGCTCTTGAGCCTCGCATTGTGCGCAGCCACTGCGCTGTGCTGCGAAGCCGCCTTGTTGGGCCTGCGGCGTGAACCTGTCGCTGCCACCCTGAACGATGCAAGTGCCCTGGTTACCGCAGTGCTGCTGGCCATTGCCTTGCCTACAGAGGCGCCTTGGTGGGTGCCGGTAACGGCCACGGCCATCGCCATTGGCCTTGGCAAACACGCCTTTGGCGGGGTGGGCCGCAACCTGTTCAACCCGGCGATGGTCGGCTACGCCTTCGTGCTGTTGAGCTTTCCCCTGCAAATGAACCACTGGCCAGGGCAACAGACAGGTCTGATCGACAGCCTGCACCTGGTGTTTGGCGGTGGCGAGCAGATTGATGCCTGGGCCAGCCCCACGGTGCTCGACGGCCTGCGCCACAACCGCAGCCTGACCATCGACGAACTGTTTGCCAGCCACCCAGGGTTCGGCGTTTTTGGCGGCCGCGGCAGTGAATGGGTCAACCTGGCGTTCCTGTTGGGCGGGCTGTTCCTGTTACAGCGCAAAGTCTACAGCTGGCATGCGCCCGTGGGCTTGCTGACAGCGCTGTTCCTGTTCAGCCTGCTGGCCTGGAATGGCTCAGGCTCGGACTCCAACGGCTCGCCGCTGCTGCACCTGTTCTGCGGTTCAACCATGGTGGCGGCCTTTTTCATCGCTACCGAGCCGGTGTCCGGCCCCAAGGCAAGCCTGGCCAGGTTGCTGTTCGGCCTTGGCGCGGGCGCATTGATCTACCTCATCCGTGCCTGGGGGAGTTACCCGGATGGTACCGCCTTCGCCATCCTGCTCATGAACCTCGCAACCCCTGCCCTTGAACGTTTCGCGTCACAGCGTCAGCAGGCGACGCCATGAACCGCCCGCGTGCTGCTCGCGGTAACCTGCTGCTGCTGGCAGTCGCCGCGCTGGCGCTGGTGGCGACACTGGCCTGGCGGCAGGCTACGCGCGCTCCCATCGCAGAAGCCGAGCAGCACTTGCACGCACAGCAATTTCTCGCCGTTCTGCCCTCGGGCATTCATGACAACCAGCCGCTGGACTCCCCTGTCCCCCTCTCAGCGGACCAACCGCCGCGCAGCCGCATCATGGCCGCGTATCGCGCCACTCAAGGGACTATACCCACAGCCGTAGTCCTGGTAAGCCAGGTACAAGGCTATGCCGGCCCAATCCGACTGACCATGGCCATCAGCGCGGACGGGCGCCTGATCGGAACCCAGGTGATCGAACAACAGGAAAGCCCCGGGCTGGGGGGGCGCATCAGTGATGCTCAGGTGAACTGGCTGGCGCAGTTCGCCAACCGTAGTCTGACTGATCGCTGGGCACTCAGGCGGGATCACGGGGATTTCGACCAACTGGCCGGAGCGACAGTGACTTCACGCGCAGTGATCGACGCGCAGCAGGAAGCGCTGCGCTACTTTGACCAGCATCGCACACGGCTACTGGGAACCCCCGCCCATGAATAGATTCTGCTTGCTGGTGGCAGGCCTTGCGCCGCTGCTGGGCGCCACATCAAGCGTCGCTCAGGGCACGGCCATCGGCATGAGCATGCTCGTGTTGATCTTGGCCCACCAGGTGTTGCTGAGCCCGCTTCGCTCACAGCCCCAAGGTGCCAGATACTGGCTGGCGAGCCTGCTGATCGTGGCCGCCCTTGCCAGTTGCCTGCAGCTTTTGCTGCGCGCCTGGGCGTTACCGCTGGCGCTGGCGCTTGGCGACTTCCCGTTACTGATCGGCGTTCAATGCCTGGCGACAGACAGCCTGCTGCCGAACCAAGGGCGCTGGCGCCAGTTGCTCCGGTACTTGAGCGGGCTGTTGTTCATCAGCGTGCTGCTCGGTGCCAGTCGGCAGTGGCTGGCCGAGGGGCTGGGCCTGCACCTGGCCAGCTTGCCCTCAGGCGCACTGCTACTGCTCGGACTGCTCCTGGCCTTGTACAATTGCCTGCGTCCGGGCCCTGCCCGTCAAGGAAAGCGTTGACCCCATGAATGCCGCCAAACGCCTGGAGATCTTTCGCAGGCTGCACGAAGATAACCCCGACCCTAAGACAGAACTGGCCTATTCCACCCCTTTCGAACTCTTGGTCGCCGTGACCCTCTCCGCACAGTCCACCGACGTCGGCGTTAACAAGGCCACCGCCCGGCTGTTTCCGGTGGCCAACACCCCGCAAACCATCTATGCCCTCGGTGTCGAAGGGTTAAGCGACTACATCAAGACCATTGGGCTTTACAACAGTAAGGCCAAGAATGTCATCGAAGCCTGCCGTTTGCTGATCGAGCGCCACGGCGGCGAAGTACCGCAAACCCGTGAAGCGCTGGAAGCGTTGCCCGGGGTCGGGCGCAAAACGGCCAATGTGGTGCTCAATACCGCCTTTCGCCAACCGACCATGGCGGTGGATACGCATATTTTCAGGGTTAGCAATCGCACAGGGATTGCACCGGGCAAGACGGTGCTTGAGGTGGAGAAGAAGCTGCTGAAGTTCGTACCCAAGGATTACCTGCTCGATGCCCACCACTGGCTGATTCTGCATGGGCGCTACGTGTGCCAGGCGCGCAAGCCCCGTTGCGGCAGTTGCAGGATAGAGGACCTGTGCGAGTACAAGCACAAGACGTCTGACGATTGAGCCGATAGTGAAGTCAGAAGCATTTCGATTGAAAAAATCTTTTTTACCAGGCTCTGCTTTCTCGCTATAAGGACGGCCAATGGCCCTTTGGCTTGGAGCGACTTATGAGTACCGATAAAGACGACCTGGCGATCGAAGATGACTTTGCCCCGGCTGACGACGATGCCGAGCCTTCGGTAGAACCCGCGAAGACCAACCTGAGCAAGCGACGCACCATTGACAATCTTCTCGAAGAACGACGCCTGCAGCGCCAGCTCGCCGATTTCGACTATGACCTGTAGCCCTGACGGAAGGCCTCCCTTGCGGAGGCTTTCCGCGCACAGGGTCAAGTAAGGCCGTGTCGCTGGGCCAACTCGATCAGATCCACCAGCGAGTGGGCATTCAGCTTCAGCAACAGGCGGGTCTTGTAGGTACTGACCGTCTTGTTGCTGAGGTACATGCTGTCGGCGATCTCCTTGTTGGACTTGCCCCGCGCTAACTGCTGCAACACCATCATCTCCCTTGCCGAAAGGCGATCGACCATCTCCGTCTCGCTACCCCCTCCGGCTCGGCCACGTGATTTATGCAACGCCTGGTTGGGGAAATAGCTGTAGCCAGAGAGCACGGCCTTGATGGCGCTGAGCAGTTCGGTGAGCTCCTGCTGTTTGCACACGTAACCTGATGCGCCCGCCTGCATGCACCGCATGGAAAAATGCCCTGGAGCCTGCGAGGTCAGCACCAGCACCCGGCTGCCCGGGCTGGCCGATGCCATGCGGGCGATGACTTCCAGCCCGTCAAGCTTTGGAATACCGATATCCAGCACCACAATATCGGGCAGGTGCTCCCTAGTCAGCTGCAAAGCTGCTACGCCGTTGTCGGTTTCTGCAACCACATCGTAGCCATGCCGCTCCATCAGCATGCGAACAGCCAAGCGTATGACAGGATGATCATCCACGATAAGGACTTTATTCATGCGATATCCATTCATTCATTATTTGCTTTGACGACGTGTCACCATAACCGAGCCGAGCACTCAGTGGCGTGTCAATTTTTAGCAAGAATGCCTGAATAGATGGGACTTACATCGATCTAGGAAATATCCTACAAAAACAACTTACCAGCGCTGAAATAAAATTAAATTCAACGCGCTATCGAGCGCACGTGCCGCTCGGCCATTGTATGCCGCCCTGACAGTGCCACGCCCCACCCTGCCGGGATCAAGTTCCCATTGCGGAAAAAATCCATTATTTAGTTGAGGTGTACCCTAGGGTATTGATAGGAAAAACGCAGGAGGCCGCCACCATGCCCGCACCCCAACCCGTAGCTCCGCTGACGATCATCGCGATATTTGCCGGCATCATCGAGTCCTCTGCCCTGGCAACCCTCCCTTTTCTCAGCGAAGAAAGCCAGAGTCTCTATACTTGGTTTCTGGTCGGTTTTCCCTTTTTTTTGACAGCCTTGTTCTTCCTGACACTGAACTTCAACTATCGCTCTTTGTATAAACCCGACGACGCCGCCAAGGATGACCCCACTCAAGCCCCGTTGTTAACTGAAACTTTGGCGTTTTCCCCGCCCCAACAGGCGAACACCGAAAGCCGGCTCATACAGCCTCGTAACGCCTCAGAGCCAGTAACCATAATGCTTTGCGGCCCGGATGCGCAGAAGATAATTGAGCAGCATCTATTGCGCACACTTGCACAACCGCAAGTAATCGGAAGTGCCTGGCTATATTGCGACCTGAACAAGCACCAGTGCTTTCGCCTGTCGGTCAGTGAACTTCCGCATAACGCTACGGCGCTCATGAACTGAACAGCTACGCTCCAGATGCAAAAAACCCCGGCCTGAACCGGGGTCTGTGACAATGCATTTGGGGGAAGCTTAGAGCAACCCGCGGCCCTTGTTGGCAGCAATGCGCATACGCAGGGCATTGAGCTTGATAAAGCCCGCAGCGTCAGCCTGGTTGTAGGCGCCGCCGTCTTCCTCGAAAGTCGCAATGTTGGCATCGAACAGCGAGTCGTCCGACTTGCGGCCGACCACGATAACGTTACCCTTGTACAGCTTCAGGCGCACAACACCATTCACGTTGACCTGCGAAGCGTCGATCATCTTCTGCAGCATGAGACGCTCCGGGCTCCACCAGTAGCCGGTGTAGATCAGGCTGGCGTACTTGGGCATCAGCTCGTCTTTGAGGTGAGCGACTTCACGGTCCAGGGTGATCGACTCGATGGCACGGTGCGCCTTGAGCATGATGGTGCCGCCCGGAGTCTCGTAGCAGCCGCGCGACTTCATGCCTACATAACGGTTCTCGACGATATCCAGACGACCAATGCCGTTGGCACCCCCGATGCGGTTCAGGTCGGCCAGCACCGTGGCGGGGGTCTTCTCGACGCCGTCGATGGCAACGATGTCGCCATTACGGTAGGTAAGTTCGATGTAGGTTGCCTGGTCCGGTGCGTTTTCCGGCGAGACGCTCCAGCGCCACATGTCTTCCTCGTGCTCGGTCCAGGTGTCTTCCAGGACACCACCTTCGTAGGAGATGTGCAGCAGGTTGGCGTCCATCGAGTACGGCGACTTCTTCTTGCCATGGCGCTCGATCGGGATGCCGTGCTTCTCGGCGTAGTCCATCAGCTTCTCGCGGGACAGCAGGTCCCACTCGCGCCAAGGGGCGATGACCTTGACGCCTGGCTTGAGCGCGTAGGCACCCAGCTCGAAACGTACCTGATCGTTGCCTTTGCCGGTGGCACCGTGGGAAATGGCATCGGCGCCAGTTTCGTTGGCGATTTCGATCAGGCGTTTGGCGATCAGCGGACGGGCGATGGACGTACCCAGCAGGTACTCGCCTTCGTAAACGGTGTTGGCGCGGAACATCGGGAAGACGAAATCACGCACGAACTCTTCGCGCAGGTCGTCGATGTAGATCTCTTTGACGCCCATTGCCTGGGCCTTGGCGCGAGCAGGTTCAACCTCTTCGCCCTGACCCAGGTCAGCGGTGAAGGTAACCACTTCGCAGTTGTAAGTATCCTGCAGCCACTTGAGAATCACCGAAGTATCAAGGCCGCCGGAATACGCCAGTACGACCTTTTTTACGTCCGCCATGCCATCACTCCACGGGGTTGTACGGAAAAGGCCCGATTCTACCGGCGTTGCGGATAAATTTACAGTGGGGCGACAGCTTCTGACGACAAAGCGACAGTAACTGTCGAGGGCGCGACGCCCTGTCGCACTCAGGACGGATTCGTGGCGGAGGTGCTCGGTGCAGGGGCCGGGGCGACCGCTGCTGGAGTGGGGGCCGGGGCTTGCGCCGGCTGGGGTGCCGGTTGCTCGACCGGCGCGACACGGTCCAGCTCGATGTTGACACGGCGGTTGCGTGCGCGGTTGGCGGGGCTGTTGTTCTTCACCAGCGGGTAGCGTTCGCCATGAAAGCGCACAGTGATCTGCGCTTGCGGTACACCGTGCGCCTTCAGGTAGTCGGCAACCGCCAGCGCCCGGCGCCGCGAGGTATCACGGTTGGTCAGGCGATTGCCACTGTTGTCAGAGTGTCCATTGAGCTCGATGTGATTGACTGTCGGGTCTGCCTTCAGGTAGTCCAGAATCACATCCAGCCGTGCTCGGGCCGATGCATCCAGGTCGATGCCTCCCCCGGGGAAACCGACCTGGGTCTGGCGCACCTGATCGTAGTTCATCGCCAGCATCTTGCCGGTACACACCTGGTAATCGCTGTAGGCCTTGGCAAAGCTCACGGGCAGTACGCGGACCTCCATTGGGCGCCCGGCCTCGCCGGTGTAACTGCGCACCACGGTGCTGCGGCCATCGAGCAGCCCATTGATCAGGCGGCTGGCCTGGCCTTGCGATGAACTGAACAGTACGCCGCTGCGCGCCAGGCGCACCGCACCCAGGTTGATATCCGCACGCCCCGGCTGCCAGGGCGCGGCAGCGGCCAGCAACGTGGCCGTGCCTGCGCCCAGCAGATTACTGTCCGAACGTAGCTGGAATACCGGCTGCTCACCTGCCCGACGCACGAACTCACCGCTGCCGAACCCGTCGATGGGCTGGACAAGGCGGCATTCGAACTGGTCACCCTCGACTTTCCAGGCAATGTTTTCCATGCGGGTCTGGAAGGTCAATGCACCGGCTGGCAAGCTGGTGAGCAGGGTCAACAGGGCTAGGTAACGCTGGCGCACGGGCGGCTCCACTAATTTTGACGGCTTACCAGCAGGCTATCGGACGCAGACTGGAAAACTTGATAGCCGTGCTCGAATCGGGGTTTTCCGGTAGCATTGGGGCCTGAGTTCGACCCGCCTGGAATCCCCAATGTCCGATCGCCTGACCCTCCTGCGTCCCGACGACTGGCACATCCATCTGCGCGATGGTGCCGTCCTGCCCCACACCGTTGGCGATGTGGCGCGTACCTTCGCCCGTGCCATCATCATGCCCAACCTGGTTCCACCGGTACGCAACGCCGACGAAGCTGGCGCCTACCGCGAGCGCATCCTTGCCGCCCGCCCGGCCGGCAGCCACTTCGAGCCGCTGATGGTGCTGTACCTCACCGACCGCACCAGCCCCGAGGACATCCGCGCGGCCAAAGCCAGCGGCATCGTGTACGCCGCCAAGCTGTACCCGGCCGGCGCCACCACCAATTCCGACTCGGGCGTCACCAGCATCGACAACATCTTCCCGGCTATCGAGGCCCTGGCGGAAGTCGGTATGCCATTGCTGGTGCATGGCGAAGTGACCCGCAGCGAGATCGACGTGTTCGACCGCGAGAAGCGCTTTATCGACGAGCACATGCGCCGCCTGGTTGAACGGTTCCCAACGCTGAAAGTGGTGTTCGAGCACATCACTACCGCCGATGCCGCACAGTTCGTCACCGAGGCCCCGGCCAACGTCGGTGCGACCATCACCGCACAACACCTGCTGTACAACCGCAACCACATGCTGGTTGGCGGCATTCGCCCGCACTTCTACTGCCTGCCGATCCTCAAGCGCAACACCCATCAGGTGGCGTTGCTGGATGCGGCCACCCGTGGTAACCCGAAGTTTTTCCTTGGCACCGACTCGGCCCCCCATGCCCGTCATGCCAAGGAAGCGGCTTGCGGTTGTGCCGGCTGCTACACCGCTTACGCGGCCATCGAGATGTACGCCGAGGCCTTCGAACAGCGCAATGCGCTGGACAAGCTTGAAGGCTTCGCCAGCCTGCACGGTCCGGCTTTCTATGGCCTGCCAGCCAACACCGACACCATCACGCTGGTCCGCGAAGCATGGACCGCCCCAGAGAGCCTGCCGTTTGGCGAGCAGACCGTGATCCCGCTGCGTGCGGGTGAGCAACTGCGCTGGCGCCTGCTGGAGGACAACGCGTGAGCGAAGATCTTTACGAAGACGACCAGGACAACCAGCCCGGTAGCGGCTCGCGCCACCCAATGGCCGAGCGCTTCCGGGGCTACCTGCCGGTAGTGATCGATGTCGAAACGGGCGGCTTCAACAGCGCCACCGACGCCCTGCTGGAAATTGCCGCGGTCACCATCGGCATGGACGAGAAAGGCTTCCTGTTCCCCGAACACACGTATTTCTACCGGGTCGAGCCGTTCGAAGGCGCCAACATCGAAGCTGCTGCCCTGGAGTTCACCGGTATCAAGCTGGATCACCCTCTGCGCATGGCGGTGAGTGAAGAAAGCGCGCTGACCGATATCTTCCGCGGCGTACGCAAGGCGCTCAAGGCCAACGGCTGCAAACGGGCGATTCTGGTCGGCCACAACAGCAGCTTCGACCTCGGGTTCCTCAATGCGGCGGTGGCGCGCAACGACCTCAAGCGCAACCCGTTCCACCCCTTCTCGAGCTTCGACACGGCCACCCTGGCTGGCCTGGCGTACGGCCAGACCGTGCTGGCACGCGCCTGCCAGAGCGCCGACATCGACTTCGATGGGCGTGAGGCGCATTCGGCGCGTTACGACACCGAGAAGACTGCCGAGCTGTTCTGCGGCATCGTCAACCGCTGGAAGGAAATGGGCGGCTGGCGCGACTTCAACGACTGAGTCGAGGCCCTCCTCTCAGGCACTGGAGCCCTTGGATTCCAGGCATAAAAAAACCGGCCACCAAGGCCGGTTTTTTTATGCGCTTGGCAATTACAGCTTGCCAGCGTTCTCGCTCAGGTATGCAGCAACGCCTTCTGGCGAAGCGTTCATGCCCTTGTCGCCTTTTTTCCAGTTGGCCGGGCAGACTTCGCCGTGCTCTTCGTGGAATTGCAGGGCATCGACCAGACGCAGCAGCTCGTCCATGTTGCGGCCCAGTGGCAGGTCATTGACGATCTGCGAGCGAACCACACCGTTGGTGTCGATCAGGAAGGCGCCACGGAAGGCCACACCGCCTTCGGACTCAACGTCGTAGGCCTTGCAGATTTCGTGAGTGATGTCGGCCGCCAGGGTGTACTTGACCTGGCCGATACCGCCGTTGTTGACCGGCGTGTTACGCCAGGCGTTGTGGGTGAAGTGCGAGTCGATCGACACACCGATCACTTCAACGTTGCGGGCCTGGAAGTCAGGGATGCGGTTGTCCAGGGCGATCAGCTCGGACGGGCAGACGAAGGTGAAGTCCAATGGGTAGAAGAACACCAGGCCGTACTTGCCCTTGATGGCCGAAGCCAGGTTGAAGCTGTCGACGATTTCGCCGTTGCCCAGCACAGCCGGCACGGTGAAGTCGGGGGCTTGTTTGCCAACGAGTACGCTCATTGTAATCTCCTGATGAGGGTGAAGAACCGTTTGCCAGGCCAAGGCGGGCTTGCCCGACATCCAACAAAGGCCGACCATCATACACGGCTTCTCATGACAGGCCGAATCCAACCGCCGGTCGCTCAAGCACGGCCCTTTGACGAAGTGTTTTGACAAGCATTCTCATTACCATTACTCTCCAACCCATCGACTCAACCAGCGATGGTCCGACTTTATGTATGTGTGTCTATGTGTCGGCGTGACCGACGGACAGATCCGCGATGCGATCTATGAAGGATGCTGCAGCTACAAGGAAGTTCGAACCGCGACCAATGTCGCCAGCCAGTGTGGTAAATGTGCCTGCCTGGCCAAGCAGGTGGTCCGTGAAACCCTCACTGAGCTTCAGGTGAGTCAGCAAGCCGCCCTGCCCTATCCGGTAGAATTTACTGCCGCTTGATAATGCCGAATTTAAAGAGCCGGACCTCGCGTCCGGTTTTTTTATGCCTAGAATTCAATAAGTTAGCGCTCCAACGCGGTTCACAAACATTCTTATTCCTATTAATTTTCACTTATTATTCAAGAACTTAGGTTTGACAGCCCTTAGTATCGGGCTCAAACTTCCCTGTATTGGCACACTTCTACAGGGCAGGAACCCGCAATGAAAGGCGACGTAAGCGTCATCCAGCATCTCAACAAGATCCTCGGAAACGAGCTGGTCGCGATCAACCAGTACTTCCTGCACGCACGCATGTACGAAGATTGGGGTCTGAACAAACTCGGCAAGCACGAGTACAAGGAATCCATCGACGAGATGAAGCACGCTGACAAACTGATCAAGCGTATTCTTTTCCTCGAAGGCATCCCCAACGTGCAGGACCTGGGCAAGCTGCTGATCGGTGAGCACACCAAGGAAATGCTCGAGTGTGACCTGAAGATCGAACAGAAAGGCCTGATCGATCTCAAAGCCGCTATTGCCCACTGCGAAACCGTCGGCGACTTCGGCTCGCGTGATCTGCTCGAAGACATCCTCGAATCCGAGGAAGAGCACATTGACTGGCTGGAAACCCAATTGAGCCTGATCGACAAGATCACCATCGAGAACTACCTGCAGTCGCAGATGGGCGAAGAGTAATTTTCGCAGGCAATAAAAAACCCGCCTTGAGCGGGTTTTTTATTGCCTGCCAGAAAATCAGGCTTCGGAAGCCTTGGCCTTGGCGGCGGCTTCCTTGATCAGGGTCTGCAGCTCACCCTTCTCGAACATTTCGAGGACGATGTCGCTACCGCCGACCAGTTCACCGGCGACCCACAGTTGCGGGAAGGTCGGCCAGTTGGCGTATTTGGGCAGGTTGGCGCGGATTTCCGGGTTCTGCAGGATGTCGACGTAGGCGAACTTCTCGCCGCACTGCATGACGGCCTGCGAGGCACGGGACGAGAAGCCACACTGCGGGGCATTCGGCGAGCCTTTCATGTAAAGCAGAATGGTGTTGTTGGCAATCTGCTCTTTGATCGTTTCGATGATATCCATGTAGCACCTCGGCTGAACTTTCCGACGTAGTCGTCGGCACGGTGACGCATTGTATCGGAAAGCCGAGCGCCGTGCTCGGCCTTGCCGTTGCTCAGGCGGCGTCGACGTGCACAGGCACGCCATTGAGTGCAGCGTTACCTGACACGGCATCTCGCAAGCGCTCATCGGTCAGGTCGTTGGCACTGACGCCAGGTTGGGCCTGAGCCACTTGCAAGTGCACGCCCTGGCGGCCGTGGCCAAAGCCATGCGGCAGGCTGACCACACCCGGCATCATCTCCTCACTGGCCTGCACCTCCACTTCGAGAGTGCCCGTGCGTGAGCGGATGCGCACCTGCTGGCCATCCTCCAGTAGCCGCTGACGCATGTCCTGTGGATGCATCAGCAATTGATGGCGCGCCTTGCCTTTGATCAGGCGATGGAAGTTGTGCATCCACGAGTTGTTGCTGCGCACATGCCGGCGACCGATCAGCAACAGCTCCCCCGGCGCTGCCGGTGCTTGCGCGGCAAGTCGCCGCAAATCATCCAGGATGATCTGCGGCGCCACCTCGACGGCCTTGCTGACAGTGGCCAGGCGCGCACTCAAGTTTGCACGCAACGGGCCGAGGTCAAGACCGTGCGGGTGGGTGTCCAATGTGTCGAGCGAAAGCTGCCAACTGCTCGCGTCGCCATAACGGCCCTTGCGCAGCGCCGCATCGATCATCTGTGCCGGCGCCACGGTCGGCTTGAGTGCCAGCCCTGCACGGCGGGCGAAGGCCTGGGCCAGGCCCACAAAGATTTCCCAGTCATGCAGCGCACCTTGTGGCTTGGGCAGGATCGCCCGATTGAAACGGGTGACATTACGCACGGCCAGCAGGTTGAAGGTGCTGTCGTAATGGTCGTTCTCCAATGCCGAAGTGGACGGCAGGATCAGGTCGGCATGACAAGTGGTCTCGTTGATGTACAGGTCGATGCTGAGCATGAAGTCCAGGCCTTGCAACGCTGTATCCAGCTGTCGGCCGTTGGGGGTGGACAGCACCGGGTTACCGGCAACGGTCACCAGGGCCCGTACCTGCCCGGCGCCGGGGGTCAACATCTCCTCGGCCAACGCCGCCACAGGCAGCTCGCCCGCGTACTCGGGCAAGCCGGAGACGCGGCTCTGCCAGACATTGAAATGGCCACCTGAAGTGCTGGCTACCAGGTCGACGGCGGGTTCGGTACACAGCGCTCCACCTTCGCGGTCGAGGTTGCCGGTGACCAGGTTGATCACTTGTACCAGCCAGTGGCAAAGCGTGCCGAAGGTTTGGGTCGACACGCCCATGCGGCCATAGCAAACGGCCTTGTCGGCGGCGGCGAAGTCCCGCGCCAGTTGGCGAATACTGACAGCGTCGATACCGCACAGGGGGCTCATCGCCTCGGCACTGAACGGGGCAATCGCCTCACGTACCTGCTCTACGCCATTGGCCGGAAGATGCGAGCCACGCGCCAGCCCCTCGTCGAACAGGGTGTTGAGTAGCCCGCACAGCAACGCGGCATCGCCACCGGGGCGAATGAACAAATGACGGTCGGCCATGGCCGCTGTTTCGCTGCGCCTTGGGTCCACCACCACCAATTGCCCGCCACGGGCCTTCAAGGCCTTCAGGCGTTTTTCCACATCCGGCACGGTCATGATGCTGCCGTTGGAGGCTAGCGGGTTGCCGCCGAGGATCAGCATGAAATCGGTATGATCGATGTCCGGAATCGGCAACAACAGGCCGTGGCCATACATCAGGTGGCTGGTCAGGTGCTGGGGCAGCTGGTCCACCGACGTCGCGGAAAAGCGGTTACGCGTCTTCAGCAGGCCCAGGAAATAGTTGCTGTGGGTCATCAAGCCGTAGTTGTGCACGCTGGGGTTGCCCTGGTAAACGGCGATGGCGTTCTGGCCATGGGCCTGCTGGATCGACCACAGCCTCTCGGCCGCCAGCGCAAAGGCTTCATCCCAGCCGATGGCGTGCCACTGGCTGCCGACTCGCCGATGCGGCTGGCGCAGGCGGTCCGGGTCGTCCTGAATGTCCTGCAGGGCGACGGCCTTGGGGCAGATATGGCCACGGCTGAACGGGTCCAACGGATCGCCCTTGATCGAGGTGATACGCTCACGCCCGTCATCGCCACGGTTGACTGCGATGTTCAACCCGCAGATCGCTTCGCACAGGTGACAGGCACGGTGGTGCAGGGTCTGGGTCATGGCCGCCTCTGCCTTGTTGTTGTTCAACGCCGACTATGCGCCCTGCCCATACACCGGCTCCAGCGCACTTTGCAGCGTGAATCCCCCGACATCAGTCGCACGATTTGCGACAGCCATTTGCCAAATTGCCAGCAAGCCGTGTACAACCTTCTGTAATTAATAAAAAACAGCGCAGGCTCAATGGGTAATGACACCCTTTGCAACAGAGCAGCTGTTTCCCCTCTTGGTTTCAGGCGACATTTAATTATAGTATTGCGCCTTTCCCTATTACGTCCGCCCCGTGCGGCTTACGCCGCAGGTCACTCCCGTTGTCAAAAAAAACCATACGGTCGACCTGCATACCGTTGCAGATAAGGTAGTTAATCATGAGCGCTAGGCACTTTCTCTCCCTGCTGGATTTCACCACCGACGAATTGCTCGGTGTGATCCGCCGAGGCATCGAGCTGAAGGACCTGCGCAAGCGCGGCGTGCTGTTCGAGCCTCTGAAAAACCGTGTCCTGGGCATGATCTTCGAAAAGTCCTCGACCCGTACCCGCGTGTCGTTCGAGGCCGGCATGATCCAGCTTGGCGGCCAGGCCATCTTCCTGTCCCCACGCGATACCCAACTGGGGCGCGGCGAGCCGATCAGCGACAGCGCCATCGTGCTCTCGAGCATGGTCGATGCAGTGATGATCCGCACCCATGCCCACAGCACCCTTACCGAATTCGCCGCCAATTCGCGCGTGCCGCTGATCAACGGCTTGTCCGATGAGTCGCACCCCTGCCAGTTGCTGGCTGACATGCAGACGTTCCTGGAGCACCGCGGTTCGATCCAGGGCAAGACCGTGGCGTGGATTGGCGATGGCTTCAACATGTGCAACTCCTACATCGAGGCTGCCCGTCAGTTCGACTTCCAGCTGCGTATCGCCTGCCCGGAAGGTTACGACCCGGACCCACGCTTCATGGCGCTGGGCGGTGAGCATGTGCATATCGTGCGGGATCCGCGTGAAGCGGTGCGCGGTGCACACCTGGTCACCACGGATGTCTGGACTTCCATGGGCCAGGAGGAGGAAACTGCACGGCGCCTGGCGCATTTTGCGCCTTACCAGGTTACCCGCGAACTGCTCGACCTGGCGGCACCCGACGCCCTGTTCATGCACTGCCTGCCCGCCCACCGCGGCGAGGAAATCAGCCATGACCTGCTCGACGACCCACGTTCGGTCGCCTGGGACCAGGCTGAAAACCGCCTGCATGCACAGAAGGCCCTTCTCGAATTCCTTGTAGAACCGGCTTACCACCACGCATGAGTCAACCCCTACTGCTCAACCTGCGCAACCTCGCCTGCGGCTACGGCGACCAGCGCATCGTCCAGAACCTCAACCTGCACCTGAACGCAGGCGACATCGGTTGCCTGCTGGGTTCTTCGGGTTGCGGCAAGACCACCACCCTGCGCGCCATCGCCGGCTTCGAGCCGGTGCATGAAGGCGAGATCCAGCTGGCCGGCGAGGTCATTTCCCGCGCCGGCTTCACCCAGGCCCCGGAGAAACGCCGGATTGGCATGGTCTTTCAGGACTACGCCCTGTTTCCGCACCTGACCGTGGCGCAGAACATTGCGTTCGGCATCGCCAAGCACCCGCGCCAGGCGCAGGTGGTCGAGGAGATGCTTGAACTGGTCAAGCTCGGCGGCCTGGGCGGGCGTTACCCGCACGAGTTGTCCGGTGGCCAGCAGCAGCGTGTCGCCCTCGCCCGGGCGCTGGCACCTGAACCACAGTTGCTGCTGCTCGATGAGCCGTTTTCCAACCTGGACGTCGAGCTGCGTCGGCGCCTGAGCCATGAGGTCCGCGACATCCTCAAGAGCCGCGGCACCAGTGCGATCCTGGTTACCCATGACCAGGAAGAAGCCTTCGCGGTCAGCGATCATGTGGGTGTGTTCAAGGAAGGCCGCCTCGAGCAGTGGGATACGCCCTACAACCTCTACCATGAGCCGCAAACGCCGTTCGTTGCCAGTTTCATCGGCCAGGGTTACTTCATCCGCGGCCAGATGAGCAGCCATGAGGCGGTCAATACCGAGCTCGGCGAGCTGCGTGGTAACCGTGCCTACATCATGGCGCCTGGGAGTTCGGTGGACGTCCTGCTGCGCCCTGACGACATCGTTCATGCCGCAGACAGCACATTGCGGGCAAACATCGTTGGCAAGAGCTTCCTCGGCGCCTCGACGCTGTACCGCCTGCAGTTGCCGACCGGCAGCCAGTTGGAGGCAATCTTCCCGAGCCATGTCGACCATCAGGTGGGCGACGATGTCGGGATCGCCGTGAAGGCCGACCACCTCGTGCTGTTCCCGGTACCGGGCAGTGTCGCGGCCCAGCTGCCTCGACAGGAAAATGGCGTGCGCCGCTACAGCGCAGCGACCTGATCAGGACGCCGGGGCTGCCGCGCAGCCCCGAAGCGTTCAACCCCGGCCGATGCCAGCGAATGTGCCTTGGGTATGCTCGGCCAGCACCGCCGCAGCCAGCTCCACCTCCAACCCTCGCCGCCCAGCGCTGACATGGATGGTTGCAAAATTTTGCGCCGAGTCATCGATAAAAGTACGCAGGCGCTTTTTCTGCCCTAACGGGCTGATCCCACCCACCAGATATCCCGTTGCGCGTTGCGCTGCCGCCGGGTCAGCCATCTCGCACTTCTTCACGCCTGCGGCATGGGCCAGGGCCTTGAGGTCCAGCGTCCCCACTACCGGTACCACGGCCACCAGCAACTCGCCTTTCTCACTGCTGGCCAGCAAGGTCTTGAACACTTGCTGGGGGTCCAGCCCAAGCTTTTCTGCCGCCTCCAGCCCATATGACGCCGATTTCGGATCATGTTCGTAACTGTGCACGCGATGTTCGGCGCGGGCCTTTTTCAAAAGATCGAGGGCGGGGGTCATGCAGTACTCCGGTCTGGGACAGATCGGCGGCTACTTTAGGACAAATCCCACATCCCAGCCAGTTTGCATCTGACGCGCCTCTCTAGCACGCGGACTCAGGGAGCGAGCGGGCGCCCAGAACGTGACCGACCGTTCACTTTCGACCTTTGACATAAGCGTTTCTTGTCTATATTTTTTCGTTTCTGAATAAATGGTGCACTTTTTGGGTGCATTCCACATGCCCGGGTCAATGGGGATAGACACCGGGCTTTGCTGTCGAGCGCCACGCGCCTCACAACAAAAAAAACGAGGTCACACATGACGACTGCTCTACGCGAACCCACGCTGTCCAGCCAATGCCTGGCCGAGTTCCTCGGCACCGCACTGCTCATCTTCTTCGGTACCGGTTGCGTCGCCGCTCTCAAGGTGGCGGGCGCCAGCTTCGGCTTGTGGGAAATCAGCATTATCTGGGGTGTCGGCGTAAGCATGGCGATCTACCTCACCGCGGGTATTTCCGGGGCGCATCTGAACCCCGCGGTCAGCATCGCGCTAACCCTGTTCGCCAGCTTCGACAAGCGCAAACTGCCGTTCTACATGCTGGCCCAGATCGGCGGGGCATTCTGCGGTGCGGCCCTGGTCTACACCCTGTACAGCAGCCTGTTCTTCGATTTCGAACACACCCACGCCATGTTGCGCGGCAGCAGCCAGAGCCTGGAGCTCGCTTCGGTGTTCTCCACCTATCCGCACCCTTCGCTTTCCACCGGCCAGGCATTCCTGGTCGAAGTGGTGATCACCGCCATCCTGATGGCGGTGATCATGGCCCTGACCGACGACAACAACGGCCTGCCCCGCGGCGCCATGGCGCCACTGCTGATCGGCTTGTTGATCGCCGTGATCGGCAGCGCCATGGGCCCGCTGACCGGCTTCGCCATGAACCCGGCCCGCGATTTCGGGCCAAAATTGATGACCTTCCTGGCCGGCTGGGGCGAAATCGCCTTTACCGGCGGCCGGGACATTCCTTACTTCCTGGTTCCGGTGTTCGCACCGATCCTCGGCGCTTGCCTGGGCGCCGCGCTCTATCGCGGCCTGATCGCCCGCAACCTGCCGAAGGTGCAAGGCGAGAACCTTGAGACAAACGACAATCGCCAGGGCGATACTCAAGCCAACTGACGCTGGCGCCCTGACCTCCCCCTTACGCAAGGCCTACGACCATGACAGACACCCAGGATAAGAACTACATCATCGCCCTGGACCAGGGCACCACAAGTTCGCGGGCCATCATCTTCGACCGCGATGCCAATGTGGTCGGCACCTCCCAACGCGAGTTCGTCCAGCATTACCCGCAAGCCGGTTGGGTCGAACACGACCCAATGGAGATCTTCGCCACGCAGAGCGCGACCATGGTCGAAGCCTTGGCGCAGGCCGGTATCAGCCATGCCCAGGTGGCCGCGCTGGGCATTACCAACCAGCGTGAGACCACGGTGGTGTGGGACAAGGAAACCGGCCGCCCGGTGTACAACGCAATCGTCTGGCAGTGCCGACGCAGCACCGAGATCTGTGCGCAACTCAAGCGTGACGGGCATGAAGACTACATTCGCGAGAGCACCGGCCTGGTCACCGACCCGTATTTCTCCGGCACCAAGCTCAAGTGGATCCTCGATAACGTCGAGGGCGCCCGCGCACGCGCCGAGCGTGGCGAGTTGCTGTTCGGCACCATCGATACCTGGCTGATCTGGAAGTTCTCCGGCGGCAAGGTGCATGTCACCGATTACACCAACGCCTCGCGCACCCTGATGTTCAACATCCATAGCCTGCAATGGGACGACAAGCTGTTGCAGATCCTTGGTATCCCGCGTCAGATGCTGCCCGAGGTGCGCCCTTCTTCCGAAGTCTACGGCCACACCAAGAGCGGCATCGCCATCGCCGGTATCGCCGGTGACCAGCAATCGGCGCTGTTCGGGCAGATGTGCGTGGAACCTGGCCAGGCCAAGAACACCTATGGCACCGGTTGTTTCCTGTTGATGAACACTGGCGACAAGGCGGTCCGATCGTCCCACGGTTTGCTCACGACCATTGCCTGCGGCCCACGAGGCGAGGTGGCGTATGCGCTGGAAGGCGCAGTGTTCAACGGCGGCTCTACCGTGCAGTGGCTGCGTGACGAGTTGAAGATCGTCAACGACGCACTCGATACCGAGTACTTCGCCAGCAAGGTCAAGGACAGCAATGGCGTTTATCTGGTCCCTGCATTCACCGGGCTGGGTGCCCCCTACTGGGACCCGTATGCCCGCGGGGCGCTGTTCGGCCTGACCCGAGGTGTCAAGGTCGACCATATTATCCGCGCCGCGCTGGAGTCGATCGCTTACCAGACCCGCGATGTTCTCGATGCCATGCAACAGGATTGCGGCGAGCGCCTGTCCGAACTGCGTGTAGACGGCGGTGCAGTGGCCAACAACTTCCTCATGCAGTTCCAGGCCGACATCCTCGGCACCTGCGTCGAGCGCCCGAAAATGCGCGAAACCACTGCCCTTGGCGCCGCGTACCTGGCAGGCCTGGCCTGTGGGTTCTGGAGCGGACTGGAAGAGCTGCGCGACAAGGCGATCATCGAGCGCGAGTTCAGCCCACAACTGGATGAGGCGCAGAAGGAGAAACTGTACGCCGGCTGGAAGAAGGCGGTCGACCGTACCCGGGACTGGGAAGATCACGACGCTTGATCTTAGGTAATGGGGCCGCGAAGCGGCCCTATAGTCTACTGGCCGTCATCCCTTTCCTACGGCATCATTGCAGAATTTGTCCGGCAGCCCAAAAGGACCGCCCATGAATCTGCCCCCCCGCCAACAACAAATTCTCGAGCTGGTGCGTGAACGCGGCTATGTCAGCATCGAGGAAATGGCGCAGCTGTTTATCGTCACCCCGCAAACCATTCGTCGCGACATCAACCAGCTGGCCGAGCTCAACCTGCTGCGCCGCTACCATGGTGGCGCCGCATATGACTCCAGCGTCGAGAACACCGCCTATGCCATGCGCGCCGACCAGATGCGCGACGAAAAGCAGCGCATCGCCGAAGCCGTGGCCAAGCAGATTCCCGACCATGCCTCGGTCTTCATCAACATTGGCACAACCACCGAATCGATTGCCCGGGCACTGCTCAACCATAGCCATCTGAAAGTCATTACCAACAACCTGCACGTAGCCTCGATCCTGGCGGCCAAGGATGATTTCGACGTGCTGGTGGCTGGCGGCACGGTGCGCCGTGACGGTGGCGTGGTCGGCCAAGCCAGCGTCGACTTCATCAACCAGTTCAAGGTCGACTTTGCGTTGGTCGGCATCAGCGGCATCGATGAAGATGGCAGCCTGCTGGACTTCGATTACCAGGAAGTACGGGTGTCCCAAGCCATCATCGCCAATGCGCGGCAGGTCATTCTGGCGGCCGACTCCAGCAAGTTCGGGCGTAATGCCATGGTTCGCCTGGGGTCGATCAGTCTCGTCGACTGCCTGGTGACCGACCAGCCCCCAACCCCGACCCTGTCCCAACTGCTGAACCAGTACAAGATCCGACTGGACGTAGTCTGAACGCAAGCGGGCCAGCCAATGGCCCGCCATTTTCGATATTGTTCATTTCTTTGTCATCCGATCAGTTTTTTCTATAAAGACTGACTGGCGACCGGCTTGCTGTTGCGCTAATATTTTCGAAAACGAACATCAATGTTCATATTCGATGTGAACAGCCCCAGGAGGCCTTGCCCGTGTCCCAGCCCGTTTCGTCCAAGCTACCCCTCGCCGACTGCTACGACCTCGCCGTGATCGGCGGTGGCATCAATGGCGTGGGCATTGCTGCCGACGCCGCCGGGCGCGGTCTGAAGGTGTTCCTTTGCGAAAAGGATGACCTGGCGCAGCACACCTCCTCGGCCAGCAGCAAGCTTATCCATGGCGGCCTGCGCTACCTGGAGCACTACGAGTTCCGTCTGGTGCGCGAGGCCCTGGCCGAACGCGAAGTGCTGCTGGCCAAGGCGCCGCATATCGTCAAGCCGATGCGCTTCGTGCTGCCGCACCGCCCGCACCTACGTCCAGCCTGGATGATCCGCGCTGGCCTGTTCCTCTATGATCACCTGGGCAAACGCAAGCGCCTGGGAGCGTCGCGCAGTCTGCGCTTCGGCCCTGGCTATCCGCTCAAGCCGTCCATCACCCGTGGCTTCGAGTACGCGGACTGCGCTGTGGACGATGCCCGCCTTGTAGTGCTCAATGCCATGGCCGCCCGTGAGCACGGCGCCCATATCCATACCCGCACCCGCTGCCTGCGCGCAGAGCGTGTGGACGGTTTGTGGCAAGTGGAATTGCAGCATGCTGATGGCAGCCAGCAGAGCATTCGTGCCCGGGCGTTGGTCAACGCCGCAGGCCCGTGGGTTGCCAGTTTCATCAAGGACGACCTCAAGCTCGACGCGCCGTACGGCATTCGTCTGATCCAGGGCAGCCATCTCATCGTGCCGCGCCTCTATGAAGGGGACCATGCCTACATTCTGCAGAATGAAGACCAGCGCATCGTCTTTTGCATTCCGTACCTGGACCGCTTCACCCTGATAGGCACAACAGACCGCGAATACAGCGGTGATCCCGCCAAGGTGGCAATCACCGAGCAGGAAACCGACTATCTGCTGAAGGTGGTCAACGCACACTTCAATCACCAGCTGAACCGCAGCGACATCCTGCACACCTACGCCGGTGTACGTCCGCTTTGCAACGACGAATCGGACAACCCGTCCGCGGTCACGCGTGACTACACCCTTGCCCTATCCGCAGCTCAGGGCCAGGCGCCGTTACTGTCGGTGTTTGGCGGCAAACTCACTACGTACCGCAAGCTTGCAGAATCGGCCATGACAGAACTGAAGCCGTTCTTCACCCAGATGGGCAAAAGCTGGACAGCCAGCGCCGCATTGCCTGGGGGCGAGGGCATGAGCACGCCTCAGGCATTGATCGACGAACTGCTCGCGCGCCACCCATGGCTTGCGCCGGATATCGCCAAGCGCTGGGCGGTGACCTACGGCAGCCGCACCTGGCAACTGCTGGAGGGCGTGAACGGCCCGAACGATCTGGGCCAGGCGATCGGCGGCGGCTTGTTCACCCGGGAAGTGGATTACCTGCGCAAAACCGAGTGGGCCGTCAGTGCACAGGACATCCTCTGGCGGCGGACCAAACTGGGTCTGTTCACCAGTGAGAACGAGCAACGCGCCCTGGCTGATTACCTTGCACAAGGCGACGTCCGCAGCGACGCCGCCTGAACCTTGCGCGGCGACCTGGCGGTCGCCTGCCCTCAAACCTCCCGAGCGTACGCTTCCCTGGCCAGTTCCAGGTACAGCGCGCGCTCTTGGGCGTTCAGCTCTGCCATCAAGGCTGCGGCGCGCTCAAGGTAAAGCTGCTCCCCCGCCTCCCCCACCTGGCGCTCAAACCCCTCCAGTTGCTCATGAAACGGCGCGGCGAGGGCTTCAAAGCGCTCAGGGTAGCGATTTCGCACATACCCTTGCCAAAACTCACGCTGTGCCAGTGAATGGCTAAGCACGTCGACGTTCTCGCCTGCGAGTACCGCCGTGCGCGCACGCATGATCCGTGTTTGCGTTACGCCGCTGTGCTCGGGATAGTTCATGTGCTGAGGCTGAGCCGGAAGGCCCAGGCTGTTGGCCAGGTTGACGCGATACGCCAGGTAAACCTCGATGTCATCCACAGCGGCATAAAGGTCCTGGCGCATTTCTTCGATATGCCGAGCGGCAATGCTGTCAACCTCGTCCAGACGATAGAGCGAGCGCCCCAGGTTTAACAAGGTCACTTCGGCGGGCGCAGCGCCAGCCTCCAACGTGTGCAAGGCAATATGAGCCCTGACCTCCAGTTGGCTGAGGATCAGCAACAGCCGGTCCTCGCAGGTCCTGGGCCCTCGTACCTGCCAGAACACAGCCTCACGCACATCGGTGTTATCCGCGCAAAGCTCCAGCACTCGCCATATCCTGGCGCGGTAGTAGCGCGGGTGATCGAGAAAGTCATCCGAGTGGGCAAAATCCCTGAGGAAGCGAAACAAGTCCCCTGACTGCGGCTCCTCGGACAAACGCGTCCAGACCTGCAAGCGCCGATCGCGCAAGGCGTCCGCTGCATTACCCAGCCATTGCTGTTGCAAATTGCCGTCTGCGATGGCGTGACGATACGAACTGCGCCGCAGTGTCACATCATTACTGCTGCTGCGGGCAACCAGGGCCTCACTGGCTTCATCCAGGGGATTGTCATGCAACGACAGGCGCCGTAACCGATCGCCCAGACTACGCAGATCGCCGTTCACCCGGCGAATCTGATTCTCACGAATATCCACCAGGCCCCGCCAGGGCATCAAGGCTTCGTCGGGTACGGCGGACAGCCCCGTCGCGCGCAGTGAGACCTCGCGCAGGTGGCGTAACCCTGAGAGATCGGGAATTTGGCCCAGCGGGTTATAGGTGAGATCGAGCTGCTGAAGCATCGAAAGGCTGGCCAACCTTTGATTGTCGGGGGCATCAAAGACTATCTGGTTACCCGCCAGGTGCAACCGGCGTAGCTCGCAAAGACGTTCCAGCCCAACCGGCAAGGTGGTCAACTGATTATCCCGTAGGTCGAGTTCACGAAGCTGGGTAAACCTGCGCAGGAAATCCTCATCAACCTGCTCAAGGCTCATGTTGCGCAACGTCAAGCGCCGAACATGCGTGAAGTGGATGTCTGCCGGCAAGCGCGGCAGGCTGCCCACCTGTTCACCCTCGATATGCAGTACAAAATCGTCCCCGGCCAGGCCAGCCGTCTTGCGCCGCCAAGCGCGGCGAATCTGGTTGGCCACACGTTGGCGCCTGAGCCCATCCATGAAGTTCACGCGCTCACGCTGCCAGGCGTCGAGCGCCTCACGCAAGCTTTCCAACTGCTGCTGCAGGGTACTCAAGTGGTCCCACAATCCGATCCGACGGTTCATCAGGTCGCGCAGGTAAGCGTCCAGCTGGGCGTCGGTCAAGGTAGGGAAAATCTCATGTATACCTCGGCGGATAGCCTGGCGGCTGCTCTCACCGCCGCCACTTAGCGCATAACCGATGCGGCCGTCGACTATTCGCTGCGGCGGGCGATAGCGTTCCGCAATAGGCAAAAGGCCCATTAACTTCGCTGTATTTTCCCGATCAGCGCTGGCCCGTTGAGCAAGCCGCTCGCCCAGTTCACGGGCACTCAACTGCCCCCCGCCAAGCCTGGCTTTCTGACCTTCATCAAAGGTACGGATCAAGCACGTCAACAAGCCCTGGCCAAGCACTGGCGGGTTACCGTCAGCCAGCTGATAGCCCTGCGCAGTCTGGATAACGGCTTGGATGTGCGTTGCGTCGGGCCCTCCACTGGCTGCCAACAAGCGGCCACCCACTTCCTCCTGGCGCAATTCGATGCGCACCGACGCCGGCCAAGGCGCCAGTTCATCGATCAGCGCCAGCGCCAGGCGCTCACTGTCAGCATTGACAGCGCCGACGTGCTCAAGCCCCAACAATGCGCGGTCCAGGCGGCTCTCCCTTACGCACCAGCGGGCACGCTCGGCCATTGCCAACGGCACCCTGCCGCTGACCAGCAGCGCCTTGATCTGTTCACCATTGGCCTGCGCAAGGATTTCTTCGGCGCCGGGCACGGACAAGCCTGGGAATGCCCTGATCAGCAGGGCCCCTGCACCCGATGCTTGCCCCTGATGCGTGGCCAGCGCTCGCTCGAATGCAGCCCCCCGCAAAAGCGGCTGAAGGTCATGCAACGCGTAGCGCGCATGGGCATCGCGCAAACGAGCGGGGGCCGGCGCCGCTTGCAGATGCAGGTGGCGAACCTGGTCCGGCTCGAGGCCGGTGATGCGCAGCACAGCCTCCGCGGTCTGGTCGGACACTTGCGCCAAATCGCCCCCAAACCTGCGCACAAGCGCACCGCTGCCATCAAGGTGATGCGCCGAGACCGGCCAGTGCGCCAGCCTGGATCGGCCCTCGCCCTCATGCAAGGGCGTGAGCGCATCAACAAACGGAACACGCTCGAGTACCCGCCCTACCCCAACCTGCGCGACCCCCACCACTGCCCCGACTGCCAGGTTCTGCGCCACGCCAAAAAGATGATCCAAGGCCCCCTGACGGTCACCGATGCGCCAATCGGCATAACCTTTATACACCTCGCTGACCACATCCACCGCTGCCACGGCGAGCATCACTCCCCGTAGAACCGGGATGAACAGCGCTGACAGGTTGAGCAGATCAAGCCCTGCGCTTTTGAAGGCCTCCAACCGCTGATGGCGCTCGATAGCGGTCTCGTCGGCAGTGGGTACCGCCAGGACACGTGCGTCGTCGAGCATCTTGTCCACCTGCAAGCGGCGCAGGTAGGCGAACAACGGCTCATCGATCGCAAAGTTGCGCCCATCCAACTCGGCGGGCGCCTGGGGACTGCTCGCTTCGATAAGCCGCTCCAGGGTAGCGGTGAAGGCCGGCCGATCACGTTCACTGATGAAACGCCTGAAAAAGTCACGGTAATGGGGCGCGCGCAGCCGTTTGGCCAGCCATTGGTAGAAATCGGCCCAGGCGCCATGGCCGGTCACAGACCGATACGGGTCCTGCGGTATCCAGCTGATGATTCGCACCAGTGGCCCTGCGCCGTGTTCGCGCATTTCCCAGGCAACGACCCCGTGGATGCGTTTGCCCAACAGGTACAGCTGGCGCGGTGTGGCAACACCACTGACCGCCGGCACGACAGCCTTGGCATTGAACACAGGCAGCAAGCGCAGGTAGTCGACGTCGTCCAGCTCGGATTTGATCCTGGCCATCCGCACCGCAACGTCCATTTTCGCGCGCAGGTTTTCTTCGAACATGCGCTCGACGGCTGCGTGGGCATAGTCTTTGGGCGCAGGCGGTCTGCTTTTTGGAAACAGCTGCGCACGCAGCAGCTGCTGATACTGCCCACCGATATCCAACGCCCTGCAACAGCGGGCAAACGCATCGAACGTCATTGGCAGCCTGCTCCCCTTGGCGTCCTGCAGATGCGCCCGCCTGCGAAGTGACGGCGAGGTCTCATCTTCATGGAAATTGTGCATCGCGGCCGTCAACAACGGTTGCACGCTGCGCAGTGTCCTCCAGGGCGTATACAGCCGCGGCGCTGCGCTGGGCATGGGCACATCCTGCTCGATGCAGACCTGCATGCTTCGCACATCGACATCCGCCAGGCCACGGGTTCGCAGTGCCTGCTCCAGAACCGCCGAGGCAAAGGCCTCCAGGCTAGGGAGGCTGGCGAGCTTGTTTTTGACAGTTTCCGCTGCTGCCTGCTCGGTGTGCAGCGCCCTGTGGAACGTCAGAAGCAGGTCGACATCGGCGGTCCTCAGCCAGGGTGCAAGCTGGCGGGCAATGAAGGCATCGACGGAATCGGAAGGTATCGGAATGGCAGACACGACAAAGGCTCCTGTTGAGGGGACTGCAAGCTCAACAGGTCCGTTTATCGCAGTGGCGTTACTTAATGCTGAGGGGCACGGATAGGCGCACATCACGCGTTCGGATTGCCGAACGCGATACACTCACTCATTCGGCCTTCCGACCACCCATGAATGCGGAAAAACCTTCACATAGGGTTCATGCCCAGGCATTTCGGGGGGTTATGATCACTGGCAGAGCTTGGCACGAGTCATGCTCTACACTTGGAAGCCGAATGCACAGCGCTTCACGCTGTCTTCGTTGAACGAAAGAGTCCGCCAACGGCTCCATAAAAAAAACAAACACGTCGAGGAAAATTTGATGCGTATCGTTCGTCAATTGCTGGGCGCCGCCATCGCGGCTGCAGTCATCGCTTCGCCGGCCATGGCCGAGGAGCTGACCGGCACCCTGAAGAAGATCAAGGACTCGGGCACCATCACCCTGGGGCACCGTGACTCCTCCATTCCATTTTCCTACCTGGCTGGCAAGCCGGAACCGGTGGGCTACTCCCATGACATTCAGTTGGCCGTCGTCGAAGCCCTGAAAAAGCAACTGGGCACCGACATCAAGGTCAAGTACAACCTCGTCACTTCCCAGACCCGCATCCCGCTGGTGCAGAACGGCACGGTCGACCTTGAGTGCGGCTCCACCACCAACAACGTCGAGCGCCAGCAGCAAGTCGGCTTCTCGGTGGGCATCTTCGAAGTGGGTACCCGCCTGCTGACCAAGGTCAAGGATGGCCAGCCATCCTATAAGGACTTCCCGGACCTGGCCGGCAAGAACGTGGTGACCACTGCAGGCACCACTTCCGAGCGCATCCTCAAGGCAATGAATGCCGACAAGCAGATGAAGATGAACGTGATTTCCGCCAAGGACCACGGTGAAGCCTTCAACATGCTCGAAAGCGGCCGCGCCGTGGCCTTCATGATGGACGACGCCCTGCTCGCCGGTGAAATGGCCAAGGCGCGCAAGCCGTCCGACTGGGTCATCACCGGTACCCCGCAGTCGTACGAAATTTACGGCTGCATGGTGCGCAAGGATGACGCCCAGTTCAAGAAAGCGGTCGACGACGCCATCGTGGGCTACTTCAAGTCGGGCGAAGTCAACAAGAGCTACGACAAGTGGTTCCAGCAGCCAATCCCGCCAAAGGGCCTGAACCTGCAGTTCCCGATGAGCGACGAGCTTAAAAAACTGATCGCCGAGCCGACCGACAAGGCGGCGGACGAGAAGAAGTCCTGATCCTCAGCTAGTGGCCTGGTGCGCGAGCGCACGAATCATTTCTGCAGGCCACTCATTAGTGTCTAACCTTTCATCCGAGGGCGCTCTGCGCCCCCGGATGCTCGAAGGTGCCCGTGAAACAACCGTCTGAGGGGAAATCCCGATGAATTACAACTGGGACTGGGGCGTGTTCTTCAAGTCCACCGGTGTGGGCAGCGAAACCTATCTGGACTGGTACATCACCGGCCTGGGCTGGACCATCGCCATCTCCATCACTGCCTGGATCATCGCGCTGCTGCTGGGGTCGGTCCTCGGTGTCATGCGTACCGTGCCGAACCGCCTGGTATCAGGCATCGCCACCGCCTACGTGGAGCTGTTCCGCAACGTGCCGCTGCTGGTGCAGCTGTTCATCTGGTACTTCCTGGTGCCGGACCTGCTGCCCGAAGGCCTGCAGGAATGGTTCAAGCAAGACCTCAACCCGACCACCTCGGCCCTGATCAGCGTCGTCGTCTGCCTGGGCCTGTTCACCGCCGCCCGGGTCTGCGAACAGGTGCGTACCGGCATCCAGGCGCTGCCCCGTGGCCAGGAAGCCGCCGCCCGCGCCATGGGTTTCAGCCTCCCGCAGATCTACAACAACGTGCTGTTGCCGCAGGCTTATCGGATCATCATTCCACCGCTCACGTCCGAGTTCCTGAACGTGTTCAAGAACTCGTCGGTAGCCTCCCTGATCGGGCTGATGGAGCTGCTGGCACAGACCAAGCAGACGGCCGAGTTTTCCGCCAACCTGTTCGAGGCGTTCACCCTGGCCACGCTGATCTACTTCACCCTGAACATGGGCCTGATGCTGCTCATGCGCCTGGTCGAGAAGAAAGTTGCCGTACCGGGCCTGATTTCCGTGGGGGGCAAGTAAATGGACATGGATTTCAGCGAAATCATCCCGGCCCTGCCTGCCCTGTGGGAAGGCATGGTCATGACCCTCAAGCTGATGGTCATGGGCGTTGTTGGCGGTATCGTGCTGGGCACCGTCCTGGCCCTGATGCGCTTGTCGTCGAGCAAGCTGATGTCGCGCCTGGCAGGCGCGTACGTCAACTATTTCCGCTCGATCCCGCTGCTGCTGGTGATCACCTGGTTCTACCTGGCAGTGCCTTTCGTGCTGCGCTGGATCACGGGTGAAGACACCCCGGTCGGGGCCTTCACCTCCTGCGTGGTGGCCTTCATGATGTTCGAGGCCGCGTACTTCTGTGAAATCGTGCGCGCCGGCGTGCAGTCGATTTCCAAGGGCCAGATGGGTGCCGCGCAGGCGCTGGGCATGAACTACGGCCAGACCATGCGTCTGATCATCCTGCCCCAGGCGTTTCGCAAGATGACCCCGCTGTTGCTGCAGCAGAGCATCATCCTGTTCCAGGACACCTCGCTGGTGTACACCGTGGGCCTGGTCGACTTCCTCAACTCGGCACGCTCCAACGGCGACATCATCGGGCGCTCCCATGAGTTCCTGATCTTCGCCGGGGTCGTCTACTTCCTTATCAGCTTCTCCGCTTCGTGGCTGGTCAAGCGCCTGCAAAAAAGGATCACCGTATGATTTCCATCAAGAACGTCAACAAGTGGTACGGCGACTTCCAGGTACTGACCGACTGCAGCACCGAGGTCAAGAAAGGCGAAGTGGTGGTAGTGTGCGGCCCTTCGGGTTCGGGCAAGTCCACCTTGATCAAGTGCGTCAACGCGCTGGAACCCTTCCAGAAGGGCGACATTGTGGTCGACGGCACCTCCATCGCCGACCCGAAGACCAACCTGCCCAAGCTTCGCTCGCGGGTGGGCATGGTGTTCCAGCACTTCGAACTGTTCCCGCACCTGACCATCACCGATAACCTCACGATCGCCCAGCGCAAGGTACTGGGCCGCAGCGAGGCAGAAGCCACCAAGAAGGGCCTGGCCCTGCTCGACCGGGTAGGCCTCAGTGCTCAGGCGAAGAAGCACCCTGGCCAGCTTTCCGGCGGCCAGCAGCAGCGTGTGGCCATTGCCCGCGCCCTGGCGATGGACCCAATCGTCATGCTGTTCGACGAGCCCACCTCGGCGCTGGACCCGGAAATGGTCAGCGAGGTACTGGATGTGATGGTGCAGTTGGCCCATGAAGGCATGACCATGATGTGCGTGACCCACGAGATGGGCTTTGCCCGCAAAGTGGCCAACCGCGTCATCTTCATGGACAAGGGCAGCATCATCGAAGATTGCACCAAGGAAGAGTTCTTCGGTGATCAGAGCGTGCGCGACCAACGCACCCAGCACTTCCTCAGCAAGATCCTGCAACACTAAGTCGCACACAGTACCCGCTGCCCAGGCCCTCGCCGGGCAGCGGATGCTGGTCGTGACAAGGCCACTGTGATGAAATGCGACCCCTCGCTACTTCTCCCTGCCAAGCCTGCCGTGAAATCCCGTCTGATTCGCCAATTACTGCTGCCGCCGCTGATCGTCCTGCTGATGGTCGGTTTAGGTCTGGCCGGCTTCCTGGTCAGCGAAAGCAATGGCATCCGCACGCTCAGCGAAAATGGCGAGCGCCAGTTGGAGCTGCACGCGCGCACGGTGGAAAGCGAAATCAGCAAATACACCTATTTGCCGAGCCTGCTCGAGCTGGAAGACAGCGTCTCGCACCTGCTCACAGACCCAGACAACGGTTACCGCCAAACCGTCAACGAATACCTCGAAGGCCTCAACCGCCGCAGCCGTAGCCGGGCGATCTTCGTCCTCGACACCAATGGCCGGGTCCAGGCCACCAGCAACTGGCGCGATGCCGACTCGTTCCTCGGCGAGGACCTGTCGTTCCGCGCCTATTTCCAGGCCGCGGTGCGTGGCGAACCGGGCCGGTTCTACGGCATCGGCAGCACCACGGGCGAGGCAGGCTATTACCTGGCCCACGGCCTGGAAGAACACGGCAAGATCATTGGCGTAGCGGTGATCAAGGTTCGCCTGGACACCCTGGAGGAGCGCTGGCAGCGCGCCCGCCTGGAAGCCTTCGTCAGTGACGAGAACGGCATCATCATCCTCTCCAGCGACCCGGCACGCCGGCTCAAATCAGTGCGCCCGCTGACGCCGCAAATCAAGGAGCGCCTGGCGCGCAGCCTGCAATACTACTGGTGGCCGCTCAATGAGCTGCAACCACTGGCACGCGAGACCTTAGCCGATGGCGTGGAAAAACTGACCTTCCCGGCCAACAGCGAAACCGCCCATGGCCGGCCCTATGAGGTGACCTACCTGGCGCAGACGCGGCGCCTGGTCGATACACCGTGGCATTTCACCCTACTCACGCCGTTGCAGGACCTACGCCGCGAATCGATGGTACAGGGCATCCTTGTGGGTGTGGCGTTCGCCCTGCTGGCCATCCTGGGCATTGCCTGGAACGAGCGGCGCAAGGTGATTGCCACGCGGCTGGCCGCACGTGAGGCCCTGGAAGAAGCCAACAGCCAGCTGGAGCGGCGCATCGCCGAGCGCACCGCCGACCTGCGCGCCAGCAACGAACGGCTCAAGGGCCAGATACGTGAACGTCGCCATGCCGAGCAGACCCTGCGCCACGCCCAGGACGAACTGGTGCAGGCCGGTAAACTGGCGGCCATCGGGCAAATGTCCACCAGTATTGCCCACGAGCTCAACCAACCGCTCGCTGCGCTGCGTACGCTCTCTGGCAACACAGTGCGTTTTCTGGAGCGTGGTGCACTGGAGACCGCCAGTACCAACCTGCGCACCATGAACGACCTGATCGACCGCATGGGGCGAATCACCGCCAGCCTGCGTTCGTTCGCCAGGCGCGGCGACGACGGTGGGCAGGCTTCGCTGGCCAAGGCTGTGGAAGCTACCCTGCAAGTACTGGCCAACCGCATCAGTGCTTGCCACCTGCAGTTGCACCACCTGTTCGACGACCAGCAACTGGCCATCGACCAGACTCGCCTGGAGCAAATCTTGGTCAACCTGATCGGCAATGCCCTGGATGCCATGGCCAGCCAGCCGCTGCCTGAGCTATGGCTGGAAGGCGAATTGCAGGGTGACAAATACCGTCTGCGGGTGCGCGATAATGGCCACGGCATTGACGCCGAAGCCCGCAAGCACCTGTTCGAACCCTTCTTCACCACCAAACCCGGCGAACACGGCCTGGGCCTGGGCCTGACCCTGTCGGCGAGCCTTGCCGCCGCCGCCAAGGGCAGCCTGAACGTCGAGCACCCCGCCACTGGCGGCACGGCCTTCGTCCTCGTCCTGCCTCTGGTTTGCGCCCCTAACGAATCGGCTGAGCTCTCATGAAACAAGCGCCTCTTACCGTCCTGATCGTAGAAGACGACCCGCATGTGCTGCTCGGCTGCCAGCAAGCGCTGGCCCTGGAAGACATCGCCTGCGAGGGTGTCGGCAGCGCCGAGCAGGCGCTGGAACGCATCGGTGATGACTTTGCCGGTATCGTTGTCAGCGACATACGCCTGCCGGGTATTGACGGCCTGGAACTGCTCAACCGCCTCAAGGCGCGCGACCGCAGCCTGCCCGTGGTACTGATCACCGGCCATGGCGATATCGACATGGCGGTCGGTGCCATGCGCAACGGCGCCTATGACTTCATGGAGAAACCCTTCTCGCCGGAGCGCCTGGTCGACGTGGTGCGCCGCGCCCTCGAACAGCGCGGGCTGTCACGCGAAGTGGTCGCCCTGCGCCGCCAACTGGCCGAACAGAGCAGCCTGGAGGGCCGCATCATCGGCCGCTCGCCGGCTATGGAACACCTGCGCGAACTGATCGCCAACGTGGCCGATACGTCGGCCAACGTGTTGATCGAAGGCGAGACGGGTACCGGCAAAGAACTGGTTGCTCGCTGCCTGCACGACTTCAGCCGTCGTCAGGGCCAGCCTTTCGTGGCGCTGAACTGTGGCGGCCTGCCGGAAAATCTCTTTGAAAGCGAGATCTTCGGCCACGAGGCCAACGCCTTCACCGGGGCGGGCAAGCGCCGCATCGGCAAGATCGAACATGCCAATGGCGGCACGCTGTTCCTCGACGAGGTGGAAAGCATGCCGGTCAACCTGCAGATCAAACTGCTGCGTGTGCTGCAGGAGCGCACCCTGGAGCGCCTGGGCTCGAACCAGAGCATCCCGGTGGACTGCCGGGTGATCGCTGCCACCAAGTCCGATCTCGATGCCTTGGGCCAGAGCGGGCAGTTCCGTAGCGACCTGTACTACCGGCTGAACGTGGTGACCTTGGAACTGCCGCCGCTGCGCGAGCGCCGCGAAGATATCCTGCAGTTGTTCGAACACTTCCTCCAGCAGTCGGCACTGCGCTTCGACCGCGAGGCCCCGGCGCTGGACAGCCAGACCCTGTCGCGCCTGATGGCCCATGACTGGCCGGGCAACGTGCGCGAACTGCGCAACGTTGCCGAGCGCTTTGCCCTGGGCCTGCCGCCCTTCAAGAAAGGCCCCAGCGGCGGGGCCAGCCAAGGGCTGGGCTTCGCCGAGGCGGTGGAAGCCTTCGAACGCAATCTGCTCAGCGATGCCCTGCAACGTACAGGCGGCAACCTCAGCCAGGCCAGCCAGGAGCTGGGCATGGCCAAGACCACCCTGTTCGACAAAGTGAAGAAGTACGGCCTGGGCTGATAGCCACTGTCGCGACTTCGCTGGCAACCCTACCCCTTCGAGGGGCGGGTGACCTGCGAAGCAGCCAGCGCAAGGGTCAAAGACCGGCGATGTGCGTCACGTCCTGCCGGTGTGCTTGCAGGTAAGGCAACACAGCCCCTAGCAGCGGCGCCTTGAACGGCTCCTGGAAACGGTGCGCCAAGCCTGGAATCAGCCGCAACTGGCTGCCCTGAATGTGCGCCGCCAGGTGCACCCCGTGCATCACCGGCAACAATGGGTCGGCCGTGCCATGCACCACCAGGGTGGGTACTCGCAACTGGTTGAGCAACGCCACCCGGCTCGGCTCGGCGAGAATCGCCATGATCTGGCGCTTGACCCCTTCCGGGTTGAACGCGCGGTCATACGCTACCGCGGCCTGCTGCAGCAGAACTGCGCGGTCGTCCCGCACCTGTGGGCTGCCCAGGGCGGCCAGCAAGTCGGCCTGCTGCTCGAGGGCCACTGCACGGTTGGGCGCACTGCGCCGTGCCAGCAGTTGCACCAGCGCCGGGCTTGGCGCCGGCAGCCCAGCGGCGCCCGAACTGGACATCACCAACGTCAGGCTCCGCACCCGCTCCGGCGCCATGGCCGCCAGGTGCTGCGCAATCATGCCGCCCATGCTCACACCCAATACATGGAACTGGCGAATCTTCAGGGTATCCATCAGGCGAAGGCCATCGCCCGCCATGTCAGTCAGCGTGTATGGCGCAGCAACCGGCAGCCCAAGTTTGTAGCGCAACAGTTCAACGGTCAGGTTGGCCGAGGGGGGCAACTGGTTCCAGCGTGACAGGCCGACATCGCGGTTGTCGTAGCGGATGACTCGAAAACCCTGGCGACACAAGGCCTCGACCACATCGTCCGGCCAATGAATCAGTTGCCCGCCCAGGCCCATGACCAGCAGCAATGCCGGATCTCGGGGCGCACCAATGCTTTGGTAGACCAGGCTCACATCCCCCAGATCGGCCCGTTGTACCGCACCCTGCACGTCGCAACGTTGATCGGCGAAGCTCGCTGGCACGCTGACAAGGAAGAAGAAAAACAGCAATAAAGCCGGCATGAAAGAAACACCAGAATGCAGATCCCCAGTAGAGCGTGAGTCTGATGACTTTTATTCAGGCGCGCTGCCACAGTTCGGTGACAGTTTGATGACCCCCGCCGAGCGGTGCACCAAAGGCCTAGTCGACAGCCGAGGTAACATGAGAGAAACTCAACTCCATCCCTGCCCCTTCCACTTTTTCTCCCGGAGCCTGTAGTGCTGGAGATCCGCCACCTGAAAACCCTTCATGCCCTGCGCGAGGCCGACAGCCTCGTGGAGGCCGCTGAACGCCTGCACCTGACCCAGTCGGCACTGTCGCACCAGTTCAAGGAGCTGGAGGAACGTCTGGGCCTGCCATTGTTCGTGCGCAAGACCAAGCCGCTCCGTTTCACCAGCGCCGGCTTGCGCCTTTTGCAACTGGCCGACGCCACCTTGCCGCTGCTGCGCGGCGCCGAGCGCGATATCGCGCGGCTGGCCGGCGGTACTGCCGGGCGCCTGCACATGGCCATCGAATGCCACAGCTGCTTCCAATGGCTGATGCCGACCATCGACCAGTTCCGCGATGCCTGGCCGGAAGTGGAACTGGACCTGGCCTCTGGTTTCGCCTTCGCCCCTTTGCCAGCCCTTGCCCGTGGCGACCTGGACCTGGTGGTGACGTCTGACCCGCTGGACCTCGCCGGCATCACTTACGTGCCGCTGTTCACCTATGAAGCCATGCTCGCCGTGGCCAACCAGCACCCGCTGGCCAGCAAACCCTACATCGTGCCGCAGGACCTGATCGAGCAGACCCTCATCACTTACCCGGTGGAGCGTGATCGCCTGGATATCTTCACCCGCTTCCTGGAGCCGGCCGACATCGAGCCAGCGGCCGTGCGTACCTCGGAGCTAACAGTGATGATGATGCAACTGGTGGCCAGCGGCCGTGGCGTATGCGGCATGCCGCACTGGGCGCTGCATGAGTACAGCTCGCGCGGGTATGTGAAAGGCAAGCGCCTGGGCGAGAAAGGCCTGTTCGCCACGCTCTATGCCGCAGTACGCACCGACATGCTGGATGCGCCGTACATGCGTGACTTCCTGCTGACGGCCAAGGACACCTCCTTCGCCACCCTCGACGGGGTCAGCGCGGTACGCTGACCGCCTGGCGGAACAGCGGCAGGATCAGGTCGCGGGTCAGCGGCGCCAGCGCCAGCTCAACCGCCTGGTCGGCGGCCAGCCAGATCACTTCCTCGATTTCCGCCGCCGGGGCCACGGCCTCGGCGCAATCGACCCGAAACAGTTCAGCCTGCACCGCGAAGCCTGGCTCGTTGGCGGCCGGGGCGCTGAACTGGCCCAGCGCAATGGCCTGCGCCGGGTCGATGTGCAGGCCGAGCTCCTCATGCAGCTCGCGCACCAAGGCCTGCACGGGCGTTTCCCCTGCATCGATCTTGCCCCCAGGCTGCATGAACGCTTGGGTGCCACGCTTGCGCACCAGCAGGGTGCGCCCCTGAGGGTCGATCAGCAGGGCGGCGGCGATGCGAATGATCTTGGGCATGGAAGGGACTCGCTGGAAAGGTTGAGAGGATCCCATGTGGTCCATGACCTGACAAGGACAGGACAACCTGCCTCGCAGACGAACGGCCCCTTGCCAACCTGCCGCCAACCCGCCATAACCAACACATGAACCTGCCCGCCTCACAGCACCCGGTGCTTGAACTGTTTCACCCTGCCGTCGGCACCTGGTTCCGTCGCCGATTTGCCACGGTCACCGACGCCCAGGCGCGCGCATGGCCGCTGATTCACGCCGGTCAGTCAATGCTGCTGGCTGCCCCGACTGGCTCAGGCAAAACCCTCAGCGCCTTCCTTGCCGTGCTGGATGAACTCTTGCGCCAGGGCCTCGATCAGGGCGGTGAACTGCCCGCACAAACCCAAGTGATCTATGTTTCGCCACTCAAGGCGTTGTCCAACGATATCCGTTTGAACCTGCAGGCCCCGCTCGAAGGCATCAGCCAGGCACTCGAAGCACAGGGGCTGAGGGCGCCCCACATCACCACAGCCGTGCGCACGGGCGATACGCCGCAGAAAGAGCGCGCAGCCATGCGCAAACGGGCGCCGCACATCCTGGTGACCACACCCGAATCGCTCTATGTGCTGATGGGCTCGGCCTCAGGTCGTCAGGGTCTGGCCCACGTGCACACCGTGATCGTCGACGAAATCCACGCCTTGGCCGGCAACAAGCGCGGCGCCCATCTAGCCCTGACCCTGGAGCGCCTGCAGGCCTTGAGCGGGCGCCCACTGCGGCGCATCGGCTTGTCCGCCACCCAGCGCCCGGTTGAGCGCGTGGCGCAATTCCTGGTGGGCCACCAGCGCCCCTGCGCGATCGTCGATATCGGCCATGCACGTCAACGCGACCTCGCCATCGAAGTGCCGCCCGTGCCACTTGGCGCGGTGATGGCCACGGATGTATGGGGCCTGGTGTACGACCGATTGGCCACCCTTGCCCGTGAGCACCGTACAATCTTGGTGTTCGTCAATACCCGCCGCCTGGCCGAGCGCCTGACCCGGCACCTCAGCGATCGCCTGGGCAAGCAAGCCGTGGCCGCCCATCACGGTAGCCTGGCCAAAGAACTGCGCCTGGACGCTGAGCAACGCCTGAAAAATGGCCAGTTGCAGGTACTGGTGGCCACTGCTTCGCTGGAACTGGGCATCGACATCGGCGATGTCGATCTGGTGTGCCAGATAGCCTCCCCAGGATCGATCGCCGCCTTTTTGCAGCGGGTCGGCCGCTCCGGGCACCAGGTCGATGGCGTTCCCAAGGGACGCCTGTTCGCGACCTCGCGGGATGACCTGATCGAGTGCGTCGCCCTGCTCGATTGCATACGTCAGGGTGAACTCGATGAGTTGCACATCGCCAAGGCCCCCCTGGACGTGCTTGCCCAGCAGATCGTCGCCGAGGCCAGCAACCAGGCGTGGCAGGAACAGGCGCTGTTCACCTGCCTGCGGCAGGCCACGCCCTATGCCGAACTCGACATCAACCATTACCAGGCGCTGCTGCGCATGCTCGCCGAAGGCTATAACGGCCGCCAGGGAGTACGCAGCGCCTACCTGCACCGTGACGCGGTCAGCGGCACGTTGCGCGGTCGACGGGGTAGCCAGCTGACCGCGCTGACCAGTGGCGGAACCATCCCTGAGACTGCTGACTACGCCGTGCTGCTTGAGCCACAGGCGCTGAACATTGGCAGCGTAAACGAAGACTTTGCGGTGGAGAGCATCGCTGGCGACATCTTCCAGCTGGGTAATGCGTCCTATCGCATCGTGCGGGTAGAGCCAGGCCGGGTGCGGGTTGAAGACGCCCAGGGCCTGCCACCTACCATACCGTTCTGGCTTGGCGAAGCGCCGGGGCGCAGCGATGAGCTGTCTGCCGCCGTCGCCCGCCTGCAGGCACGTATCGATGAGCAACTGGGTAGGTGTGGCGGCGATTTCGCAGCGGTGCTGCTTTGGCTGCAAACCACCTTCGCCCTGAACGAGGCCTGCGCCAGTCAACTGCTCGATTACCTGGGCAGAACCCGAGAAGTGCTCGGCGCCCTGCCCTCCCAACAGACCCTGGTGCTGGAGCGCTTCTTCGACGAGTCCGGGGGCACCCAGTTGATCATTCATTCACCCTACGGCAGCCGCATCAACCGTGCCTGGGGCCTGGCCCTGCGTAAACGGTTCTGCCGCACGTTCAATTTCGAGCTGCAGGCGGCGGCCAGCGAAGACGCCATCGTGCTGTCACTGTCGACCAGCCACAGCTTTGAACTGGACGAGGTATGGCGCTACCTGTCCAGCCGTACCGCCGAGCAGGTACTGGTCCAGGCGCTGCTCGACGCCCCCTTGTTCGGTGTGCGCTGGCGCTGGAACGCTGCCGTGGCCATGGCCTTGCCGCGCTATGTAGGCGGGCGCAAGGTGGCACCGCAGATCCAGCGTATGAAGAGCGAGGACCTGATTGCCGCCGTGTTCCCCGACCAGATCGCCTGCCTGGAAAACATCGTGGGCGAACGGCAGATTCCCGATCACCCGCTGATCGAGCAGACCCTCGATGATTGCCTGCACGAAGCCATGGACAGCGAAGGCTGGCTGGCGCTGCTCAGGCGCATGGAAAACGGCCAGGTACGCCTGCTCAGCCGCGACTTGCCGGCCCCTTCACCGCTGGCATCGGCCATCCTCAATGCCAGGCCCTACGCCTTCCTCGATGACGCCCCGCTGGAGGAACGCCGCACACAGGCGGTGCTCAATCGGCGCTGGAACGAAGTCCACAGCGCCGACGACCTTGGAGCACTGGACGCCGATGCCATCGCCGCTGTGGAGGCAGAGGCATGGCCGCAACCGGGCAACGTCGACGAGATGCACGAAGCCTTGATGAGCCTCGGCGCCATCAGCCAGCGTGAGGTGCAGGCCAACCCCACCTGGGGCGTGCTGCTCAGGCAGTTGGCTAAGGCAGGACGGGCCTTGCGCCTGCCTGCTGAACAGCTGTGGCTGGCACGCGAGCGCCTGAGCCTGCTGCTAGCGCTGTATCCAGGCTCGCGCCTGGCGCCTGCCCTCGAGGTGCTTCCCGGTTTCGATCAGGCCATCGACCCGGACATCGCCGTGGGCGAGTTACTGCGTTCGCGCCTGAGCGGCCATGGCCCGCTGACCTTGGCGCAAATCGCCGAACCGCTCGGCAAGCCCACCTCTCTCATCGAACAGGCCCTGGCGCGCCTGGAAGGCGAAGGTTATGTCCTGCGCGGCCATTTCAGCCCAGGCGAGAACCAGCAGCAATGGTGCGAACGCCATCTGCTCGCGCGTATCCATCGCTACACCGTCAAACGCCTGCGCCGGGAAATCGAGCCGGTCAGCCTGCAAGACTTCATGCGCTTTCTGTTCGACTGGCAGCACGTGGCCGCGAACGAGGGGCTGCGCGGCCCGCAGGCAGTGGTTGAGGTACTGGGCCAGTTGCAGGGGTTCCCCGCTGCAGCCGGCGCCTGGGAGGCAGAGCTGCTGCCGGCACGGGTCAAGGACTACAGCGCGCAGTGGCTCGATGACGCCTGCCGCAGCGGGCAGTTTGCCTGGAGCCGGCTGGCGTCGACGGTGTCCAGCACCACCTTGGCGAGCACACCGCTGGTGCTGCTCCCCCGAGAACATCTGGGCACCTGGCGCAGCCTTGCTCCCGTACCGGCGCTGGAGGGGCTCGGCCCGCGCGCGCAGCGCGTTCATCATGTGCTGCAGGAGCAAGGTGCGCTGTTTTTCGACGAGCTGACGCACGAAGCCCACCTGTTGCCCAGCGAGCTGGAAACGGCCTTGCAGGCACTGGTGGGCGCCGGGTTGGTGGGCGCCGACAGTTATACCGGGTTGCGCAGCCTGATCACCCCGGCGGCAAAACGCTCGTCACGCAACAGCCGGCGCGGCCACCCGCCGATGTCCAGCAGCATGGTCCACGCCGGGCGCTGGGCCTTGTTGCGCCGGGGCAATGCCACCGTGGACGACAACCAGCGCCTGGAGCACATCGCCCGCAGCCTGTTGCGCCGTTATGGGGTGATCTGCTGGCGACTGCTGGAGCGCGAGAGCGATGTGCTGCCGCCCTGGCGTGACCTGCTGCGTTGCTATCACCGGCTGGAGGCGCGTGGCGAAATTCGCGGAGGGCGTTTCATCGCTGGGCTGGCTGGGGAACAGTTCGCCTTGCCGGAGGCGGTGGGGCTGCTACGGCAGGTGCGGCGCCGGGAACGGGAGGGTGCGCTGGTGGTGGTCAGTGCAAGCGATCCGCTTAACCTGATCGGCTCGTTGCTGCCTGGGGCGAAAGTGCCGGCCGTGGGCGGTAACCGCCTGTTGTACCAGGACGGCGTGCCGGTAGCGGTAAAGGTTGCCGGGCGTTACCACTTTCTGGCCGAGGCAGCGGCCGACGAACAGGCGTCATGGCGGCAAAAATTGTTGCGCGGTACGGTCTGAAGTGCGCTGTTCTGCGCACAGATGACCCGCTCCGGTCAGGCGAACGTCACCTTTGAGAATGATTTTCGATACCCCGAATTTCATTTTCAGGGGCGCGCAACCGGGCTATGGTCGGGGTTTGCCCCAGGCCCCTGAGCCTGACCGCGCCATCGTAAGGACCCCGTATGAGCCTGTCACTTCTCAGTCGCTACGCCTTCTTCGCCGCCTGTGTCCTGTTCACCCTGGCGAGCCTGCCGTTCCTCCACCACGAATGGCTGTGGCCATTCACCCTGGCAACAGCGGTGCTCAGCCTGATTGGCCTGTTCGACCTGCTGCAGCAGCGCCATGCAGTGCGCCGCAACTACCCGATCCTTGGCAACATCCGCTACCTGGTCGAAGGCATTCGCCCGGAAATCCGCCAATACCTGCTGGAGGCCGACAGCGACGCCCTGCCTTTCTCGCGCGCTCAGCGTTCGCTGGTGTATGCACGGGCCAAGAACGAAGCCTCTGACAAACCCTTCGGCACCCTGATCGATGTGTATGAGTCCGGGTTCGAATTCATTGGCCACTCCATGCGCCCGGCACCGCTGGCCGACCCGGCAAGCTTCCGGATCATCATCGGTGGGCCGCAGTGCAGCCAACCCTACTCGGCGTCGATTTTCAATATCTCTGCCATGAGCTTCGGCTCGCTCAGCGCCAATGCCATCCGCGCGCTCAACCAGGGTGCCAAGTTGGGCAATTTCCACCATGACACCGGCGAAGGCAGCATCAGCCCCTACCACCGCGAGCACGGCGGCGACCTGGTCTGGGAACTGGGCAGTGGCTACTTCGGTTGCCGCACCGCCGATGGCCGCTTCGACCCCGAGCGCTTCGCCGCCCAGGCGCGCAGCCCACAAGTGCGGATGATCGAGATCAAGATGAGCCAGGGTGCCAAGCCGGGCCACGGCGGCATCCTGCCCAAGCACAAGGTGACCCAGGAGATTGCCGAAACCCGTGGCGTGCTCATGGGCGAGGACTGCATCTCGCCGTCACGCCACACGGCGTTCTCCACGCCCATCGAGATGATGCAGTTCATCGCCCAGCTGCGTGAGTTGTCCGGCGGCAAGCCGGTGGGTTTCAAGTTCTGCCTGGGCCACCCGTGGGAGTTCATGGGCATTGCCAAGGCCATGCTGGAGACCGGCATCTTGCCCGATTTCATCGTTGTCGACGGCAAGGAAGGTGGCACCGGGGCTGCGCCGGTGGAGTTCACAGACCACATCGGTGTGCCGCTGCGTGAAGGCCTGTTGTTCGTGCACAACACCTTGGTCGGCCTGAATCTACGCGACAAGATCAAGCTAGGCGCCAGCGGCAAGATCGTCAGCGCCTTCGACATCGCCAGCGTGCTGGCCATTGGTGCCGACTGGGCCAACTCGGCACGCGGTTTCATGTTCGCCATCGGCTGCATCCAGTCGCAGAGCTGCCATACCAACAAATGCCCGACCGGCGTAGCGACTCAAGACCCCTTGCGCCAGCGTGCACTGGTGGTACCGGACAAGGCCCAGCGGGTGCTGAACTTCCACCACAACACCTTGCGGGCCTTGGCCGAAATGCTTGCGGCGGCAGGCCTGGAACATCCGGCGCAGTTGGAGGCCAAGCACTTGGTGAGGCGCGTCTCAGCCACCGAGATCAAGCTGTTTTCGCAGATGCATGTGTTCCTCAAACCGGGGGAGTTGCTCACCGGTGAGGTGGATGGGCAGTTCTATTCACGGATGTGGCAGTTGGCCCGGGCTGACAGCTTCGAGCCTAACAGTGAGGTCGCGGCCTGACGATGCCTGGGGCCGCTGAGCGGCCCCGGGCAGTTCATATCACGAGGCGCTGCTGGCCAGCGCCTGCTCTTGTTTCGGTGCCAGGCGCAAGGTGTAGTACAACGCCGTCAGCAACACCAGGAACGCCGGGCCGATGTACAGGGCAACCCGAGTATCCTCGAAGTACGCCATCAACCCTACCACCAGTACCAGAAACGCCAATGCCAGGTAGGAGCTCAGCGGCCACAACCACATGCGGTATTTCAGGGCCTTGCACTCGGCCGTGGACAGCCCGGCGCGGAACTTGAGCTGGGCCAGCAGGATCATCACCCAGGTCCAGATTGCGCCGAAGGTGGCGATCGAGGTCACCCAGACGAACACCTTTTCCGGTACCAGGTAGTTGGCCAGCACGCCCAGCAGCAGGGCACCGATGGACAGCAGCAGCGCGTTGCGCGGCACGCCGCTTTTCGAGGTACGGGCGAACACGGCCGGCGCCTGGCCATTCTGCGCCAGGCTATAGAGCATGCGCCCGGTGCTGAAGATGCCGCCGTTGCAGGATGACAGTGCCGCCGTGATGACCACGAAATTGATGATGCCAGCAGCCGTCTTGATGCCTAGGCGCTCGAAGGTCATGACGAACGGGCTGCCCTGGCTGCCGATTTCGTTCCACGGGTAGATCGACAGGATCACGAACAGTGCGCCCACATAGAACAGCAAGATGCGCCAGAACACCGAACCGATGGCCTGAGGGATGGTTTTCTGCGGATTGCGTGCTTCACCGGCGGTAAGACCGATCATTTCAACGCCCAGGTAGGCGAACATCACCATCTGCAACGACATCAGCACACCGGTAACGCCGTTGGGCATGAAGCCGCCGTTGCTCCACAGGTTGGAGATGCCGACTGCAACACCGTCGTTGCCGAAGCCGAACGCAATGATGCCGATGCCGCCCAGCACCATGGCGATGATGGTGACGATCTTGATCAGGGCGAACCAGAATTCGAACTCGCCAAACGCCTTCACCGCGATCAGGTTGACCGCGCCCATGCTGCCCAGCGCCGCCAGGGCCCAGATCCAACGCGGTACATCGGGGAACCAGATGCCCATATAGATGGCCACGGCGGTGATTTCAGCGACGCAGGTCACCAGCCACAGGAACCAGTAGTTCCAGCCCGTCAGAAAGCCCGCCAGGGGGCCAAGGTAGTCTTGGGCATAGCGGCTGAACGAGCCCGCCACAGGGTTGTGCACGGCCATTTCGCCGAGGGCACGCATGATCACCAGGATCGCCAGGCCGCCGATGATGTAGGAAAGCATGATCGCGGGGCCGGCCATTTCAATGGCTTTGGCCGAACCGAGGAACAGGCCGACACCGATGCAGGCGCCCAGCGCCATCAGACGGATGTGCCGTTCGCCCAGTTCACGCTTGAGCGGGCCGCCTTGGGTGGCCTCGCCATGGGCAGAGTGGTTGCCAACTGGCATAGCAATACAACCTCATTTTGTTATTGGATTTTACCTTCGTGCAGCTCCGGCCATGCCGATAGGCGTGGCGTTGGCTTGCCAGGCCGGCCTTGTGGGCCGGCCCGTATGCCGGAATAGAGCGGCCGGCAGGGGCGAAGGGCCGAGCAGTATAGGAAGCCGACCGCAGGGGTTTTCGCTATATAAACAGGAAAATTCAGCAAGTTTTCTGGACCTGCCGCGAACCCTATCGCCGGCAAGCCACCCTAACAACATCGACACCGGATGAAACCCACACCAAAGCCGCATATCCGACTGCGGTTTTTCACACTTCCTACAAATTTTTCACCTCTCCCCGTCAACGTCTAAGCTTCAGACAAGCAAGACGAAATTACCTGGCCGGATAGAAGACTATGGGCGCATTGTGGCAATCGGAACCAACCAGAATGGAAGCACCCGAAACGCCTCTGGCCGAGACGCCGCAGCCAAAGTCCCCACGCCAGCTTCGGCTTTGGTGGCGGCTGATCTTGCTGATCGTACTGGTGGCGATCGCTGTCATCGGCTATGCCGCCTATGAAGAATTTCGCACCTCCGACGTGCAGTCGCGCGAATTCAGCAAGCTGGCCACCACCCTCACCTATTCCTTGCAGCCAGGCCCCAGCGACGCCATCGTTTACCCCGGCGAAGGCCCCTTCGACAAACGCCTGGGCTACAGCGCACTGGGCGAGTTTCTGCCACGCCTGCTCAAGCGCGACTACCTGATCAGCGAGCAGGTGAGGTTTTCGCCAGCCTTGATGAGTTATGTCGACCATGGGTTGTTTGTCCCCTATATCGAGAAAATCCAGGCCGGCTTGTCGATCACCGATTGCCGCGGCGAGACGTTGTACCAGTACAACTACCCGCAACATCTGTATCCAGACTTTGCGGCCATTCCACCGGTGATGGTCAACAGCCTGCTATTCATCGAAAACCGCGACCTGCTTGATCCCAAGGACCCGAAGAACAACCCGGCGGTGGATTGGCCACGCTTCGCCAAGGCGGCCTATAGCCAGATTGCCAAGTACCTGGCCCTGCCTGGCCAGTCAGCGGGCGGAAGTACCCTGGCCACTCAGCTGGAAAAATACCGCCACTCCCCCGATGGCCTGACGGTGTCCGGCGCCGAGAAGATCCGCCAGATGATTTCGGCCAGCGTGCGCGCCTACCAGGGCGGCCCGGATACCACCGAAGCCCGCCAGCGCATCGTGCGTGACTACCTCAACAGCGTGCCGCTGTCAGCGGTACCAGGCCATGGCGAGGTACACGGCATGGCCGAAGGCCTGCGCGTGTGGTACGGCGCCGACTTCAGCCAGGTCAACCAGGCCCTCAACGCCACCGCGACCGACCCCGATAGCCTGGCCGCACGTGGCCTGGCCTTGCGCCAGGTCCTGTCGCTGATGATCGCCCAGCGCCGCCCCTCGCATTATTTGTCCAAGGGCCGGGTCGAGCTGGCCGAGCTCACCGATTCGCACATTCGCGTACTGGCCGCCAACGGTATCATCGACCGCTCACTGGCCGAGGCTGCACTGGCCAGCAAAGCGGTCTACCGCGACTGGGTGGCACAACCCACCATCGTGCCAATCATCACCAACAAGGGCATCAGCCTGGCGCGCAATCGCCTGGCGGCCATGCTCAACCGCCCGCTGTATGACCTGGACCGCCTCGACCTCTCGGCCACCAGCACATTGCAGGCAGACCTTCAGATGCAGGTCAGCCAGTACTTGAAGAACCTCTCCGACCCCGGTTTTGCCGCCCAGATCGGCTTGATCGGCGAGCGCCTGCTGACCGCCAAGACCACCGATCAGGTGCGCTACAGCTTCACCCTGTTCGAGCGCACCGCCGACGGCTCGCGAGTGCGGGTGCAGACCGACAGTACCGACCAGCCCTTTGACATCAACGAGGGCAGCAAGCTCGAGCTGGGCTCGACCGCCAAGCTGCGGGTGCTCACCACCTACCTGGAGATCATCGCCGAGCTGCATGACAAGTACGCCGGCAAACCCGCTGCCGAGCTGAAGAAGGTCGACGTCGCCGAACTTGACCGCATCACCCAGTGGTCACTGGAGTGGCTGGCACAGAACAGCAAGAACCAGAGCCTGGACGCCATGCTCGATGCGGCGCTGGAACGCAAATACTCGGCCAACACCGGTGAAGCCTTCTTCACGGGTGGCGGCATGCACGTGTTCAACAACTTCCGCAAGGAAGACAACAGCCGCAACCCGACCCTCAAGGAAGCCCTGCGCGAATCGATCAACCTGCCGTTCATCCGCCTGATGCGCGACCTGGTGCGCTATGTGACCTACCAGCAACCGTTCAACCGGGTACCGCTGCTCAAGGACGACACAGACCCGCGCCGCCAGGAGTACCTCGCTCGCTTTGCCGACAAGGAAGGTTCGAACTACCTGATGCGCTTCTGGAAGAAATACCAGCGCAAGACCTCGCAGCAGCGCCTGGATACGTTCCTCGACAGCATGCGTGTCACCCCGCAGCGCCTGGCGGCAGTGCACCGGTACCTGTTCCCCGAGGCTGGCCAGGAAACGTTCAACGCCTTTGTCCGTGCGCACAGCAAGGGCGACAAAGTCGCCCTGGGCAAACTCACCGACGGCCGCCTGGTGGAGATGTACGAGGCCTACGGCCCGGGCAAGTACGACCTGCCTGACCAGGGGTACATCGCCAAGGTCCACCCACTGGACCTCTGGTTGCTTGGCTACCTGCTCAAGCACCCGAGTGCCACGCTGACCGAAATGATCAACGCCAGCCGGTTCGAGCGTCAGGAAGTCTATGGCTGGCTGTTCAAAAGCCGCCACCAGGGCGCCCGTGACAGCCGCATCCGAACCATGGTCGAGATCGAAGCCTTCCTGGACATTCATCAGCGCTGGAAACGTGTCGGTTACCCGTTCGATCACCTGGTACCGTCGCTGGCGACTGCCATTGGCAGCTCCGGCGACCGCCCGGCGGCGCTTTCCGAACTGGTCGGTATCATCCAGAACGACGGTGTGCGCCTGCCGACGCTGCGCATCGACACCCTGCACTTTGCCTCCGATACCCCCTACGAAACCAAACTGAACAGCGACCCCGACCGGGGCCAGCGGATTCTCCCGGTGGAAGTGGCCAGGGCACTCAAGGGTGCGATGTCGCAAGTGGTGGATGCCGGGACCGCGCGGCGTATCTCCGGCAGCTTCAAGCTGCATGATGGCACCCCATTGGTGATGGGCGGCAAGACCGGCACGGGTGACAACCGCATCGAGAGCTTCGGTGCCGGTGGCCGGCTGATCGGCTCACGCTCGCTGAACCGCACCGCGACGTTCGTGTTCTTCCTCGGGGACAACCACTTCGGCACGTTGACCGCCTTCGTCCCAGGGCGCTCGGCGGAGGCCTTCAAGTTCACCTCGGCCCTACCGGTGCAGGTGCTCAAGGGCATGGCTCCGATCCTCATGCCGTACCTTGAACCGGGCAACCCGAACGAATGCAAACCACCGCAGGTGGCGATGCGTTCAGGTGACTCATCGAACATATAGATGATAATCATCCGCATTTTTGGTTTTGTCTTTAGATATATCTTGAGTAATATCTTGCGATATATCGAAACAGATGGAGCCAATCTACATGCGCGAACATTCCGCCCATGATCTTTTCGAACGCCGCCCCGGCCGGGGTGAGCGCGGCCCGCGGGTATTCGCCCCGGGCGATCTGAAACTGCTGATGCTGGCCCTGCTGGCCGAGCAGCCTGGCCACGGCTACGACCTGATCCGCCAGATCGAAAACCTGTTCGAGGGAAGCTACACGCCGAGCCCTGGGGTCATTTACCCCACCCTTAATTTCCTGGAGGAAGCTGAGCTGATCAGTGGCCAGGCCGTGGGCAGCAAACGCCTGTACGCCATCACCGCCACAGGCCGCAGCGCCCTGGCCGAACAGGCCGTGGCCCTGGATGGCGTACGCATGCGCATCGAAGTCAGCAAGCGCGCCCTGCGTGGCCACGACCGCCCGCCAGAAATCCATGAAGCCGTCGGCAACCTGCGCCATGCCCTGCATATGCACAGCGGCCGCTGGACCCCAGAGGAAATCGAGCGGGTCCGCACGCTGCTCAACGACACTGCCAAGGCCATCGCCTCCGGGCCGGCCGACCCTGTCAGGGAGATCCCCCATGAGTGACACCATTCACCGCGTCAACCACGAGATCCGCCAACGTCGCCTGCAGGTCCTGCGGGTGGCCGACCTTACCCCGCGCATGCGCCGCATCACTCTCGGTGGGCCGGAGCTGGAGGGTTTCACCAGCCTGGGCAGCGATGACCACATCAAGTTGCTGTTCGCCGAAACTGCCGAGCAACAGCAGGCCATCGACGCCCGCAACCTGGGCCGCGATGGCGGTGCCCGCCCCACCATGCGCGAGTACACGCCACGGCGAATCGACCTGGTGACCAACGAACTGGACATCGATTTCGTTCTGCATGGCGACGGTCCTGCGTCGACCTGGGCCGCCCAGGCGGCACCGGGGCAAACGCTGAACATTGCCGGGCCGCGTGCCTCGCTGGTGGTGCCGGATATCTTCGACAGTTATCTGCTGATCGGTGACGAAACCGCCCTCCCTGCCATCGGGCGGCGCCTTGAGGAACTGCCGGCCGGCCGTCAGGTGCTGGCGGTGGTCCAGATCGAGGATGAGCAGGAGCGCCAGCCCTTGCAGAGCAAGGCGCAGGTGGACGTCATCTGGGTCAAGCGAGAGGAAGATCTGTTGACGTTGCTCAAGGGGTTGCCCCTGCCCGGCGGCAAGCTGTACAGCTGGGTGGCCCTGGAAAAATCACTGACCCGCCAGGCCAAGGCGCTGTTGCTGGAAAAAGGCGTTTCCGAAGAGGCGCTCAAGGCCGCAGCCTACTGGCGAGCGGATGGGACCGCAGACGACGCGTAAACAGCCTACAGCCCCGCCCTTGTACAAGCGCTGGCCCGCAAAAAGGGCGGATACGGCTAAGCCACGCCGTGCAATGTCCGCCCGCGCCAGCGATCCAGCCACAACAACACCAGCGCTATGAGCCAGAACCCTCCCAGCACGCCCAGTGCATTGAGCATGACCTGCCCATACCCCAGGTTCGCCACATCGATGAACGGGTAGGGATACACGCCAATTTCACTCCCCCGCCACAGCGCATAGCCGAAATACACCGCTGGATACAGCGCCCACAGGGCCAAGTGCCAAAGCCGCAAGCAGCCTTTGGGCACTTCGAACCACCAGTACAGGACGTACAGCACAGGCATCACATCGTGCAGCAGTTCGTCCGCCAGCCATTGCCACCCTTCGGGGTGCCACAGATGCCGCAGCAGCACGCTGTAGGCCAGCGCCACCAGGACGATACTGGCGGCTACTGCAGAGCTCACCGAGGGTGACAGGAAAAACCGCCTGGCGCCTGACTCACGCCCGAAAGCCGCATAGCTCAGCACCGTCGCTACCAAGGTATTGGTCAGTACTGTGAAGTACCCGAACACATTGATCAGGCCGCCAATCAGGCTGGCCTGTTCCTGCCAACGCGCCACCAGCACCAGGTAAACCTGCACCGTCAGGCCCAGCCAGCCCAGCACAGCAAGCAACGTCAGCCAGGGATGACGCGCCATTTCAGGCCTGTCGCTGCAGTTTCACGTACAGCTGCTCGACCTTCTCACGCGCCCAGGGGGTCTTGCGCAGGAAGGTCAGGCTCGACTTGATGCTCGGGTTGCTTTTGAAGCAGCGCACATCAACGCGCTCGGCCAGGCCCTGCCATTGGTAGTGCGCCACCAGCTCGGTAAGGATCTGTTCGAGGGTCTTGCCGTGCAGCGCGTTGTGTTGGGCCGTGCTCATGCCAGTGCTCCGCGTTGAAAAAGATGCGCACCTTACACGAGTGTAGTGGCCAAGGGGCACAGCTGACCCGATTACAAAAACTGCTGGCAAACGGCGAAACCTCTGTGCTGAAATAGTGATGTTATATTGTAACAACACAAAAGCATCTGCCAAGGAACGTCACAGCCCCATGCACAGCCCGCTACGCCTCTCCCCTCTTGCCATCGCCCTTTGGCTGGCGTCATCGCCCAGCCAGGCCGTGGAACTCGAACCCCAGGTCATCACTGCCAACCCACTGGGCAACAGCCAACTGGCCGCCCCGAGCACCGTGCTCGAAGGTGACAAGCTGCTGCAACAACAGCACGGCAGCCTGGGCGAAACCCTCAACAAACAGCCCGGAGTGGCCTCCACCTGGTTCGGCCCCGGTGCCAGCCGCCCCGTGATCCGCGGCCTGGACGGCGATCGCATTCGAATCTTGCGAAACGGCGTCGGCGCCTTGGATGCCTCGTCGCTGTCTTACGACCACGCGGTGCCCCTGGACCCGGTCACCGTCGAACGCGTCGAAATCGTCCGTGGCCCCGCCGCGTTGCTGTACGGCGGCAATGCGATCGGTGGCGTGGTCAACACGTTCGACAACCGTATCCCCGACTCCCCTATCGAGGGCATCCACGGTGCCGGGGAGTTGCGCTACGGCGGCGCCGACACCACCCGCAGCAGCGCAGGTAAGCTGGAAGCCGGCGACGGTACGTTCGCCCTGCACCTGGACGCCAACAGCCGCCAGTTCAACGACCTGCGTATCCCCGGCTACGCCCGCAGCGCAAATGTGCGCGACGCCGACGAGCCTGGTAGCAAGCACCGCCTGGAGAACAGCGACGGGCGCCAGGACGGTGGCGCAGTAGGCGGTTCCTACCACTGGGATCACGGCTATGCAGGCCTTTCCTACAGCCGCTACGACAGCAACTACGGTTCGGTCGCCGAGCCCGGTGTACGCCTGGACATGAAACAGGACCACTACGCCTTCGCCTCCGAACTGCGTGACCTGGACGGCCCGTTCAGCTCGGTCAAGGTCGATGCGGGCTACACCGACTACCAGCACAGCGAAATCGAAGAAGGCGAGGTGCATACCACCTTCAAGAACAAAGGCTACGAAGCGCGCATCGAGGCCCGCCATCAACCGCTCGGCCCGCTGGAAGGTGTGGTTGGCGCCCAGGTCAGCCGCAACGAGTTCTCGGCATTGGGTGAAGAGGCCTTCGTCCCGCACACCGATACCGACAGCCTGGCGCTGTTCATGCTCGAGCAGTGGCAAGCCACTCAGCGCCTCAACCTGAGCCTGGGCGCACGCCTGGAACATACCCGCGTCGACCCCGATGCCAAGGGCAACGAGAACTTCATCGGCGCCGACAGCGCCAGCAGTTTCAACGCCTTCAGCCTGTCCTCGGGGGCGGTGTACCAGCTCGATCCGATCTGGTCGCTGGCTGCCAACCTTGGCTACACCGAACGCGCGCCAACCTTCTACGAGCTGTATGCCAACGGTGCCCACGTTGCCACCGGGGCGTTTGAAGTCGGCGACCCAAGCCTGAACAAGGAAAAGGCCATCTCCAGCGACCTGGCCCTGCGCTTCGATAACGGCACCCACAAGGGCAGTGTGGGCGTGTTCTACAGCCACTTTCGCAACTACATCGGTTTGATCGGCACGGGCAACCTGCGCGAAGGGCATGACCACGACCACGATGGCGATGATCACGACCACGATCATGATCATGATGACGGTGGTTTCCCCGAGTACCAGTACCAGGGCGTGCGGGCACGCTTCTACGGTATTGAGGCCCAGGACCGGTGGAAACTGCTGGAGAACCAATACGGCAGCTTCGCCCTGGAGCTGTCCGGCGACTACACCCGCGCCAAGAATCTGGACAGCGGCGAGCCATTGCCACGCATCGCGCCACTGCGCCTGAACAGCGGCCTGGTCTGGGAACTGGACCGCTGGCAGGCACGGGTCGATGTGCAACATGCCGCTTCGCAGCATCGCAAACCGGACAACGAGTCCAGCACCGATGGCTACACCACGCTCGGGGCGAGCGTCGGCTATCGCTTCGATATCGGCGAAAGCCAGTGGCTTGCGTTCGTGCGCGGGGAGAACCTGACGGACCAGACGGTGCGCTATGCCAGTTCGATTCTGCGTGATATCGCACCGGCGCCAGGGCGTAGTGTGGAGGTCGGCTTGCGTACGTCCTTCTGATCGCAGTGCCCCTTCGCGGGCCGACCCGTTCCCACAGGCACGCTGGCGTTACGGCTGCAGCAGTGAACCTGGGGGGCGGGTTGGCCCTGCACCCACGCGACTGTTACCGCCCCTGTAATAATCAACTGCGACAATTTGTCTTTTTTTCTTACAACTTCCCCTATATCCTCCCCGCCGCAAGCTGAATCGCTTCATCCCGCATACCTTGTTGCCATTTTCATCGAAGAGCCCCTCCTCGGTGCGCTTGCCGTTTTTTCAATAATCAAAAGATAGCGCTATCTCATGTTTCAACTGCCCGATACCCGTTACTCCAGACTCGCCCTCATCGCACTCGCTGCGGGCTGGTCCGCCACTGCCAGCGCCAGCGAACCGTTCGCCAGCGACTCCCCCTGGATGCTCGGGGACTGGGGTGGCACCCGCAGCACGCTGCTGGAAGCAGGCTACGACTTCACCCTGGGCTACACCGGCGAAATGGGCAGCAACCTGCACGGCGGTTACGACCACGATCGCAGCGCACGCTACAGCGACCAGTTCACCTTCGGCAGCCACCTGGACCTGGAAAAGATCCTCGGGTGGCACGATGCCGAGTTGCAGCTGACCATCACCGAACGGCACGGCAACAACATCAGCAATGACCGCATCAACGATCCGCGTGTCGGCGGTTTCACCTCGGCCCAGGAAGTCTGGGGCCGTGGACAAACCTGGCGGCTCACCCAACTGTGGGTCAAACAGAAGTACTTCGATGGCGCCCTGGACGTGAAATTCGGCCGTTTCGGCGAGGGCGAAGACTTCAACAGCTTCCCCTGTGATTTCCAGAACCTGGCCTTCTGCGGCTCGCAGGTGGGCAACTGGGTCGGGGGCATCTGGTACAACTGGCCGGTCAGCCAGTGGGCCCTGCGCGTGCGTTACAACCTCAATGACCAGCTCTACGCACAGGTCGGTGTGTTCGAGCAGAACCCCTCCAACCTCGAGTCGGGCAATGGCTTCAAGCTCAGCGGCAGCGGCACCCAGGGCGCCGTGATGCCGGTCGAACTGGTGTGGAGCCCGACGGTCAATGGCCTTAAAGGGGAATATCGCGCCGGGTACTACTACAGTAATGCCAAGGCACAGGATGTTCTAAAGGACAGCAACGGTCAGCCGGCCGCCATCAGCGGCGCCGCCTATCGCAGCAGTTCGAGCAAGCACGGCCTTTGGATCGGCGCCCAGCAGCAGGTGACTTCGCTGGCCTCTGACCACTCGCGCGGCCTGAGCCTGTTCGCCAACGCCACGGTCCACGACAAGAAGACCAATGCCATCGACAACTATGTTCAAGCAGGGTTGGTATACAAGGGCCCCTTCGACGCCCGCGCCAAGGACGACATCGGTTTCGCCCTCGCCCGCGTGCACGCCAACCCCGCCTACCGCAAGAACGCCCGCCTGGCCAACCAGGCCGCCGGCTTCTATGACTACGACAATCCAGGTTTCCTGCCGGTGCAGGACACCGAATACAGCGCTGAACTCTATTACGGCATCCACCTGGCCAACTGGCTCACGGTACGCCCGAACCTGCAGTACATCCGCCATCCGGGCGGTGTGTCGCAGGTCGACGCCGCCCTGATCGGCGGCCTGAAGATCCAGAGCACTTTCTGACAAACCTCTCACCTAACGGAGAACATACGATGAGCACTGACGGTGCCAAGAATGGAAGCCGCTGGCTACCGCGCCTGATAGGCGTGCTGCTGTTGCTGATGGGCCTGGCCCTGCTAGCGGGCGGCATCAAGCTGAGCCAGGTAGGCGGCTCGCTTTATTACCTGATCGCCGGTGTCGGCTTTGCCCTGTCGGGCATCCTGCTGCTGGCCCAGCGCCGCATCGTCCTGGGGCTCTACGGCCTGGTGCTGCTTGGCAGCACGGTATGGGCGCTGCTGGAAGTGGGCCTGGACTGGTGGCAACTGGTGCCGCGCCTGGCCCTCTGGTTCGCCATCGGCGTGGTGCTGCTCTTGCCGTGGGCGCGCCGCCCGCTGATCGGGCCGGCCGCCAAGGCCAACACTGCCCTGCTCAGCGTTGCCGTGCTGGCTTCCGGCGCCTGTGCGCTGGGTAGCCAATTCACCCACCCCGGCGAGGTGTTTGGCGAGCTGGGCCGCGACAACAGCGAAATGGGCAGTGCCGCCCCTGCCATGCCTGATGGCGACTGGCAGGCCTATGGCCGCACCGAGCACGGCGATCGCTATTCGCCGCTGCGCCAGATCACTGCGCAGAACGCCTACCGCCTGGAAGAAGCCTGGCGCATCCGTACCGGTGACCTGCCCACCGACAACGATCCAGTCGAGCTGACCAACGAGAACACGCCGCTCAAAGCCAACGGCATGCTCTACGCCTGCACTGCCCACAGCAAGGTGCTGGCCCTGGACCCAGATACCGGTGCCGAGATCTGGCGCTTCGACCCCCAGATCAAAACCCCGGTGGGCACGTTCAAGGGCTTTGCCCACATGACCTGCCGCGGCGTTTCGTACTATGACGAGAACGCCTATGTCAGCCGTGACGGCAGCCCCGCGCCGAAAGTCTCGGACGCCGGCCAGGCCGTGGCCCAGGCCTGCCCACGCCGCCTCTACCTGCCCACCGCTGACGCCCGCCTGATCGCCATCAACGCCGACAACGGCAAAGTTTGCGAAGGTTTCGCCAACCAGGGTGCGATCGACCTGACGACCGGTATCGGCCCGTTCACTGCCGGTGGCTACTACTCCACGTCGCCAGTGGCGGTCACCCGCAGCCTGGTGATCATCGGCGGCCACGTTACCGACAACGAGTCGACCAACGAACCGTCCGGCGTGATCCGCGCCTATGACGTGCACGATGGCCGCCTGGTCTGGAACTGGGACAGCAACAACCCGGACGACACCAAGCCATTGGCGCCAGGCAAGATGTACAGCCGCAACTCGGCCAACATGTGGTCCCTGGCCAGCGTCGATGAAGACCTGGGCATGGTTTACCTGCCCCTGGGCAACCAGACCCCGGATCAGTGGGGCGCCGATCGCACCCCAGGCGCGGAGAAGTACAGCGCTGGCGTCGTCGCCCTGGACCTGGCCACCGGCAAGGCCCGCTGGAACTACCAGTTCACCCACCACGACCTGTGGGACATGGACGTCGGCAGCCAGCCGACCCTGGTACACCTGAAGACCCAGGACGGGGTCAAGCCGGCGATCATCGTACCGACCAAGCAGGGCAGCCTGTATGTGCTCGACCGCCGCGATGGCACGCCCATCGTGCCGATCCGCGAGATCCCCGTGCCGCAAGGCGCGGTCAAGGGCGACCACACGGCGCCGACCCAGGCCCGCTCCGACCTCAACCTGCTGGGCCCGGAACTGACCGAACAAGCCATGTGGGGCGCCACCCCGTTTGACCAGATGCTGTGCCGTATCCAGTTCCGCGAACTGCGCTACGAAGGCCAGTACACCCCGCCGTCGGAACAGGGCACCCTGGTGTACCCAGGCAACGTCGGCGTGTTCAACTGGGGCAGCGTCTCGGTCGACCCGGTGCGCCAACTGCTGTTCACCTCCCCCAACTACATGGCGTTCGTGTCGAAGATGGTACCGCGTGAGCAGGTGGCCGCCGGCAGCAAGCGCGAGAGCGAAACCAGCGGTGTGCAGCCGAACACCGGCGCACCGTATGCCGTGATCATGCACCCGTTCATGTCGCCGCTGGGCGTACCGTGTCAGGCACCAGCCTGGGGCTATGTGGCCGCCATCGACCTGTTCACCAACAAGGTGGTATGGAAGCGCAAGAACGGCACTACCCGTGACAGCACGCCGGTACCGATCGGGCTGCCGGTGGGTGTGCCAAGCATGGGCGGCTCGATCGTCACCGCCGGTGGCGTCGGCTTCCTCAGCGGCACGCTTGACCAATACCTGCGCGCCTATGACGTGAACAACGGCAAGGAACTGTGGAAGGCCCGCCTGCCGGCAGGTGGCCAGGCCACACCGATGACCTACACCGGCAAGGACGGCAAGCAGTATGTGCTGATCGTCGCCGGTGGCCACGGCTCGCTGGGCACCAAGATGGGCGATTACATCATCGCTTACAAATTGCCTGACTAAGCGACAGCTACACGAGAAAGCGGGGCCTGCACGGCCCCGCTTTTTTCGTGAAGCTTGCAGCTTGAAACATGAAGCTTGAAACCCATCCCCCCGCGCCCCATCTAAGCACCATAGCCATTCACGCAGGTGCCCCATGAGCGACCAGCAAGATTTCCCGGAACAACCCGACGAACGCAGCGAAGTCGAACACCTCGATGCCAAGACCGAAGCCGGTCATGGTCATGCCCTCGCCCTGCCCGGCCAACAACTGCCGGACAAGGTCTACGTGATCCCGATCCACAACCGCCCGTTCTTCCCGGCGCAGGTGCTGCCGGTGATCGTCAACGAAGAACCCTGGGCCGAAACCCTCGATCTGGTGGCAAAAACCCCGCATCACTCGTTGGCGCTGTTTTTCATGGACACCCCGCCAGAGGATCACCGCCACTTCGACACCTCGGCGTTGCCGGAGTATGGAACCCTGGTCAAGGTGCACCACGCCAGCCGTGAAAACGGCAAGCTGCAGTTCGTCGCCCAGGGCCTGACCCGGGTGCGCATCCGCACTTGGCTCAAGCACCATCGCCCCCCCTACCTGGTCGAGGTCGAGTACCCTCGCCAGCCGGCCGAACCCACCGACGAGGTCAAGGCCTACGGCATGGCCCTGATCAATGCGATCAAGGAACTCCTGCCGCTCAACCCGCTGTACAGCGAAGAGTTGAAGAACTACCTCAACCGCTTCAGCCCCAACGACCCCTCGCCACTCACCGACTTCGCCGCAGCGCTCACCTCCGCCACTGGGGTCCAGTTGCAGGAAGTGCTCGACTGCGTGCCCATGCTCAAACGCATGGAGAAGGTGTTGCCGATGCTGCGCAAGGAGGTCGAGGTCGCGCACCTGCAAAATGAGATCTCGGCCGAGGTCAACCGGCAGATTGGCGAACACCAGCGCGAGTTCTTCCTCAAGGAGCAGCTCAAGGTCATTCAGCAGGAGCTGGGCCTGACCAAGGATGACCGTAGCGCCGACCTTGAACAGTTCGAACAGCGCCTGGAAGGCAAGACCCTGCCGGAGCAGGCCAAGAAACGCATCGACGAAGAGATGGGCAAGCTGGCCATCCTCGAAACCGGCTCGCCTGAATACGCCGTCACCCGCAATTACCTGGACTGGGCCACCGCCCTGCCCTGGGGGGTTTATGGCAAGGACAAACTCGACCTCAAGCATGCCCGCAAGGTGCTCGACCAGCACCATGCCGGCCTCGATGACATCAAGGAGCGCATCCTCGAGTTCCTCGCCGTTGGTGCCTGGAAGGGCGAGATCAGCGGCTCGATCGTGCTGCTGGTAGGCCCACCCGGCGTGGGCAAGACCAGTATCGGCAAATCCATCGCCGAATCCCTCGGCCGCCCGTTCTACCGTTTCAGCGTGGGTGGCATGCGTGACGAGGCCGAGATCAAAGGCCATCGCCGCACCTACATCGGCGCTCAACCCGGCAAGCTGGTACAGGCGCTGAAGGACGTCGAGGTGATGAACCCGGTGATCATGCTCGACGAAATCGACAAGATGGGCCAGAGCTATCAGGGCGACCCGGCCTCGGCACTGCTGGAGACGCTGGACCCGGAGCAGAACGTCGATTTCCTCGACCACTACCTGGACCTGCGCCTGGACCTGTCCAAAGTGCTGTTCGTGTGCACCGCCAACACCCTGGATTCGATCCCTGGGCCATTGCTCGACCGCATGGAAGTCATCCGTCTCTCCGGCTACATCACCGAAGAAAAGCTGGCCATCGCCAAGCGCCACCTTTGGCCCAAGCAACTGGACAAGGCAGGCGTGGCCAAGACCAGCCTGAGCATCAGCGACAGCGCCCTGCGCGCCGTGATCGAAGGCTATGCCCGTGAGGCCGGTGTGCGCCAGCTTGAGAAACAGCTGGGCAAGCTGGTGCGCAAGGCGGTGGTCAAGTTGCTGCAAGACCCCGACGCCAAACTCAAGATCGGCACCAAGGACCTGGAGGCCGCGCTGGGCATCCCCGTATTCCGCAGCGAGCAGGTGCTGGCGGGCAAGGGAGTGATCACCGGCCTGGCCTGGACCAGCATGGGCGGCGCGACCTTGCCGATCGAAGCCACCCGCATCCACACCCTCAACCGCGGCTTCAAGCTCACCGGCAAGCTGGGCGACGTGATGAAGGAGTCGGCCGAGATCGCCTACAGCTACGTCAGCTCCAACCTCAAGCAGTTCGGTGCCGACCCGGCCTTCTTCAACGAAGCATTCATCCACCTGCACGTGCCCGAAGGCGCTACGCCCAAGGACGGCCCGAGTGCTGGCATCACCATGGCCAGTGCGCTGTTGTCCCTGGCCCGTGACCAGGCGCCGAAGAAAGGGGTGGCGATGACCGGCGAGCTGACCCTCACCGGCCAGGTACTGCCCATTGGTGGCGTGCGCGAGAAGGTGATTGCAGCGCGGCGGCAGAAGATCTTCGAGCTGATTCTGCCGGAACCCAACCGCGGGGACTTCGAAGAGTTGCCGGACTACCTGCGTGATGGGCTGACCGTGCATTTCGCCAAGCGCTTTGCCGACGTGGCCAAGGTACTGTTCTGATGCATCCGGGCCGCGATGCGGCCCTTCACGGGTAAACGCGCGCCTACGGGTCCAGCGCTGTTGTGCAGTGCCAGTGGGCGTGGGTTTACCGTGACGGGGCCGAACCAGGCAGCACAAAACTGAACCCGCTTCGGTTATCCTCAGGCCATCGCCAGCCTAAGGAGCTACCATGACTGCACCTCGTCTGCTCGTTCCCCTGAGCCTTGCCCTGCTTACCGCCTGTGCCCAACACCCCAGGCAACCCGTCGAACTGGACGCCGAAAGCGAATGCCCTAAGCGCCTGCAGGTCGGCCAGCCACTGACGCTGACCCTGCCCAGCAACCCCACCACGGGTTACCGCTGGCTGGTGCAGAACCCGGCTTCGAGCATCCTGCGCAGCCTCGGCCCCGAGGTCTACAGCGCGCCCGAGGAGGCCGGCATCGTCGGCAACGCCGGGCTTTCCACCTGGCGATTCGAGGCCCGTGCGGCCGGCGAAGGCCACCTTGTGCTGGTTTATCAGCAACCCTGGGCACCGGAAGTGCGCCCGGTGCAGACCTTCGATTGCGCCATTCGCGTCGACTGAACGCACAGCGCTGGTCAGCCAATCATGCAACCTTGGCGCGGTTTGGCTAGAATGCCGGCCCTGCCTATTGCCAGCTGCCTGGACCCACCGTGAGCAAACAACCCGACCGCCTTTTCGCCCAGCCTCTGGAGCAAGTACCCGACTTCGTGTTCAACGAGGATGTGGTGCGCGTCTTCCCGGACATGATCAAGCGCTCGGTGCCTGGTTACCCGACCATCGTCGAAAACCTCGGTGTGCTGGCGGCGCGCTTTGCGCAGCCGAACACTGCCCTGTATGACCTGGGCGCCTCGCTGGGCGCCGTCACCCAGTCGCTACGCCGCCATGTGCGCAGTGACGGCTGCCGGGTCATCGCGGTGGACAACTCCGCCGCCATGGTCGAACGCTGCCGCCAATACCTCACCGCCCAGGACTCCATGTTCCAGGAGTTGTTGCCGGTCCAGGTACTGGAAGCCGACATCCTGACCCTGCCTTTCGCACCGGCCTCGGTGGTAGCGATGAACTTCACCTTGCAGTTCATCGCCCCAGAACAACGCCTGGCACTGCTCAGCCGCATCCGCCAGGCCTTGCTGCCCGGCGGTGCGCTGATTCTCTCGGAAAAGCTGCGCTTTGCCGATGACGAAGAGCAGGCCCTGCTCAACGAACTGCACCTGGACTTCAAGCGTGCCAATGGCTACAGCGAACTGGAAATCGCCCAGAAACGCAGTGCCATCGAGAACGTGATGAAGCCAGACACCCTGCAAGCCCACAGCGAGCGCCTGCGCGCAGCGGGCTTCTCCAAGGTCGTGCCGTGGTTCCAATGCCTCAATTTTGCCTCGCTGATAGCCCTGCCATGATCGATCTGTCCCCCCTCGTCCGCCGCCTGGCGGGTACGCCCCTGGCTTCCTGGTCGCAAGGCCTGCAAGCACAACTGCACGCCAAACTGGAAAAAGGCCACGGCGACCTCGATCGCTGGCGCGGCGCGCTCGAGGCCCTGCCGGCACTGCAGCCCAGTGAAATCGACCTGGTGGACGGCCTACGCCTGGACTGCGCCTGCGACGACGCCACCCGCGCGCAGATGCGCCAGGCATTGATGGGCCTGTCACCTTGGCGCAAGGGCCCATTCGACCTGTTCGGCGTGCACGTGGACACCGAATGGCGCTCGGACTGGAAATGGTCACGGGTCAGCCCGCACCTGGACCTCAAGGGCAAGCGCGTGCTCGATGTGGGCTGCGGCAATGGCTACTACCAGTGGCGCATGCTTGGCGCGGGCGCCGACATGGTCATCGGCGTCGACCCCAACTGGCTGTTCTTCTGCCAGTTCCAGGCTGTGCAGCAGTACCTGCCCGACCTGCCGGCCTGGCACCTGCCCTTCGCCCTGGAAGAACTGCCAGCCAACCTCGAAGGCTTCGACACCGTGTTCTCCATGGGCGTCTTCTACCATCGCCGCTCGCCCATCGAGCACCTGCTGGCGCTGAAGGATTGCCTGGTAAAAGGCGGCGAACTGGTACTGGAGACGCTGGTGATCGAAGGCGACGAACAGCAGGTCCTGGTGCCGGAGGACCGTTACGCGCAGATGCGCAATGTCTGGTACCTGCCCTCGGTACCAGCGCTGGAGCGCTGGTTGCGCCGGGCAGGCTTCAGTGATGTGCGCTGCGTCGATGTCAGCGTCACCAGCATCGAAGAACAACGCAGTACCGAGTGGATGCGTTATCAGTCGCTGGCTGACTTCCTTGACCCGAACGATCACAGCAAGACCGTCGAAGGGCTGCCTGCCCCACGTCGCGCCACACTGCTGGCGCGCAAATAAAAAGGGCGCCCTGGGGCGCCTGAATACACCTGCGGCGAGGAGCTGATACATCGCAGATGGTGTTGCACTAGTCTTTGGCCACCTCGCGGGCCTTGTCCTGCGCTATGCGCTCACGCTCCGCAACGGCCTGCTGTTTGTCACCGTACAAGCGCTCCTGGTCCTGGCGGAAGGCTTCCCAGAACTGACGAGAGCGTTCTGCGCCACCCTCGGCATGAGCGCCGGCGCTACCCAGGGTGAGGATCGCCAGCAGCAGGTATTGGTTCAGGTTCATCGTGCTTGCCTCGTGATAACCGATCAGATGAGGCCATCCTATTGAGGCGCAGCTAACGCCAAGGTGAGGCGGGCATTACAGTCTTGCAATGTGCCCCGTGCCAACGGGTCTGGCCGCTGTCGCTGGCACGCCCGCTGGTGAACAGCCAGATAACATAGGCATTACAAATCTGTTATCTGCGCCGCCAGGCCATTCTCATCCCGTAACATCCCGTTGCTTGACCCTGAAGCCCCTACAGGCTCAAGAATCCCCCCTCTTTCAGCACCCCGAGCCCCCAATGCGCCTACTGATCATCGAGGACGAACTGCGTACCGCCGACTATCTGCAACAAGGCCTGCGCGAAAACGGCTACGTGGTCGATTGCGCCCACACCGGCATCGACGGCCTGCATCTGGCACGCCAGCAGCCCTATGAGCTGATCATCCTCGATGTCAACCTGCCTGGGCTCGATGGCTGGAGCGTGCTGCAGCAGCTGCGCGCCCAGGCGGCGACACGCATCATGATGCTCACCGCCCACGGGCGCCTGGCAGACCGGGTCAAGGGCCTGGACCTGGGCGCCGATGACTACCTGCTCAAACCGTTCGAATTTCCCGAGCTGCTGGCCCGTATTCGTAGCCTGCTGCGCCGCAACGATCAGCAACTGCAGCCCAGCACCTTGCGCGTCGCCGACCTCGAACTGGACCCCGGTCGCCACCGCGCCTACCGTGGCGGCCAGCGTATCGACCTGACGGCCAAGGAGTTCGCCCTGTTGCACTTGCTGATGCGCCAGAGCGGCGAGGTGCTGTCGCGCACCCAGATCATCTCGCTGGTGTGGGACATGAACTTTGACTGCGACACCAATGTGGTCGAGGTGTCCATCCGCCGCTTGCGGGCGAAGATCGACGATCCGTTCGACGACAAACTGATCCACACCCTGCGGGGCGTTGGCTATGTACTGGAAGCACGCCTGTGAAGCAGGCCAGCCTGTCCTTGCGCCTTGGTCTGAGCGTCACGCTGATGGGCGCCGCCCTGGTGCTGTTGCTGGCCTGCCTGGCCGTGCTGGCCCTCGATCACGAGCTGGACAGCCGCGCCCACAAGGACCTGGCGCGCAAGATGCTCCAGGTGGAGCACAACCTGCGGGTCGACCTGCGCAGCGAGGACCTGGGCACACGCGCCCACCCGCTGCTGGACCTGGTGATGGGGCACGACAACCTCAGCCTCAGCGTGCTGGCGCTCGAGGGGCGGCACCCTCACCTGCTCAGCCTGGGCCCGGCCCTGGATGCCCGCGTAGGCGAATTGCCCACCGATACACGCCTGAGCTATCACCAATGGCGTGACAGCGCGGGCAACCAGATCCTGACCGTGACCCGGCAGATGCGCCTGCGCGACGATACCCCGGTGCGGGTGATGATGTCGCTCAACCGTGCCGACGACAGTGCCCTGCTCCAGGCGTACCTGCACTCCACCCTGCTTGCCGTGCCGCTGCTGCTGGTGCTGATAGGCGCTGGCGCGTGGTGGCTGATGCAGCGCGGGCTAAAGCCCCTGCGCCGCTTTCGGCGTATCGCCGGGCAGGTATCGGCCCAGGACCTGCAGCACCGTCTGCCGGACAGCGGCCTGCCGGTGGAGCTGGCCGAACTGGCCAAAAGCATCAACGTGATGCTCGACCGCCTGGATCGGGGCGTGCAACAGTTGTCTCAGTTCTCCGACGACCTTGCCCACGAGCTGCGCACGCCCCTGAGCAACCTCATGGGCAAGGCCCAGGTCACCCTGGCGCGCGAACGTGATACCGAGAACTACCGCGAAGTGCTGGCAGACAGTATCGAAGAACTGACACGGCTCAACCGCATCATCAACGACATGTTGTTCCTCGCCCAGGTCAGCCAACCACAAACAGCGGTGGCGCTCAAACCGCTGGCCTTGGCCGATGAGGCTAGCCAGGTAATGGAGCTGTTTGCCTTCAGTGCCGAACACAAGGCATTGACCTTGCACCTGCAAGGCTGGGGGACCGCATTGGCGGATAGGCTGATGTTGCAACGGGCGCTGTCGAACCTGTTGAGCAATGCAATTCGGCACAGCCCCGAGGGCCACCCCGTTAGCCTGGACATCGAACGGCAGGGCGACGAGGTATGGCTATCGGTGTCGAATCTGGGGCCGGGGATTGCCGATGAGCATCTGCCCCAGCTGTTCGAGCGGTTTTACCGGGCAGGCTCAGGCCGCTCACGGCTTGAAGGCGGCACGGGGCTGGGCCTGGCGATCGTGAAATCGATCATGCAACTGCATGGTGGGCGGGTTGAGGTGAACAGCAGCCCAACCGGGCCTACGCGATTCTCTCTGGTGTTCCGGGCTGAATAGACGGGCTGTCGCCCGGCCCCTTCGTGAGCCATCCGCGAAGAGACCGGCAACGACGCCTTCGATCAGCGCGAGGCCGCGACGATAAGCGCCTTCATCTGCGCCACTGCCGCCTTGAAGCCGACGAACAGCGCGTGGGCCACCAGCGCGTGGCCAATGTTCAGCTCGTTGATGCCTTTGATCGCCGCCACGGCCTCGACATTGTGGTAGTGGAGGCCATGACCGGCGTTGACGATCAGACCCTGACCAACGCCAAAGGCGACGCCATCGACGATACGCTTGAGCTCTTCAGCCACTTCGGTCGGGGTTTCTGCGTCGGCATAACGCCCGGTGTGCAGCTCGATGGCCGGCGCACCGACACGACGCGAGGCTTCGATCTGCCGCTCGTCTGCGTCGATAAACAGCGACACCTCAGCGCCGGTACGCGACAGGCGCTCCACCGCAGCCTTGATCCGCGCCTCCTGGCCAGCCACATCGAGACCACCCTCGGTGGTCAGTTCCTGACGGGTCTCAGGTACCAGGCAGATGTGCGCTGGGCGGATCTTCTCGGCAAAGGCCATCATCTCTTCGGTGACGCCCATCTCGAAGTTCATGCGGGTTTGCAGCACATCCTTGAGCAGCACCACGTCGCGCTCCTGGATGTGCCGGCGGTCTTCGCGCAGGTGCACGGTAATGCCGTCGGCCCCCGCTTCCTCGGCGTCCAGCGCGGCCTTGACCGGGTCCGGGTAGCGTGTGCCGCGGGCCTGGCGCAAGGTCGCCACGTGGTCGATGTTGACACCAAGAAGCATGCGGTTGCTGTGAGTCACGAAAGGCTCTCCTGAAGGTTTAGCCGCACAGCATACGACGTGCTCAACGCTTGCGAAACAGTTCCCGGCTGACCAGCGGTTTTGGCCCCAGGTGCACCGCCAGTGCCTGGCGCATCAGGCGCTTGGCCGCGAGCAAGGCGCCGGGTGCTTCCCAGTCGGCCTGGGCCAGGGCCAACAGCTCGGCGCCGTTGAACAGGCCCGGCTGGATCAGGTAAACGCGTTCAAGTCCCGCGTCGACCTGCAAACGGTATAAGCCATCGGCTTCGATGGGCGCGTCGTTGACATCGTGATCAAGCGCGAAGGCATAACCCAGGTCCTCCAGCAGGCGCCACTCGAAGGAGCGCAACAGCGGCTCTAGTGGACGCCCGGCAGCCAGTGCCTGCAAGGTCAGGGCATAGTGTTCGAACAGCTCGGGTTGCGGTGCTTCCGCACGTAGCAGGCGCATCAGCAGTTCGTTGAGATAGAGCCCGCTGAACAGCGCATCGCCATTCAGCCAAGCGGCAATACCAACACTCTCCATGCGCCCGACGTTCTTCAGCTCGCCGCGCCCACGCAGTTCCACTTCCAGGGGTACAAACGGACGCACCAGGCTGCCGCCCTTGCCCCGTGCGCGCCGCAACACCGCACGCATCAACCCTTGCGGCGTAAAAAAGTCCACCAGCGCACTGGTTTCCTTGTAGGCACGGCTGTGCAGCACGTAGGCCGGTTGGCCGACAGGTTGTTCCATGAGCGATTACTCAGACGCAGATCTGGCGCGCCCCTGTGGGAGCGGGCTCGCCCTACGAGGAGGCCAGCCCAGGCACCGGGCGGGGGGGCTTACAGGTCGCCGTAGCCCAGCGAGCGCAGCGCACGCTCGTCGTCGGACCAACCGCCTTTGACCTTGACCCAGAGGTTGAGCATGACTTTGGCATCGAACAGCACTTCCATGTCCTTGCGTGCGTCGGAGCCGATACGCTTGATGCGCTCGCCCTTGTCGCCAATGATGATCTTCTTCTGGCCATCTCGCTCGACCAGGATCAGCGCATGGATATGCAGTACATGGCCCTGCTGCTTGAATTCTTCGATTTCCACGGTGATCTGGTACGGAAGCTCCGCACCCAGCTGCCGCATGATCTTCTCACGTACCAGTTCGGCGGCAAGGAAACGGCTGCTGCGGTCGGTGATCTGATCTTCGGGGAAGAAGTGCTCGTTTTCCGGCAGGTGTTTGGCGATCAGCGCTTCCAGCGACTCGAGGTTGTGCCCCTGCTGAGCGGAAATGGGCACGATTTCGGCATTGGGCAACTGCGCCTGCAGCCATTGCAGGTGCGGGATCAATTCGGCCTTTTCGTCCATGCGGTCGGTCTTGTTCACCGCCAGGATCACCGGGCCGGTCACGTACTGCACGCGCTCGAGCACCAGTTGGTCCTCGTCGGTCCAGCGCGTACGGTCGACCACGAAGATCACCACGTCGACGTCTTTCAGCGCCGCCGAGGCATTACGGTTCATGTAGCGGTTCAGGGCCTTGTCGTTGGCCTTGTGCATGCCGGGGGTATCGACGTAGATCGCCTGCACATCGCCTTCGGTCTTGATGCCGAGCATATTGTGCCGGGTGGTCTGCGGCTTGCGCGAGGTGATCGCCAGCTTCTGGCCGAGGATGTGGTTGAGCAGGGTCGACTTGCCCACATTGGGACGGCCGACGATGGCCACGTAACCGCAGCGGGTCGGGTTGTTATCAGTCATTGCCATTCTCCACGCCCAGGGCGATCAATGCAGCCGCGGCGGCGACTTGCTCGGCGATACGCCGGCTCACACCCTGACCGCGGCTCTTGTTGTTCAGCAGCACCACTTCGCATTCGACGAAGAAGGTGCGGCAGTGCGGTTCGCCCTGGATGTCCACCACCTCGTAACGAGGCAGCTCACAGCTGCGCGACTGCAGAAACTCCTGCAGCCGGGTTTTCGGGTCTTTGTTGGTATCGACGAGGGTCAGGCTTTCGAATTCGTCGGTCAGCCACGCCAGGATACGCTCGCGGGCGGTCTGCATGTCCGCATCCAGGTAGATGGCACCAATCAGGGCCTCGAGGGCATCGGCCAGGATCGACTCGCGACGGAACCCGCCGCTCTTGAGCTCACCAGAGCCCAGGCGCAGGTACTCACCCAGGTCGAAACCGCGGGCCAGACGGGCCAGGGTTTCACCTTTGACCAGGCGGGCGCGCAAGCGCGACAGCTGGCCTTCGCGGGCCTGCGGAAAGCGCTCGAACAGCGCCTCGCCCGCCACGAAGTTGAGGATCGCGTCACCCAGAAATTCCAGGCGCTCATTGTTGCGCCCGGCATAGCTGCGGTGTGTCAGGGCCAGCAACATCTGGTCCTGGTTCTTGAAGGTGTAACCGAGCTTTCGCTCGAGACGGGCAAGGGAAGCACTCATGCAGCCACCCGTTGGTTGTTCAACGCGTTGTTCAAATCAACATCCTGAAAGACTGTTTGGCTGTGGTCCGTCGCGGCGAGCGGCGAAACTCTCGATCCCTGAGAACACAGCCTATGTCAGAAATGCATTCGGCGCTGTCTTCAGGACAGCGCCGATGGGTATCAATGGATCAGGCCGACCCGTGACAGGTTGGGCAGGTGGCTGAGCTTGGGCTCTGGCCAGCTCATCCAGACCGCGAAGGCCTTGCCGACAATGTTCCGGTCCGGAACCATGCCGTGTAGCTCCTTGGGAATGTTCGGGTCATCCCAGTAGCGGCTGTCGTTGGAGTTGTCGCGGTTGTCGCCCATCATGAAGTAATGGCCGGCCGGCACGGTCCACTGCTGGTCCGGCGGCATGCGATAACGGGTCATTTCCTTGCGGATCAGGTGCTCGGCTTCACCCAGCTTTTCCTTGTACAGCTCGGCGCTGCCCAGGGTACCTGGCTCGGCGCCCACCAGTTGCTCGGCGATCGGCTGACCATTGACATACAGGCGCTTGTCGCTGGTATAGCGGATCTGGTCGCCCGGAAGGCCGACCACCCGCTTGATGTAGTTGACGTTCGGGTCGCTTGGATAGCGGAACACCATCACATCACCGCGTTGCGGGTCACCCACTTCGATGACCTTCTTGTCGATCACCGGCAAGCGAATGCCGTAGGAGAACTTGTTCACCAGGATGAAATCGCCCACTTCCAGGGTCGGCTTCATCGACCCCGAAGGGATCTGGAACGGCTCCACCAGAAACGAGCGCAGTACCAGCACGATGAACAGCACCGGGAAGAACGACTTGCCATATTCGACCAGCAGCGGTTCCTTGTTGAGGCGCTCGACCACCGCCATTTCTGGCTGGGTGACGCTGCCCTGGTAGTTGGCGACTGCCGCACGCCGGCGCGGAGCCAGGAACAGCAAGTCGATCAAGCCCAACAGACCGCAGACGGCTACGGCGATGACTAGCAACAGCGGGAAATTTAGCGACATAGGACCTAGCTATCCAACCTGAGCACGGCGAGGAAGGCTTCTTGTGGAATTTCCACGTTGCCCACCTGTTTCATGCGTTTCTTACCGGCCTTCTGCTTCTCCAGCAGCTTTTTCTTACGGCTGACGTCGCCGCCGTAGCACTTGGCCAGTACGTTCTTTCTGAGCGCCTTGACGGTGGTCCGGGCGATGATCTGGCCGCCAATGGCTGCCTGGATCGCCACGTCGAACATCTGCCGAGGGATCAGTTCCTTCATCTTTTCGGTCAACGCACGGCCCTTGTAGGCCGCGTTGTCGCGGTGCACGATCAATGCCAGGGCATCGACCTTGTCGCCGTTGATCAGTACATCCAGCTTGACCAGGTTGGCCGACTGGTAGCGATCGAAATGATAGTCCAGCGAAGCATAGCCGCGGCTGGTGGACTTCAGGCGGTCGAAGAAGTCCAGTACCACTTCGTTCATCGGCATGTCGTAACGCACCTGCACCTGGCTGCCGAGGAACTGCATGTCGCGCTGTACGCCACGCTTCTCGATGCACAGGGTGATGACGTTGCCCAGGTGCTCCTGCGGTACCAGGATAGTCGCGGTGACGATCGGCTCGCGGAAATCGGCAACCGCGGAAACGTCTGGAAGCTTGGACGGGTTGTCGACGGTAATGGTTTCGCCGGTCTTGAGCTCGATCTCGTAGATTACGCTGGGGGCGGTGGTGATCAGGTCCAGGTCGTATTCGCGCTCCAGGCGCTCCTGGATGATCTCCATGTGCAGCATGCCAAGGAAGCCGCAACGGAAGCCGAAGCCCAGGGCGTCAGAGCTCTCTGGCATGTATTGCAGCGACGAGTCGTTCAGGGTCAGCTTCTGCAACGCATCGCGGAAATCCTCGAAGTCATCGGAGCTGACCGGGAACAGACCGGCGTACACCTGTGGCTGGATCTTCTTGAAGCCGGGCAGCACTTCGACCTCAGGGGTCGTGGACAGGGTCAGGGTGTCACCGACCGGTGCACCGTGGATGTCCTTGATGCTGGCGATGATGAAGCCTACTTCACCGGCCTTGAGGTCAGCGGTCTGGGTGTGCTTCGGGGTGAATACACCGACGCTGTCGACCAGGTGCACCTTGCCGGTGGACTTGACCAGAATCTTGTCGCCCTTTTTCACGCGGCCGTGGCGCACACGGACCAACGAGACCACGCCCAGGTAGTTGTCGAACCAGGAGTCGATGATCAGCGCCTGCAGCGGCGCGTCGATGTTGCCTTCGGGCGCGGGGATGGTCTGCACCAGGCGCTCGAGTACCTCGTCCACGCCCATGCCGCTCTTGGCACTGCAGGCCACGGCGTCGGTGGCGTCGATGCCGATGATCTTCTCGATCTCGTCCTTGACGCGGTCCGGGTCGGCCTGGGGCAGGTCCATCTTGTTCAGTACCGGCATGACCTCCAGGCCCTGCTCGATGGCGGTGTAGCAGTTGGCGACGGACTGCGCCTCGACGCCCTGGCCGGCGTCCACCACCAACAGCGCACCTTCACAGGCGGCCAGCGAACGCGAGACTTCGTAGGTGAAGTCGACGTGGCCGGGGGTGTCGATGAAGTTCAACTGGTAGACCTTGCCGTCCTGCGCCTTGTAATTGAGCGTGACGCTGTGGGCCTTGATGGTGATCCCGCGTTCGCGCTCAAGGTCCATGGAATCGAGGACCTGGGCTTCCATTTCGCGTGCCGTCAGGCCACCGCACATCTGGATGAAACGGTCGGCCAGCGTCGACTTGCCATGGTCGATGTGGGCGATGATGGAGAAATTGCGGATATGACTCAAATCACTCACGGGTCAACACTCGAAAAGGCTGCGAGCCGGGACGCCCGCCGAAAAATAGCCGGGAATTGTACCTCAACCAGCGGGGATATGGGAGATTCCTCTGACGCACGATACAGGCCGACGCCCGCAAAGAATTGTGAACGCTCATGAAAAAGGGCAGCCGAAGCTGCCCTTTCCTGCCTACAACCCAGCTTATTCAGCCAACTTGAAGGTGATGAAGCTTGCCCGGCCTTGACGCAACACGCGCATGGACACCGAACGGTTCTTCGGCAGGTCCTTGGCGATTTCGGTGAACTGCTTGGCCGATGTGATCGCCTGGTTGTTCAGGTGGCTGATGACGTCACCCGGACGCAGGCCGATCAGGGCCGCCGGGCCATCCTGGACCTCTTTGATGACCACACCGCCCTTGAGCTCTAGCGATTTCTTCTGCTCGGCGGTCAGGTCGGAGACGGAAACGCCCAGGCGGTTGCTGCTGCGCTCGGCGCTGCCGTCCGCACCGGTGCCAGTACCGACGTCGGCATCATCATCGGGCATCGCGCCAATGGTCACGTCGAGGTTCTGACGCTTGCCGTTGCGAATGATCTCCAATTTGGCTTTGGCGCCATCTTTCAGGGTGCCGACCAGGTGCGGCAGGTCTGCCGACATGATGATCGGCTGGCCGTTCATGCTCAGGATCACATCACCCACCTGCAGACCGCTCTTGGCTGCCGGGCCGTCTTCCAGGACCTGGGCCACCAGGGCACCAGCCGGTTTGTCCAGGCCGAAGGATTCAGCCAGGTCCTTGTTGACCTCCTGGATCACCACACCCAGCCAACCGCGGCTGACCTTGCCGTCTTTCTTCAACTGGTTGGACACATCGATGGCCACATCGATCGGAATGGCGAAGGACAGACCCATGAAGCCACCTGAACGGGTGAAGATCTGCGAGTTGATACCCACGACCTCGCCGTTCATGTTGAACAGCGGGCCGCCGGAGTTGCCTGGGTTGATAGCCACGTCAGTCTGAATGAACGGCACGTAGGTGTCGTTTGGCAAGGTACGGCCCTTGGCACTGACGATACCTTTGGTCACAGAGTGATCGAAGCCGAACGGCGAACCGATAGCCAGCACCCACTCGCCCACCTTGAGCTTCTCGGAGTCGCCCAGCTTGACGGTTGGCAGGTTCTTGCCCTCGACCTTGAGCAGCGCCACATCGGTGCGCGGGTCGGTGCCGACCAGCTTGGCCTGCAGTTCGCTGCGGTCCGACAGGCGGACGATGATCTCGTCGGCATCGGCAACCACATGGTTGTTGGTCAACACGTAGCCGTCACTGGAAATGATGAAGCCCGAGCCCAGGGATTGCGCCTCACGCTGGCGATCACCACGCGGAGAACGGGGCTGCTGTGGCATGTTGCGCTCGAAGAACTCGCGGAACATCGGCGGCAGGCCTTCGAGGTCCGGCATCTGCCCGGAGGCGACGCGGCGGTCAGGCAGTTTCTGCTTGGTACTGATGTTGACCACTGCCGGCGAGGCCTGCTCGACCAGGGTGGTGAAGTCCGGCAGGGCTTCCTCGGCCTGGGCGCTGAGCACCTGACCGAGCATCAGCATGGCGGCGAACATCGATAGGTAGGATTTCAAGCGTGGTATTGACATACGGCTCCCGTCACAACGAGCGTAGTTAGCGTAAGACCCCTGCAGAAGCAGGAAAGGCCAGACTCCAAGAAGCCTGACCTATAGAAAATTTACAGATGGATTGCAAATGACAATGCTTTAATTTCATTTCAGCCGCATGTCCGCGCACCTTGGCATAAGCCGAAAAGGCGCGCCATCACTGGCGAGCCTGGGCATCCTGAGGCCGCATCGATAGCGCTACGCGCTCTGCAGTCCCGAGCGGGATTTCGCCCACCACAGTCACCATGATCTTGCCCTTGGGCGTGTTCAGCCGACGCGAAACGGCCACGGTCGGACCAAGCTGGGTGCGCACGTCGGCCCCCGAGTCCCCCTTGACCGGCTCCAGGAACACCGAGAATCGCGCAAGCCCATCGTCGTACATCAAGCTGCTGATCGTGCTATTGCGCGAAGGGTCATGCCGCACGGTGCTGTTGATCAGCTCGAAGCCAGGCGGTAGCCAGTCCGAACGCCAACCGGCGACAGCCGGCATGCTGGCACTGGCCACACGCTCCACGGGCTTGCACGCCGCACTGGCATGCAGGTCTTCGGCAGTGGGCGGGTGATCGGTATCGAGCCTGGTCATCTGGAAGCGCTCGAGCAGTTGCCCCTTGTCGTTGAGCATCAACGACCGCAGTGGCAAACCGGTGCGACGGTCCAGGTGCAGTTCGAACGCATAGCGGTGCTGGTCACGGGGACTCAGCGTGACGATCACGGCATCGCGCCCGGCGACCCGCGACTTGCCTTGCACGCTCAAGTCGTACCAGCTCATCAGTTTCAAGGGATCGAGCATGCGCGGGGCAGCGTCGGGCGGGCTGCTCATTCCACTGGCCAAGGCGCCGCTGATGCACTGAACCTTACCATCCACGCGCACGATTTCCTGGGCCGTGCCGTCGAGCTGCAGAAGCCGCTCGCTGACCTTGCCATCTTCGGCGCGATGCCAGATGTCGTGGGAAGAGAAGCTGCCGTTACGTTCGTAAACGAAGGAGCCCTGGTAACTCTGCTTTTGCTCGGCCTGTGCCAGCTTGTTCAACCATTCGCTCGCTTCGGGCGAGGAGTTGGCCGCCAACGCTGGCACCGTCATGCAGCTGCCTATCAGCAGCGACAGGAGAGGTAGCGCGCGCATGATCCTCCTTACTTAACGGTTTTCCAGGCTGGCGGCGCGGGCATACGGCAAGGCGGTTTCGGTGCCCTTGAGCGCGGATTCCTGCGCATGCTGGCGCAGATAGCCTGGCAAACGCTGGTCCCAGCCGGCCTGGTTCTGCAGCACGCCGTTGGCCATCGGCCCGGTCGGTTGCTCACTGCTTTCACTATAGCCTGCCAATACAGCAGGGCCCTGAGTTTGTGGCATGCTCAGGCCTTGTTGGGCAGGCTGCTGGGAAGCCAGCTCAGCACCGGTGATCTCGTCCTGGTTGTACATGCGTACACCGGCCAGCACCGCAACAGTCACCGAGGCGGCAACCGCCAGGCGACCGAGGCTGCGCCATGGGCCCTGCTTGACCTTGGCCGGCACGGCTTCGTCAGCCAGTGCAGCAGACACCGCCGAGGCGATATCCAGCTTGGGCAGCAGCAATTCCTTGTGCATCGCTGCGCGAGCCACCTGGTAACGCGACCAGGTAGCACGGGTTTCGGCATCATCGACGGCGTTCAATACCCGACGTAATTCCAGTTCGTCCGCTTCGTTATCCATTACCGCGGACAGCGATTCCTGCAAAGCTTCACGACTCATGGCGGTTCCTCTCTTGGCTGTCGCCGCTGTCTCAGGTTTCCTGCAACAACGGTTGCAGGGCTTTGTCTATGGCCTCCCGAGCGCGGAAGATTCGAGAGCGCACGGTACCCACCGGACATTGCATGACACTGGCAATGTCTTCGTAACTCAACCCATCGAACTCACGCAGGGTCAGGGCCGTACGCAAATCTTCTGGCAGTTGCTGGATGGTGCGATGGACAGTGCCTTCGATTTCATCCCGCAACAACGAGCGCTCTGGGGACTCGAGATCCTTGAGGCCATGATCGCCGTCGTAAAACTCCGCATCCTCGGAGCTCACATCACTGTCTGGCGGCCGTCTTCCACGGGACACCAGGTAGTTCTTCGCCGTGTTGATGGCGATGCGGTACAGCCAGGTATAAAACGCACTGTCACCGCGAAAATTGCCAAGCGCACGGTAAGCCTTGATAAAGGCTTCCTGCGCCACATCCTGGGCCTCGTGGGTATCGTGAACGAACCGCACGATCAACCCGAGAATTTTGTGCTGATACTTCAGCACCAACAGATCGAACGCTCGCCTGTCACCACGCTGTACGCGCTCTACAAGCTGCTGATCCTCTTCCTGGGTTAGCATGAACACTCCTCAGTGAACTCGAAGGAGCGTTGCAACAACCTTCGTTCAGGCTTGCAACCATAGACTCGGGCTTTTCGCAAAAGTTCTCCCCTCCAAGCAAGTTTCCTGCGGCCCTTGGTCGGCTCGCACGGAAGACGCGGCGCGGTCACGGCCGGTTGCGTCGATAATCATTTTTCCGATACGCAAGTGTCAGCCCCCAAAGAGCTGCCGCCCTGCGTCGCCGCGGCAAATTTTGGCGTGCGGGCAGCCTTCATAGGATTTCCAGCCGTGTCGGAAAGTTCCCACGAAGATTGCCGTTACGTCACAGGTGGCATGGAAATTGGCCACCGCAGGCTGCTATAAAGACAGCCCGACCTCTATTCACGATAGTTTCACAATGCCATCTGCGCGTGACTATTGTGCCGCGCCCCCTTCGAAGATTACTAGTGTCCCGACATGAGCCAACAATTCCAACATGATGTCCTGGTGATCGGCAGCGGCGCCGCCGGTCTCAGCCTGGCACTGAACCTCCCCAGCCACCTGCGCATCGCCGTCCTGAGCAAGGGCGACCTGGCCAATGGCTCGACCTTTTGGGCCCAAGGCGGCGTGGCCGCGGTACTGGACGACACCGATACCGTGCAGTCCCATGTCGAGGATACCCTCAACGCTGGCGGTGGCCTGTGCAACGAAGCGGCAGTGCGTTTTACCGTCGAACACAGCCGCGAAGCCATCCAGTGGCTGATCGCGCAGGGCGTGCCGTTTACCCGCGATGAACATTACAGCGTTGACGATGGCGGTTTCGAATTTCACCTGACCCGTGAGGGCGGCCACAGCCACCGGCGCATCATCCATGCTGCCGATGCCACGGGGGCGGCCATCTTCACCACCCTGCTGGCACAGGCGCGCCAGCGGCCGAACATCGAGCTGCTGGAGCAGCGCGTGGCGGTCGACCTGATTACCGAGCGCCGCCTGGGCCTGCCTGGTGATCGCTGCCTGGGGGCGTATGTACTGAACCGCAATACGGGTGAGGTGGATACCTACGGTGCGCGCTTCACCGTACTGGCCACCGGCGGTGCGGCCAAGGTCTACCTGTACACCAGCAACCCGGACGGCGCCTGCGGCGATGGTATCGCCATGGCCTGGCGTGCCGGTTGCCGGGTGGCGAACCTTGAGTTCAACCAGTTCCACCCGACCTGCCTGTACCACCCGCAGGCGAAGAGTTTCCTGATCACCGAGGCCTTGCGCGGCGAAGGCGCCCTGCTGCGCCTGCCCAATGGCGAGCGTTTCATGCCACGCTTCGACCCGCGTGAAGAGCTGGCGCCACGGGACATCGTGGCCCGCGCCATCGACCACGAGATGAAGCGCCTGGGTGTGGACTGCGTGTACCTGGACATCACCCACAAACCGGCCGATTTCATCAAGAGCCATTTCCCCACCGTCTACGAGCGCTGCCTGACGTTCGGCATCGACATCACGCGCCAGCCGATCCCCGTGGTACCGGCCGCCCACTACACCTGTGGCGGGGTAATGGTCGATGACCGGGGCCACACCGACGTGCCCGGCCTGTATGCCATCGGCGAAACCAGCTTCACCGGCCTGCATGGTGCAAACCGTATGGCCAGCAACTCGTTGCTCGAGTGCTTCGTCTATGGCCGCGCCGCTGCAGCGGACATCCAGGCGCACCTTGATGAGATCGGCATGCCCAGCGCCCTGCCCTGCTGGGACGCCAGCCAGGTCACCGACTCGGATGAAGACGTGATCATTGCGCACAACTGGGACGAGCTTCGGCGATTCATGTGGGACTACGTGGGCATCGTGCGCACCAGCAAACGCCTGCAGCGTGCCGAGCACCGCATTCGCCTGCTACTGGACGAAATCGACGAGTTCTACAGTAACTACAAAGTCAGCCGCGACCTGATCGAACTGCGCAACCTGGCCCAGGTGGCCGAGCTGATGATTCGTTCGGCGATGCAGCGCAAGGAGAGCCGCGGCTTGCATTACACCCTGGATTACCCTGGGATGCTGCCAGAGGCCCAGGACACCATCCTCAGCCCACTCTGAAGTCGATCGGATACCGCGCAACGCAGGGGAACGCTTCGCGCCCCCTGCCCTCGGGGTAATACCGTCGTGACCTAAGCCCCACGGACCTCGGCCCAGCGTCGCCGGCTGAACTTCAACCGCACCCGCAATCGCCGATGCGCATCCGCCGCCAACGCATCCCCAAGTACGCACTGGCTCTGGCCGAACCATCGCCCCGCCCGCTCAAAGCGCAACACCACCAGCCCCGGCAACGCCACGCTGTCCCGGCACAGGCGCACCGGCTGCCACCCGCAGGCACGGTTAAGCACCTGCCACCCGCGCACATCACGGCGCAAGCCGACAACGGCATGCTCATGGGTCAACAGGATACGTCGGGGAATGGCCCAACACGCGTGGGCAATACAGGCGGCGATAACGAAAGGGGCCAGCCAACCAGGCAGCGGGCTCGCCCACACGGCAAGCCACGCTGGCACCTGGCAAGCCAGGTAGACCGTCAGCAACAGGCGCGAGCCTTGCCAACGGCACTCGAAGCACTCACTTGGGCTGGACACGGTCCAGAATGATGCGAACCATGCGCTGCAGCTCCGGGTCTTCGGACTCGGTACGCTCCATGAACCAGCCGAACATGTCCTGATCTTCGCAGCTCAACAGGCGAACATAGAGTTCGCGGTCGGCTTCGCTCAGGCTCGGGTAGACCTCCTGGGTGAATGGCACCAGCAGTACGTCCAGTTCCAGCATGCCGCGGCGGCTGTGCCAGAAAAGCCGGTTGAGTTCAGTTTGTTCGACCATGGGGCCCTCCTCGAATGGGCGGCCAGTATACAGCCAGGCGAACGAAGCGGCACAGGGCGTTGGTCTAGTCACCTACCTATTTTGTTACTGGCGTTCTATGATGGCCGTCAGTCTTTAGCCACCGCGATGACCCATGGCCGATTCCGCTTTCTTCAGCCCCCTGTCCCACGAGGGCATCCTCGCCGTCCGCGGCTCCGACGCCGGCAAGTTCCTGCAGGGCCAGCTGACCTGCAACATCAACTATCTCAGCCTCGAGCACGCCAGCCTGGGCGCCCGCTGCATGGTCAAGGGCCGCATGCAGTCGAGCTTCCGCATTCTGCCCGAGGGCAACGGTTACCTGCTGGCCATGGCCAGCGATCTGCTCGAGCCGCAACTGGCCGACCTGAAGAAATACGCCGTTTTCTCCAAGGCCACGCTCTGCGATGAAAGTGCCGCCTGGGCACGTTTCGGCCTGCAGGGCGGTGCCACGGCGTTACAGGCACTGGGCCTTGAGGTGCCGGCCAGCGCCGGCGCCACCGTGCGCCATGAAGGCCTGATCGCCATTGCCGTCTCCGACGGCCGCACCGAGCTGTGGGTGCCAGCCGACCAGGCGGCCGGCGTGCGCGAAAAACTGGCCGACACCTTACCCGAAGGCAGCCTCAATGACTGGTTGCTGGGGCAGATCCGTGCCGGCATCGGCCAGGTCATGGGCCCGACTCGCGAGCTGTTCATCCCACAGATGATCAACCTGCAGGCAGTCGATGGCGTGAGCTTCAAGAAAGGGTGCTACACCGGGCAGGAAATCGTCGCCCGCATGCAGTACCTGGGCAAACTCAAGCGTCGTCTGTACCGCCTGGCGCTCGATCAGCAAGACGTCCCTGCCCCAGGTGCCGAAATATTCTCGCCCACTCACGGTTCGTCGGTCGGTGAAGTGGTCATTGCCGCCAGCACGGGCCAGGGCTGCGAACTGCTCGGCGTCTTGACTGCCGAAGCGGTGGAAGACGGCAACCTGCACCTGGGCAGCCTGCAAGGCCCACGCCTGCAAGTGCTGAGCCTGCCTTACGAACTGGACCGCGACCGGGAAATCCAGCGCTGACCAGCCCGCCCCGCCCAAGGCGGGGTCGCACCACTGCAACAGAGAAGTTCATGAACAAGCTGGCCGAGATGGTTCAAGCGCACTTGCTCACCGCCATCGACAACGATGACCTGGTCTTGCCAACGCTGCCGGAAGTTGCCCTGAGCATCCGCGAAGCCGCCGAGGATACCGAGATCAGCGTTGCCGCCCTGAGCAAAGTGATCGGCCGCGACGCAGCCCTTTCGGCACGCCTGATCAAGGTAGTCAACAGCCCGCTGCTGCGCGCAGCGGTCGAGGTTACCGACCTGCACACTGCCATCACCCGCCTGGGCATCAACTACAGCTGCAACCTGGCCATCGGCCTGGTAATCGAGCAGATCTTCCATGCTCGCTCGCCTGCGGTGGAGCAAAAGCTGCGGGATATCTGGGCCAACAGCCTGGAAGTGGCAGGCATCAGTTACGAGCTGTGCCGTCGTTACACACAGCTCAAGCCCGATCAGGCGACACTGGGTGGCCTGGTCAACCAGATCGGCGCGCTACCGGTGCTGATTTATGCCGAAGAGCACAACGAGCTGCTCTCCGATCCGGTCTGCCTGCACTATGTGATCGAGCAGATCCAGCCGGTGTTGGGGGACAAGATCCTTTCCGCATGGGAATTCCCGGAGCAATTGGTCAACCTGCCAAGCCAGGTGCAGGACCTGGACCGCTGCACCACCATGGTCGACTACATCGACGTGGTGCAGATTGCCCGTTGCCTCAGCCAGCGTGGGCGCAGCCGGCCACTGGCGGCGCTGCCAGCCTATCGCCACCTGGGGTTGCCGTTTGGCACCGAGCTGGAGATCGGTGAGCTGCTGGAAGCGCGGAGTATGTTGCGCTGAGATTGCGCTTGCTGCGCGTCAATCCGCTATGAAGCTCACCCGTACTTTCAACCCGCCATTCTCACCGTCATGCAGGCTGATTTGGGCCAGGTGCGCACGGCAGATCTCCCCGACGATGGCCAGGCCCAAACCACTCCCCTGGGCACTGCGCCGATAGAAGCGCTCGAATACCCGTTCGCGCTCATCCTCGGGAATTCCCGGCCCGTCATCCTCCACCTCGAGCACTGCAGGGGCCAACACCCGCAGGATTACATTGCCCCCTGCCGGCGTATGCGCCAATGCGTTGTCCACCAGGTTGCTTAACAGTTCGTTGAGCAAGGTCGGCTCGCCCTTCAGCCAGACCGGTGCCTGCGCCTCCAGTGCCAGCGCCACACCTCGGTTGTGGGCCAGCGGCGCCATGGCCATCCCCAGCTCGCGGGCCAGTTGGCTCAGGTCCAGGCGCTGCGCGCCCCCTTCGGCAATGGCCCGCGCGCCGTTCTCCACCCGCGCCAGCGACAGCAACTGGTTGGCCAGGTGGGTCAGGCGATCGGTGCCTTGGGCCGCAGACTCCAGGGTCTGGCGCCACTCGTCGGGGTGCTGCGAACGCAGGCCCAATTCGACCCGCGCCTTGAGCGCTGCCAGCGGCGTGCGCAACTCGTGGGCTGCCTCGGCGATGAACTGTGCCTGGCGCTCGAACTGGCCACGCAACCGCTGCGTGAAGTGGTTCAACGCGCGCACCAGCGGGCCAAGCTCACGCTGCACCTGCACCACCGGCAACGCACGCAGGTCATCGGGCTGGCGCTCTTCGACTGCCGTGCGCAGCCGCTCCAACGGGCGCAGCGCGGCACTCACCGCAAACCACACCATCACCAATGCCCCCAGCGCCAGCATGCCCAGACGCAGCAAGGTATCGGCCATCAACCCACGCGCCATGCGCACCCGTGCCTCTTCGGTCTCGGCCACGCGGATCTCGGCCATGCCATTCATGTTCGGCTCGCTCACCGCCCTGAGCAGGCTGACCACGCGCACGTCCTGGCCCAGATAGGTCGCGTTGTAGAACCGTGCCAGCGCCGGATAGTCATCGGTGCGCGGCGTCCCGGGCGGCGGCGGCGGAAGTTTCTCGTAGCCCGAGATCAGCTTCTGGTTGATGTCCAGCACCTGATAGTAGATACGCCCGGCACTGTCATAGGCGAACGTGTCCAGCGCCACGTAGGGCACATCCGCGCTCAGGGTACCGTCGCGCTGGGACAGGCCCGCGGCAATGGTCCGCGCCGAGGCCAGCAAGGTACGGTCATAGGCGGTGTCGGCCGCTTCGCGGCCATTCCAGTATGCGCTGAGGCCGCTGGCCAGCATCAGCACCACCAACAGCAGCGCCAGGTTGCCCACCAGCCTCCCACGCAGGCTGCCGTTATCCCGCATCACGGTGCTCGAGCAGGTAGCCCAGGCCGCGGAAGGTCACAATGGCAACCGGCTGGCCATCGAGCTTCTTGCGCAGGCGGTGGATATAGATTTCGATGGCATCCGGGCTGGCTTCTTCATCCAGGCCGAATACCTGGGCGGCCAACTGTTCCTTGCTCATCACCCGGCCAGGGCGGGCGATCAGCGCTTGAAGCACACTTTGCTCGCGAGAGGTCAGCGTCAGGTTGTCTTCGCCGAGGGTGAAGCGCCGTGTGTCGAGGTCGTACACCAGCGGGCCGCAGCGCTGCTGGCGCTCCCCGCCGAGCACGCTACGTCGCAGCAGGGCTTTTACCCGCGCTTCCAGCTCGGTCAGTTCGAAGGGCTTGGCCAGGTAATCGTCCGCCCCGAGATTCAACCCATGGACCCGGTCCTTCACATCGCTGCGCGCGGTGAGCATCAGCACCGGCAGGGTCTTGCCACGGCCACGCAGGCGCGCCAGCACTTCAAAACCGTCCATGCGCGGCAGGCCGACGTCGAGCACGGCAACGGCGTACTCCTCGCTGGCCAGGGCCAGGTCGGCGGCCACGCCGTCATGCAGCACATCCACGGTCAGCCCAAGGCTCTTAAGGGCCTGGGCCACGCTCTCGGCCAATTGCAGATGGTCTTCGACCAGCAGCACACGCATCGGTTTCTCCCCTGCTCGGGTGGGACGGTGGCGCGGAGTGTACCGCTGTCGCCCGGCCTGTGAAGCCCTTGTAACAAACCTTTCTCGCTGAAAGGTTAGTGAAAGGTTCGTTACCTAGCATCGCACCACGGTCGCTCCACGCGCCGAAAAAAGCACCAGCAAGGTGCAACGAATAAGAACAATAAACGGAGTCAACCCGATGCTGTCATCGCAGCCGCAGGCGTTCGCGCCTACCCGTTCCCTGTCCGCACGCCCTTCTGCCATCGCCAGTGCCCTTGCACTTGCCGGTGTCGCCCCGATGAGCCAGGCCGCCTTTTTCGAAGACAGCACGGCAACCTTCGAAACCCGCAACATGTACTTCAACCGCGACTTCCGCGATGGCACCAGCGCGCAGCAATTCAAGCGTGACGAATGGGCCCAGGGCTTCATGCTCAACTTCGAGTCCGGTTACACCGATGGCACCGTGGGCTTTGGCCTGGACGCGCTGGGCATGCTGGGCATCAAGCTCGACTCCAGCCCCGACCGCACCGACACCGGCCTGCTGCCCACCCACGATGATGGCAAGGCCGCCAACGAGTACTCCAAGCTGGGCCTGACAGGCAAGATCAAGGTTTCCAGCACCGAACTGAAAGTCGGTACGCTGATCCCTGAACTGCCAACCCTGCAGCCCAACGATGGGCGCATTCTGCCGCAGACCTTCGAGGGCGGCCTGGTTACCTCCAGGGAGATCAAGCACCTCACCTTCACCGGCGGCCGCCTGGAAAAGGTCAAGGACCGCAACGACACCAACTGGGAAGACCTGGCCCTGAACAACAAGAACGGTCGCTTCGGCGGGACCTTCTCGGCCGACCACTTCGACCTGGCCGGTGTCGATTACCAGTTCACCGATCGCATCACCGGCAGCTACCACTTCGCCCAGCTGGACGACATCTACCGCCAGCACTTCCTCGGCATGGTCGCCACCCAGCCCTGGGGCCCGGGCACCTTCGGCGCCGACCTGCGCCTGGCGGTGAGTGACGACCAGGGCCAGGCCAAGGCCGGCAAGATCGACAACACCACCGTCAACGGCATGCTCAGCTACGCCCTGGGCGGCCACAAAGTGAGCGCCGCCTACCAGCACCTGTCGGGTGACAGTGCCTTCCCCTATATCGATGGCGCCGACCCGTACCTGGTCAACTTCGTCCAGATCAACGATTTCGCCGGTGCCGACGAGCGCTCCTGGCAAGTGCGCTACGACTACAACTTCGCGGCGCTCGGCGTCCCGGGGCTGACCTTCATGACCCGCTATATCAACGGCGACAACGTCAGCCGCGCCGATGGCAGCGAGGGCAAAGAGTGGGAGCGCAATACCGAATTCAAGTACGTGGTACAAAGCGGCCCGTTGAAAAACGTCGCCGTGCGCCTGCGCAATGCCACCTTCCGCTCGAACTTCGCCCGCGACGCGGACGAGGTGCGGCTGCTGGTGAGCTACAGCGTGGCCCTGTGGTAACCCATAACAACAACGTTCACGGAGATAGACGATGACCTTTTCACTGCGCCGCCTCGTCATGGCTACCGGTTGCCTGCTGTTGGCCGGTAACGCGTTCGCTGCCGAACCCAAACGCCCTGAATGCATTGCCCCCGCCTCGCCTGGTGGTGGTTTCGACCTGACCTGCAAGCTGGTGCAGAGCGCCCTGGTGCAGGAAAAGATCCTCAGCAAGCCGATGCGGGTCACCTACATGCCCGGCGGTGTCGGTGCAGTGGCCTACAACGCGGTGGTCGCCCAGCGCCCGGCCGATGCCGGCACCCTGGTGGCCTGGTCCAGCGGTTCGCTGTTGAACCTGGCCCAGGGCAAGTTCGGCCGCTTCGACGAAAACGCCGTGAAATGGCTGGCCGCAGTCGGCACCAGTTACGGCGCCATCGCGGTGAAAAGCGATTCGCCCTACAAAACCCTTGATGACCTTGTTGCGGCGCTGAAACAAGACCCGGGCAAGGTGGTAATCGGATCGGGGGGCACCGTCGGCAGCCAGGACTGGATGCAGACCGCGCTGATCGCCAAGGCCGCAGGCATCAACCCGCGCGACCTGCGCTACGTCGCCCTGGAAGGCGGCGGCGAAATCGCTACCGCATTGCTGGGTGGCCATATCCAGGTCGGTTCCACCGATATTTCCGACTCCATGCCGCACATCCAGAGCGGCAACATGCGGATCCTCGCGGTGTTCGCGGAAAAGCGCCTGGACGAGCCGGAAATGAAGGACATACCGACCGCCAAGGAACAGGGCTACGACATTGTCTGGCCAGTCGTGCGCGGCTTCTACCTTGGGCCGAAGGTGAGCGATGAGGACTACGCCTGGTGGAAGCAGTCGTTCGACTCGATGCTGGCCTCCGAGGATTTCGCCAAGTTGCGTGACCAGCGTGAGCTGTTCCCGTTTGCCATGACCGGTGAAGAGCTGGATGGCTATGTGAAGAAACAGGTGGCGGACTACAAGGCACTGGCCAAGGAATTTGGGCTGATTCAGTAAATCGCCGATTACCTGAACCGATCCCTGTGGGAGCGGGCTTGCCCCGCGAAACTGACACCGCGGTGCCGGTATTCGCGGGGCGAGCCCGCTCCCACAAAGTCCGCGCCCAATGAGGATTTACTCATGATCCTGCAACGTATCTTCGCCCTGGCTCTGCTGGCGGTGTGCGCCGCCCTGGCCGTCATGGCCTGGCCCTACCAGGCCGCGTTTTCCTACGAACCGGTCGGCCCCCGCGCCTACCCACTGCTGATGCTCGGCCTGATGGGCCTTGGCCTGCTCTACCTCGCCATTCGCCCGACCCCGATCGTGCGCAAGGACGACGAGCCCGAACTTGACCGCGAAACCCTGCTGAAGATCACCGCCTGCGTCGGTTTGCTGATCCTCTTCGCCAGCACCTTCGAAACCTTGGGCTTCATCGTCAGCGCCATCCTGGTTGGCATCCCCATGGCCCGCCTGTATGGCGGCCGCTGGCTGTTCAGCAGCGTCGTGGTGGTCGGCATGAGCCTGTTCCTGTACTGGCTGTTCGACCGCGTAATGGATGTGCCCCTGCCCCTTGGCCTGCTGAGCGTACTGGAGAACTGACACATGGATACCTTGAGCTACCTGGGCCAGGGCTTCGGCGTGGCCTTGAGCCCGTACAACCTGGTCACCGCCCTGTCGGGCACCTTGATCGGCACCGTCGTCGGCCTGCTGCCGGGGCTGGGCCCAATCAACGGCGTGGCACTGCTCATCCCCATCGCCTTCGCCCTCGGCTTGCCGCCGGAGTCGGCGCTCATCCTGTTGGCCGCGGTGTACCTGGGCTGTGAATACGGCGGGCGCATCAGCTCGATCCTGTTGAACATTCCTGGCGAAGCTTCGACCGTGATGACCACCCTGGACGGCTACCCAATGGCCCGCAAGGGCCTGGCCGGCGTGGCCCTGTCGCTGTCGGCCTGGAGCTCGTTCATCGGTGCGTTCATTGCCACGTGCGGCATGGTGCTGTTTGCCCCACTGCTGGCCAAATGGGCCATTGCCTTCGGCCCGGCGGAGTACTTCGTACTGATGGTGTTCGCCATCGTCTGCCTCGGCGGTATGGCCGGTGACAAACCACTGAAAACCTTTATCGCCGCACTGATCGGCCTGTTCCTGTCGGCAGTGGGCATCGATGCCAACAGTGGCGTGTACCGCTTCACCGGTGACAGCGTGCACCTGGCCGACGGCATCCAGTTCGTGGTGCTGGTGCTGGGCCTGTTCTCGATCAGCGAGATTCTCCTGCTGCTGGAGAAGACGCACCATGGCCACCAGGCGGTCAAGGCAACCGGGCGCATGCTGTTCAACTTCAAGGAAGCAGCGTCGGTGTTCGCGGTCAATATCCGCTGCGGCCTGCTCGGTTTCATCATGGGCGTGCTGCCCGGTGCTGGCGCCACCCTGGCCAGTGCGGTTGCCTACATGACCGAAAAGCGCATTGCCGGCACCTCGGGCAACTTCGGCAAGGGTGACGCCCGTGGCCTGGCAGCGCCGGAAACGGCCATCGGCGCCTCGTGCTGTGGCGCCCTGGTGCCGATGCTGACCCTGGGCGTGCCAGGCTCGGGCACCACCGCAGTGATGATCGGCGCACTGACCCTGTACAACATCACCCCCGGCCCGCTGCTGTTCGAACAGCAACCAGACATCGTCTGGGGCCTGATCGCTTCTCTGTTCATCGCCAACATCATGCTGGTGATCCTGAACATCCCGATGATCCGCATCTTCACCCGTATCCTCGCCGTGCCGAACTGGGCGCTGGTGCCGGTGATCGCCATCATCACCGCGATCGGTGTGTACGCCGTGCATGCCACCACCTTCGACCTGTTCCTGATGGTCGGCATCGGCATCATGGGCTACATCCTGCGCAAGCTGGACTTCCCGCTGTCGCCGATCCTGCTCGGCTTCATCCTCGGCGGGCTGATGGAGCAGAACCTGCGCCGTGCGCTGTCCATCTCCAACGGAGAACTGGGCATCCTCTGGTCAAGCCCGATCAGCATGGGCGTCTGGGTGCTGGTGGTGTGCATGCTCTGCCTGCCGCTGCTGCGCATCTGGCGCAAACGCAGCCTGCAGCGCCGGGCGATGGCCGATGCCTGATCGGTCGTTGCCGCTGTTCTGGGCGACAGGGCTGGTAGGCCTTGCTGGCGGGTACCTCGCCAGCTGGGTCGGTTGGCCGCTGCCATGGATGGTCGGCTCATTGCTGGCGATCATCCTGGTGCGCTGCCTGACGCCCTGGCAGCTTTCAGAAATCCCCAATGGCCGCAAATGCGGGCAATGCATCATCGGGCTCGGTATCGGCCTGCACTTCACCCCGGCGGTGATCGAGCAAGTGGCTAGCCATTTCGTGCTGATCTTCTGTGCGGCGTTGTTCACGACACTGTCCAGCGTGATCGGTGTGTGGCTGCTGCGGCGCACCGGTGAAGACCGCGCCACGGCGTTTTTCGCCAGCATGCCTGGTGGATCCGGGGAGATGGTCAACCTGGGTGCGCGCAACGGCGCAGTGCTCAGCCAGGTAGCGGCGGCGCAGAGCCTGCGGGTGCTGGCGGTGGTGCTGTGCGTACCGGCGCTGTTCAAGCTGCTGATCGGTGACGGGGTAGCGCTCAATCACGCCGGGAGTGTGAGTTGGGGCTGGCTTGCAGTGATTGCGCCGCTGGGGGTGGCGGTCGGTTTCCTATGGCAGCGCTTGCGCCAACCCAACCCCTGGCTGTTCGGGCCATTGCTGGTGGCGGCTACGTTAAGCCTTGCGGGCAATTTGCAGATTGCTTTGCCCAACGGAGCCAGCCAGATTGGCCAATGGCTGATCGGTAGCGGGCTGGCCTGCCACTTCAACCGCGCATTCTTCCGCCGGGCCCCCTCGTTTCTGGGGCGCACCTTGCTGAGCACGGCGCTGTGCATGCTGGTTGCCGGCAGTGCCGCGTGGGGGTTAAGTGTGATGACGGAGCTGGATCTGCGCTCGCTGACCCTGGGGATGATGCCCGGCGGGATCGCCGAAATGAGCCTCACGGCAGAGACCCTGCAGTTGTCGGTGCCCTTGGTGACGGCATTGCAGGTGATGCGCTTGCTGTTCGTACTATTTCTGGCCGAGCCGATGTTCAGGTATTGGGTGAAAGATCAGGGCTGAGGAGCGCTTATCCCATCGCCGGTGGTGTTTACCGGCGATGGGGCCATCGCTCAAAGCGGCGGTAGCGCCCAGTTGATCGGCGTCAGCCCACGCTGCTCGAGAAAGCCGTTGGTCCGGCTGAAATGCCCGCAACCCAGGAACCCTCGGTACGCCGACAGTGGCGACGGGTGTACCGACTTGAGCACCAGGTGCTTGGTACCATCGATCAGTTTCTGCTTGCTCTGTGCATGGGCGCCCCACAGCAGGAACACGACGTTCGGGCACTGCTCGCTGACCACCTGGATGATCCGGTCGGTAAAGAACTCCCAGCCTTTCTTGGCATGCGACGCGGCATTGGCGCGCTCGACAGTCATGGTCGTGTTGAGCAGCAATACACCCTGCTCGGCCCAGCTCTGCAGGTAGCCATGGTTGGCAATGGGGATGTTCAGGTCGCGCTGCAGCTCTTTGTAGATGTTCACCAACGAAGGCGGTGCTGGCACGCCTGGCTGCACCGAGAAACACAAGCCATGGGCCTGGCCGGGGCCGTGGTACGGGTCCTGGCCAAGAATCACCACTTTCACCTGTTCCAGTGGCGTGGAGTTCAGCGCATTGAAAATCAGCGGCCCCGGCGGGTAGATCTCTTTGCCGGCGGCGTACTCCTGGCGCAGGAACTCACGCAGTTGGTGCATGTAGGGCTGGTCGAACTCGGCACGCAGCGCGGCCTTCCAGCTGGGCTCGAGTTTGATGCGATCGTCGTCAGTCATGGGGCCATCCGTAATCAATGGCGCGACACTAGGTAAGGCATCCGTGCTTGTCAATCGATCCGGCCTGCATGATCGGCCAGGCAGGCCATACTGGGAGGATGAATTGCGCGAGGTAGTCCATGTCCATTCATTGCGAGGTACTGACCGGCGCCGATGGCGCCCGCATCGGCATTGCCACCTTGGATGCCCCCAAGGCGCTCAATGCCCTCACCCTGCCGATGATCGAAGTGCTCGGCGATTACTTGCACGAGTGGGCCCGTGATCCGGGCATCGTCTGCGTGCTGCTGCGTGGCAATGGCGCCAAGGCCTTTTGCGCCGGGGGCGATGTACGGGCGCTGGCCCAGGCATGCCGTGAGCATCCAGGTAGCGTGCCGCCACTGGCGGCCACCTTCTTCGCTGCCGAGTACCGCCTCGACTATTTCATTCACACCTACCCCAAGCCGCTGCTGTGCTGGGGCCACGGGCATGTGCTGGGTGGCGGCATGGGGTTGCTGCAAGGCGCTGGCGTGCGCATCGTCACCCCCAGTAGCCGCCTGGCGATGCCCGAAATCAGCATCGGCCTTTACCCCGACGTTGGCGCCAGCTGGTTCCTGGCCCGCCTGCCCGGCAAGCTCGGGCTGTTCCTGGGGCTGACCGGTGCGCCGATCAACGCCCGCGATGCGCTGGACCTTGGCCTGGCTGACCGCCTGTTGGGCGAACATCAACAGGAAGGCCTGATCGATGAGCTGCTGCAACTGAACTGGCAGGAGCGGACCGATCTGCAAATGAACAGCCTGCTCAAGGCCGAACAGCATCGCGCCTGTGCGCAACTGCCACCGGCCCAATGGCTACCCAGGCGTCAGGTGATCGACGAACTGCTTGATGTCGCCGAACCTGCTGCCGCATGGCGTGCACTGGAAAGTTTGAAACACCACACCGACCCGCTGCTCGCTGCGGCCGGCCAGCGGCTGCACGAAGGCTGCCCGCTGACGGCGCACCTGGTGTGGGAGCAGATCCGCCGGGCACGGCACTTGTCATTGGCCCAGGTCTTCCAGATGGAATACAGCATGAGCCTCAATTGCTGCCGTCATCCAGAGTTCAGCGAGGGGGTGCGCGCCCGCTTGCTGGACAAAGACAACCAGCCGCGCTGGCACTGGCCGGATGTGGCCCAGGTGCCAGCGGCGGTGGTTGAGGCGCATTTCGCCAAGGTGTGGGAGGGGCGGCATCCGCTGGCGGATCTGGCTTGACGGGGCTGCTGTGCCGCCCCTTCAACGTTCACCGCTGCCAGTTGCCATTGCCGCGCCCGTTTGAATGCCAACGGTCGTTCTGATAGCGCTGGCTGTCGTTACGGTAATCATGGCGGTCCCGATCGCGCCCATAGTCATAACGCTGACGATTGCCATAGTCGTAACGCGGGTTGCCATGCCACTGGTTCATCCCCGGCTGTGGATAGGGACGGTATTGCGGCACCGGGGCGGGCCGGTAATAGCGCGGTGCCGGCTGGTAGTAGTAGCGCGGTTGCGGCACTGCATAGTAACGGTCATATCGGTAATACCCAGGCGATACATAACGATCGGTGGTGTAATAATCGGAACGATAATAGGTGCCACCTTGGTAGTAGGGCACACAGGCGGATGTCATCAGCCCCAACAGGGCGATCAACAGCATTCGATAGAACATGGCGGCCTCCTGGACCGCTGGGGTGCCCGAACAGCGGCGCTGGCGAGCGTCGACTCAAAAGCGTTCGTCGACAATGAATAAGACCGTTGCAACAAGGTGCAGTGCCCTTTCAGCAACAAATAGAAACAGCTCGAAATAACCCCGAAAAATCTGCAGTCTTTTTCGGGTCATATCACTAGAATGAAGGCCTCGGCACACATCACGGGACGATCATGCCTTCACGCTCCGCCCTGTTTTCGCAGCGCTCGTTGATCCTCGCCCTGCTGATGTTGCTGGCCTGTGGCTTTCTGGCCACATCGTTGCTCAGCTACTGGGCTTCCCGCAGCGCGATCCGCGACGCCATCGTCAATACCGAGCTGCCGCTGACCTCCGACACGGTCTATTCCGAAATCCAGAAAGACCTTATTCGCCCCGTGTTGATCGCCTCGATGATGGCCCAGGACACCTTCCTGCGCGATTGGGTGCTTGCCGGTGAACAGGACCCTCGGCGTATCACGCACTTCCTTGGCGAAGTCATGGGCCAGCAGGACACCTTCACCTCATTCTTCGTCTCCGATCGCACCCTCACCTACTATCAGGCCCGGGGTGTGCTCAAGCATGTCGAACCAGGCACCTGGCGTGATGCCTGGTATTTCCGCGTGCGTGACCTCAAGGCCCCTTACGAAATCAACGTCGACCTGGACATGGCCAACCATGACAGCCTCACGGTGTTCATCAATTACCGGGTGCTGGACTACCAGCAACGTTTCATCGGCGCGACCGGGGTCGGTTTGAGTGTGAAGGCCGTGGTCAACCTGATCGACACCTACCAGCAACGTTATCAGCGCTCGGTGTTCTTTACCGACGCCAAAGGCACGGTCTTGCTCACTGGCTCTGGCGGCGGCCCACATGGCCTCAGGGCCGGGCAACCGCTACAGGCCAACCCCGAACTGAGCGAGCTGCTGGCGCAGCACCCTGTCCCCGCACAGGGCAGCCACGAATACCGGGACAGCGCAGGCCATAGCCACTTCCTCAACGTGCGCCACCTCCCGGAACTGGACTGGTACCTGTTGGTGGACAAGCGCGAAACGGGCGCACTGGACCGCATTCGCCACTCGCTTTACCTGAACCTGGCGATCTGCACCATGATCACCCTGGTGGTACTGACGCTGCTGCATGCCATGCTCAGGCGTCACCAGGCCAGCATCGAGGCCGTGGCCACCCTCGACAGCCTCACCGGGCTGCCCAACCGGCGCAGCTTCGACCTGCTGGCGGCACAAGCGCTGCAGGAAGCCCAGCGCGACGGCGCGCCGCTGGTGGCGTTGCTGATTGACCTCGACCACTTCAAAGCGCTCAACGACACCCACGGTCACCTGGCAGGCGACGAAGTGCTGCGCCAGTTCGCCAATGTGCTGCAAGGCAGCTTGCGCCAGTCGGATATACTGTGCCGCTGGGGCGGCGAGGAATTCATCGTGCTGCTGCGCGAGGCCGACGGCAGGCACGCTATCGACGTCGCCGAAAAGATCCGTCGGCGTACCGAGCAACTGACCTTCAGCTATGACGAACGGCCGCTGCGCCTGACCACCAGCATTGGCCTGAGTGCGCTGCAGCCGGGTGACAGCCTGCACGCCCTGCTGACGCGCGCCGACCGTGCGCTGTACCGAGCCAAGCAGGCCGGCCGTAACCGTACTTGCAGTGAAACACCCGGAACCGACCATGAATGACAGCCAGCACTGCCCCGCCTGTGGCGCCCTCAACCAGTGCACCCTGGCCACCCCCCGCAGCGCCACCGAGGCTTGCTGGTGCTACACCGTGACCATCGACGCGGCGGTGCTGCAGGCGTTGCCTGCCGAACTGCGCAACCAGGCCTGCCTTTGCCCGCGCTGCGCCCAGGTGCTGGACCAGCTGGATGCGCCCGCAGGTGAAAAACGCTAGACTGCGTGCCCTGCGTCCTTCGGCCTGCTCCCGCCATGCGCCTCGACCGCTTCCTTGCCAACCTGCCCTGCTATAACCGCCAGCAAGTACGCCTGCTGCTGGTACAGCGGCGCGTGCGCGTGGACGGTGAAGCGGTAGCCGACCCCCGCCTTGAAGTGCGCGAATTCAGCCGTATCGAGGTAGACGACCAATTGCTGCAGGCGGGCCTTCCGGCGCGCTACCTGATGCTGCACAAGCCAACCGGCTGTGTCAGCGCCACCCACGACCCGCAGCACCGCACCGTACTGGACCTGCTGCCTGCAGGGCTGCGCGAAGGCTTGCACATTGCCGGCCGGCTGGACTTCAACACGACCGGGCTGATGATCCTGACCAACGATGGCCAATGGTCGCGGCGCCTGACCCAGCCAGAGACCAAGCTGCCCAAGCATTACCTGGTACAAACCGAGGACGAAATAGGCGAGCACTATGTCGCCCGTTTTCGCGAAGGGTTCTATTTTGCCTTCGAAAACCTGACCACCCTGCCCGCCCAACTGGACATCCTTGGCCCACGCACCGCCAGGCTGGCCATCGTCGAAGGGCGCTACCACCAGGTCAAGCGCATGTTCGGGCAGTTTGACAACAAGGTAGTGGGGTTGCATCGGGAAAGCATGGGGGCGATACGCCTGGACCCTGGGTTGGCAGCCGGGCAGTTCAGGGCGTTATCGGCCGAAGAAGTAGCCGCTGTCTAAGCCCAGCCAACAGCGCAGAGCGGTCATACGACCGCCCAGCGGCAAACGTCACATTTTCCCCCCAGCGCCACTTGCACGAAGCCTCACCCGCTGCTTGACTCCTAGCTTGTCAGTCCGCGCGTGACCAGCCAGTCACAACTGCGTACCCAGACACCTTTTTGCCGGCCACCCAAAGCCTCGATGCCTTGGGGCACGGCGAATTGCCCGTCAAAACAATACCGTCGACATCTGTACCAAGGATCGACACAGGGCCCGGTTTTCTCTTCAGGCAACTGCCTACCTGTCATAAAGAACGTGCACCCTAGGTGACGCGAATACCCTTTTTGCGCCAGGAGTCGATGACATGAGGCCAGAAATCGCTGTACTTGATATCCAAGGTCAGTATCGGGTTTACACGGAGTTCTATCGCGCGGATGCAGCCGAGAAAACGATCATCCTGATCAACGGTTCGCTGGCCACCACGGCCTCGTTCGCCCAGACGGTGCGCAATCTGCACCCGCAATTCAACGTTGTGCTGTACGACCAGCCGTACGCCGGCAAGTCCAAGCCGCACAACCGCCAGGAACGGCTGATCAGCAAGGAGACCGAGGCACATATCCTCCTTGAGCTGATCGAGCATTTCCAGGCCGACCACGTAATGTCGTTCTCATGGGGCGGTGCCTGCACCCTGCTGGCGCTGGCGCACCAGCCGCGGCAGGTGAAGAAGGCGGTGGTCAGTTCGTTCTCGCCGGTGATCAACGAGCCGATGCGCGACTACCTGGACCGCGGCTGCCAGTACCTGGCCGCCTGCGATCGCTACCAAGTGGGCAACCTGGTCAACGACACCATCGGCAAACACCTGCCGTCGTTGTTCAAGCGCTTCAACTACCGGCATGTCAGCAGCCTGGACAGCCACGAATATGCGCAGATGCACTTCCACATCAACCAGGTGCTGCATCATGACCTGGACCGGGCCCTGAAAGGTGCGCGCAATATCGACATTCCGGTACTGTTCATCAACGGCGACCGTGACGAGTACACCACTGCCGAGGACGCCCGCCAGTTCGGCAAACATGTCGGCAAGAGCCACTTCAGCGTGATCCGCGACGCTGGCCATTTCCTCGACATGGAGAACAAGGCGGCCTGCGAAGACACCCGCAGCGTCCTGCTCGGGTTTCTCAAGCCGAGCGTGCGGGAATCCCGGGCACGCAACCCGTATGCCTCTCAAGGGCAGCATGCATGGGCCATCTGAGCGCATCGGCGCCCCCAGCCATGACCCTGCGGGCAAGGGGCGCCGAAAGCTTTTTTAGCGTTGCTTTATAACTGGGGCTTCTATTTCGGACGGCGTTCTGGTAAAAAGTCGAGCTTAGATGCGGGTATAGTTTAGTGGCAAAACGAAAGCTTCCCAAGCTTTAGTTGAGGGTTCGATTCCCTCTACCCGCTCCAGCCTTGCTTCTCTCAAGCACCCTTCCAGCGGCACTGCAAACACTCTTCATCCGGTGGGCAGATTGCCCTTGATGATGCGCCCCTCCTGCACGATACCCACGATTGCGTCCCCCTCGCCGGTCAAACAGCGAATGTCCCGCAGCGGATTGCCGTCGACTACCAGCACGTCCGCGATAGCCCCCGCAGCGATTCGGCCCAGCGCTGATTCCTGCTGCAGGATCTTCGCAGCCACGGTTGTAGCACTGCGCAACGCCTCGAGGTTGCCGAGGATTTCTGCCCTGATCATCAGCTCCATCGTTTGAAACTCGTGCATTTCACCCAGCAAGTCCGATCCGTAGCCCATTTGTACCCCTGCCTCGGCATAGATGGACAAGGCCCGGCGACCCGCTTCCTTGACATCGGCCAACTTGGCGATCGACTCAGGTGACAGATTGAACCGCGGGCCGTGCTGCGCAAGCATTTCGTAGGTCACCTGTGTCGGCACTGCAAAAGCACCGTGTTCAGCCATGATCCTGGCGGTTTCCAGGTCGACCAGGTTGCCATGCTCGATCGTTCTGACCCCGCACACCACTGCGCGTTTGATGGCCCGAGGCGTGTATGCATGGGCCATGACATAGGTATTGGCCGCCTGTGCTTCGTCGACGATCGCCCTGATCTCGGCTTCGCTGTACTGGGTGTTGGCGATCGGATCTGTCGGAGAGGCTACACCGCCAGACGCCATTATCTTGATCTGGGTGGCCCCCTGCTGCAGCTCCTCTCTGACTGCGAGCCTTACGTTGTCGACGCCATCGACTACCCGGGCGATGGCACCAGCGCGGAAGCAACAGGAACAGGGCTCGTTGGCCAGCAACGTGCCTCTGGCCCGAAAGTCACCGTGCCCTCCCGTTTGTGACAGCGCCTTGCCTGAGGCGAAAATCCGCGGACCGGGTATCAACCCGAGTGCCACCGACCGCGCCAATGCCCAATCGGCCCCCCCGGCATCCCGCACTGTGGTGAACCCACGCTCCAGCATGCCCTTGAGAATGGGCATTGCGCGGTACATGACGATGGCATTGGGCTGCAGCGCGTTATGGCCCAGGTTGGCCTGCGAGGCCAGCACATGGACGTGGCAGTCGATCAGCCCAGGCATGAGCGTCCTGCCCCGCACATCCCAAACGGTGCTGCCCGGCTCCGGCTCGGTGCCCACAGGCCGCACGGCAAGGATACGCCCCGACCGGATCACCACCTCCTGACCGTGGACAAGTTGGCCGTTGTCCAGGTCCAGGACAGCGCCGTTTCGCAGAACCAAGGTCGCTGGCGCTACATTACTCATCGATATACTCCTTCCCAATGTTGCCCGCCGACACGTTGGCGATCCTGATAAAGCACGGCACCGACGAAGCTGACGGCTGCCGCGAACATGATGTAGAAAGCTGGAGCCAACGGATTGCCGCTCACGGCAATCAACCAGGTGATCGTGAAGGTCGCAAAGCCGCCAAAGAGGGTGACGGCCACGTTGTAGGCGATGGAGAGCCCCGTCGATAGCACGTGCGATGGCAACAGCTCGCTGAATGCCGCCAGGATTGGCCCGACGTACGCAGAAATCAGCAACCCCAGAACGACCTGGAAGACAATCAAAGATGGCAGCCCAGGGAACTGGTTGATCATCAGAAACATTGGGTAGATAAGTGTGAAGATTCCCACCGCAGCGCCGATCAACCACGGTCGGAAACCAGAGCGATCCGCCAGGTACCCGACCACGGGCGTGGCAAAGACAATGACAAGCCCACCCACGGTGCCGGCCATGAATCCGACCTGATTCGCCAGCCCCAGTACGCGTGAGGCGTAAGCGGGGATGTAGAACAACACCGCGTAGGTACACACCGTCCACAACACCACCAGCAGAAACACCGTGGTGGCGCCCCGCCTGTGATTACGAAGCACTTCACGCAGCGGCGATTTCGCCACGCCTGCAGCATGGATGACGGGTGGCTCTTCGATGCGGTGGCGGATATAGAAGCCAACGGGGGCAATCAGGCACCCCACCAAAAACGGCACACGCCAGCCCCAACCCTCCAATTGCTCCACCGTCAACCAGGACGAGACAAGCGCTCCGGTACCCGACCCCAGCACCACGGCCAGACCGATACTGGATTGCAGCCAACTCGCATAAAACGCCTTGCGCCCTGGTGGCGCATGTTCGGTCAGAAATGCCGTGGCGCTGCCGGTTTCCCCCCCTGCAGAGAACCCTTGCAGCAGCCGCGCCAGCACAATCAGCACAGGAGCAAACAGGCCAATCTGTGCATAGCTGGGGGTAATGGCGATGATCAACGTCCCGGCCGCCATCAGTAGAATGGTGAGAGACAAGGCCGCCTTGCGGCCTTTTCTGTCGCTGTACGAGCCGATCACGATGCCGCCCAATGGACGCATGAAAAAGCCAACGCCAAAGGTTGCCAGCGCCATCAGGTAGGACGTCAGCTCGTTACCGGTAGGAAAGAACACTTTGGCGATGATCACGGAGAAGAAGCTGTAGACCGTGAAATCGAACCACTCCAGTACATTGCCGACCACGGTGGCGATGACTGCCTTACGAGACTGCATAGTGACCACTTGTTGTTTTTGTATGCTCACAGCGATGCTCCATTTCAATAACGTCAGTCAGTGCTGACCCGGAAAATGGCAGTAGAAAAGTTGAGCGTGTTGGGTCTGGTGCCCGAGATGGCCCCACCTTATGGCAAGGTAGTGATGCGCTAAAGCGTTAAAAACGTGGGTTTGCATGCGCCCTCTGCATGCATGTGCCGCCGGGCGGCCGAGCGCTGCTCACACCTGGGCGTTGAGAAAAGCGTCGAACTGGCGAACGATCCGGGTGGCGTAACGGCCTGCAGGTCGCAACAGGTGATATCCCCCCTCCCCGTGCACCCGATGCTCAGTTACCGGCACCAGGTCACCACAGGCGACGAACCTGTCGATGATGGGTGACCACCCCAGAACAACGCCGTGGCCCGCGATCGCCAGGTCCACGAGCAAAGGGTAATGGCTGACGGTGAGCCGCTTGGTGGGCATCACGCGGGGTAGCCCAGCCGCCGCAAACCAGCTTTGCCAGGAAAGCCACTGGCGTTGGCCGTCCTCCAACACCAGCAACCGTTCCTTGGCCAGCGCCTCGGGTGCCAGGGTGCGGCCGGCCAGATAGCCGGGTGAGCAGTAGGCGCCCACCGACTCTTTGAAAATAAGCTCTGCCGTTACACCGCTGGGTGGCGCGGCACGCAGGAAGTACACGGCGATGTCGAACTCGGCCCTGACCAATGACTCCAGGCTATCGACCACGCGCAAGCTGATGTCGGCATCGGGATAGTGTTCAAGAAAACCGCCTATCAGCGGCGTCAACCACAAGGCAGCGACGCCGGACGAACAGGCCAGGGCCAGGCTGTGGCTACTGTTGCGCGCCATGATGTCGGCAGTCGAATCGGCGAAATGGCCCAGCGTCGCTCTGACGGCCTCTGCATAGGCCTCCCCGGAGGCGGTCAAAAGCAGTTTCTTGTGCTCGCGGCGAAACAGTGCCCGGCCCAGGAAGTCTTCAAGTTGGGCCACCTGACGGCTGATCGCGCTCTGGGTCAGGTTCAGCTCGGCTGCCGCTCGGGTAAAGCTTCCATGCCTGACCGTCGCCTCAAAGGCGATGAGTGTCTGCAATGGCGGCAACGGTTCAATGCGCATGGTTTCGATCCCCCTCAAACGATGCACAAGCCTGTACGACCCGCGCTTGCCTCACGCCAAGGCTTGCGCCCCCACGAGCGCAATCGCGGCATCCTGAAAGGACCTGACGCCGGATACGCCGATCGCGCCCACAAGCTGCCCTTGATAGACCAGCGGCACGCCGCCTTCAACGCAAACCAGCTCCCGGGCAGTGGTGAATGAGAGCCGTCCATCGTTGACCATGTCCTCGAAAGCCTTCGTCGGGCGACTACCTGCTGTGGACGTTTTCGCCTTGCCAATTGCCAGCTCGATGCTCATCCCTGGAGCACCCGGCATCCGCTGGAACAAGATCAATTGGCCCGCGTCATCCACCACCGCAATCGAGACCGCCCAATGGTTGAGCGAAGCTTCTGCCTTGGCAGCCTCAAGCACGGCGATGGCCTCAGCAAGCTCCAGTACATATTTGGTTTGCATGTTGTCCTCGTGGGGAGCCCGGCCGAGCCGGCCTCCCCTGTTCATGATCAATCCAGCAGCCGAAGGATGTCTGCCAACAGTTTCGCGGGTACCCGCACGCCGTCTGCATGGCTTCGACGACGTGCCTCGAAACGGCGCTGGGAGGGCAGCCGTGCGCCTTGGCCCACGATGTCGTCAAACATGCGCTCGGCACGCTCGACACCCGCCGCGCTACCGGCACCACCCAGCAGTGCGGGACTCAGGGCGATAATCAGTTCACCATGGCAAGGCGTCGCTCCCACACCGTTGTCGTACGTCATCGAATCCTTACTGGTCAGGTCACCAATGAGTGCGCCAGCCATCAGCTCGACCATGGCGGCCAGTGCCGACCCCTTGTGTCCGCCAAACGTCAGCATCGCTCCTGCCATGGCCGCCGCAGGGTCGGTGGTGGGCTGGCCATCGCTGTCCACGGCCCAGCCAGGAGGGATAGGTTTGCCTGCACGCCGGTGAAGCTCGATGTCACCGCGAGCGATGGCGCTGGTGGCGAAATCGAACACGAAGGGCTCACCGTTCGGACGCGGCCAGCTAAAGGCAATCGGGTTGGTGCCGAACACCGGCCTAGCCCCTCCGGCGGGCGCCACCCAACTGTGGCTAGGGGTCATGGCCAAGCCAGCCAGGCCGTGCGCCGCAATGGCTTCCACCTCTGGCCACAAGGCCGAGAAGTGATAACAGTTGTTGATGACCATGGCGGCAATCCCGACGGTCTTCGCTTTCTCGACCAGTTTCGGCAGGCCTGTTTCAAATGCCAGAAGCGAATAACCAAAGTGAGCGTCCAGCGCGACCACGGCGGGCGTCCGGTCCTCCAGGGTTGCCTGCGCGGCCGGATCCACCCGCCCCTCGCGCAGGGTTTTCACACACACCAGCAGCCGGTAAAGGCCATGGGAATGGCACTCGTCACGTTGTCCCGCAGTTATCACCTTGGCTATCGCATTGGCATGATCGGAAGAAAAGCCGTTGCTGGTAAGCACACGGTAGGCCAGATCGAAAACCTCCTCGAGGCTCATGATCGTCTCGTCCTTGTCACTCATAATCACTCCAAGGGTATGAAATGGCCCCGGGGTCACGCCTTCCGAACGGGCGGGCGCGCAACCACGGGGCCGGAGGCTCATGCTCGGCAACGAGCATTCGATTGAGCCGCTGAATGGCCCGCCAGACGTGGCGGGCCGAGTCACTCATAAACGGTTCAACTGGCCATCAATGCGTTGCGGCACCCCTGCCGGGTTGGCATCCTGCAGGGCCTCTGGCAGCAGTTCCTGCGGCAGGTCCTGATACGACACGGGCCGAAGGAAACGAGCGATCGCCAGGCTACCCACCGAGGTTGAGCGTGGGTCAGACGTCGACGGGAATGGGCCACCGTGAACCATGGCATGACCGACCTCGACGCCAGTACCAAAGCCGTTGGCGAGGATGCGTCCGGCCTTGAGTTCGAGCGTTGGCAGCAGTCGACGAGCCAGTTCACGGTCGCCGTCAGCCAGGTGCACGGAAGCCGTCAACTGGCCTTCCAATGATTCCACCACCGCCTGCAGTTGCGCCGGTGAGTCACAGCGCACGACCAGAGATGCAGAACCAAACACCTCGGCACGCAGGCTTTCATCCTGCAGGAAGTCAGCCCCGGCCACGCTGAACAGCGCGGCTTGCCCTTGATGCGTGCCCCCAGCCTGCCCCTCTGCAACCTGAGTCACCTGTGGGTGGCGCTTGAACGCCTCGACACCTTGGCAATAGCTCTTGTAGATACCAGGGGTCAACATGGTCTGGGCTGGGCTGTTTGCAAGCGCCTGGGCCGCACTGTCGAGGAATCGCGCCAACCCTGGGCTCTCCACGGCCAACACAAGCCCGGGGCTCGTACAGAACTGGCCGGCGCCCATGCCCAAGGCGGTGATGAACGCCTGCGCAATGGTTTCGGCACGCGCTTGCAAGGCCTGCGGCAGCAGCAGCACCGGGTTGATGGAGCTCATTTCGGCATACACCGGAATGGGCTCGGGACGGTTCGCTGCGATGTGCATCAGGGCGGTGCCGCCGCCCCGCGACCCGGTGAAGCCAACGGCCTTGATACGCTTGTCAGCCACCAACCCTTGGCCTACATTGCGACCCGAGTCGAACAGCAGCGAGAAGGTACCTTCCGGCAGCGCATGGGCTTTTACCGCGTTCTGCAGCGCCCGGCCAACCAGCTCGCAGGTGCCAGGGTGTGCAGAGTGAGCCTTGACAATCACCGGGCAACCGGCAGCCAGCGCCGAAGCGGTGTCGCCGCCCGCAACCGAGAATGCCAGCGGGAAATTCGAAGCACCGAACACGGCAACCGGCCCCAGCGCAATGTTGCGCAGACGTAGGTCAACCCGCGGCAGCGGCTTGCGATCAGGCTGAGCGGGATCGATGCGCGCATCCAGGTAATCGCCGCTGCGTACCACGCTGGCGAACAGGCGAAGCTGACCCACGGTACGCCCGCGCTCACCTTCGATCCGCGCACGCGGCAGACCAGTCTCGATCATGCAGCGCTCGATCAGTTCGTCACCCAGGTCGAGGATGTTCTGTGCGATGGTTTCAAGGAAGCCGGCTCGCACATCAGCAGCGGTCTCCCGGTACGCATTGAATGCGCTGTTTGCCAGCGCGCACGCACGCTCCAGGTCCTCAAGGGTAGCGCCACCATAGGCGGGCTCGAGCTTTTCGCCCGTCGCAGCGTTGATACCCCAGATGTGCCCGTTCTGGCCCGTTGAAGCCAGCTGGCCAATCAAATTTTGTCCCGACAGCGCCATGACGTACCTCGTTTTTGGCTGATAAGAAAAGGGAAGCGGCTTCAGTACTCGGCCTTTCGAGCACCGGCACGCGAAACTGCAAATATGGAAATCGCCGCGCAGATACCGATGTACACGGCAATGCTTCCCCAATGGCCGTCAGACTCGGCCTGCAACCAGGTCGCGATCAAAGGGGCCGAGCCGCCGGCAATGGCTGCTCCCAGTTGGGAGCCCAGGGTGATTCCGGTGTAGCGAACACGGGTGCTGAAGATTTCCGACATGAACGTGCCCAGGGTCGCGACGATGGGCGCCCAGATAAAGCCGATCACGATGACCGTGGCGATCGTCAGCGACCAGTCACTCTTCAAGTCCAGAAGCAGGAAGTAAGGGGTGGCAAAAACGCCCATCATCAAAGCGCCAAAGAGGAACACAGCCTTGCGTCCAATGCGGTCAGACAATGCCCCCATGAGTGGGATCATGAACACAGTGACCAACGATGCGATCGACACCGCATTGAGAACGGTCAGCTTCTGCAACTGCAGCGTACCGGTGGCATAGCCCACCACGAAGGTGGTGAACACATAGAACGGCGCGGTTTCCACAACCTTCGCCCCCGTGGCGATCAGCACTTCACGCCAGTGGTACTTCAAGGTGTCGACCAGCGGCACCTTGGCGACGTCGCCTTGGCGCTTCGCTGCTTCGAAGTCCGGGGTTTCATCAATCCCGTTACGAATCCAGAGCCCCAGCAGCACCAGGACGGCGCTCAACAGAAACGGTATCCGCCACCCCCACGCCATGAAGTCTTCGTCAGGCAGCAGCGACACGAGCGTCATCGCTAATGTAGCCATGACCATGCCAAGGGGAACCCCCATCTGCGGGACGCTGCCATAGAGGCCGCGCTTGTTTTTGGGGGCGTATTCGTACGCCAGCAGCAGGGCTCCGCCCCATTCACCTGAAATGCCCAGGCCCTGGATGATGCGCAGGATGATCAACAGAATGGGGGCCCAGATACCGATGGCGTCATAACCGGGGAGCAACCCGATGCCGAACGTGGCAAAGCCCATCAGCGACAGTGTGATCACCAGGGTCTTTTTCCGGCCGATGCGATCACCGATGTGCGAAAAAAGGAAGCCGCCAAACGGGCGGACGAAGAACGTGAGGGAGAACGAGAGGTAGGTCAGCAGCAGGCCAACCACCGGGTCATAATTCGGAAAGAAAAGCTTGTTGAAAACCAGACTGGCGACGGTGCCGTAAAGAAAGTAGTCAAACCACTCGATGGCGCTACCGGTGAGGCTGGCTACGAGGACGCGCTTGTTGAGTTTGGTGCTGCCGGCGGACGGTTGCGCGCTGGCGAGCGAATCGCTGAGGGTGCTCATGGAATGCCTCCGAGGTATGTGCAGCCGGTGGGCTTCGGATTCGGCAGATGAGAGGGCACCGATCGCTCAGGAGCGGCGCTTGCTCGCCTGATCTTCATGCACCAAAGCGGGCGGCCATACGGTTATTGTTCTGTCGGTACACCATTTGTAGTGAAGGTGCCCTGCACAAGGGCACCTTCATGTGCCGACCGGAATAGCGTCATCCGGCAGGCGGGCCTATCACTTCAGCTTTTTCAGGCCTTCGATAGCGGCCTGGATGGTAGTGATGACCATTTCACGCTCAGCACCGACCAGCGATAGACGTGGAGCACGTGTCCATTCTGGGGCGCCATACACCAGGTGCTCAGCGAGCTTGATGTACTGAACGAGCTTGACGTGGGTGTCGAGGTGGAACGATGGGGTCAGCAGGCGGTACAGCTTCAGCGCCTCTGGGTACTTGTTCTCGGCACACAGGCCGAAGATCTTCACGCACTCGGCAGGCCAGACGTTGGTCATGCCCGACACCCAGCCGGTCACACCCAGGGAGCTGCTTTCAACGATCAGGTCATCGACGCCGCAGAAGATGCTGAAGCGATCACCGAAGGCGTTGTACATGTCGGTAACGCGGCGAATGTCACCGGTCTCTTCCTTGATGCAGACGATTTCCGGGGTATCCACCAGCTCGTGCAGGATTTCGACGGTGACATCGACACCGTAAGCGATCGGGTTGTTGTAGATCATGATCGGCAGTTTGGAAGCGCTGGCGACTTCCTTGTACCAGTGCGCGGTTTCGCGTGGATCGCTCTTGTAGCCCAGGCTCGGGAACACCATCAGGCCCTGAGCGCCGAAGCTTTCATACAGAGCGGCGTTCTTTTTCGCATTCTCCAGGGAGACTTCGGCCAGGCCCGACAGAACCGGTACGCGACCCGCGGAGGTTTCAACGGCGGCGCGGATGACCTGCTCGCGCTCTTCCAGCGACAACGATGCGTTCTCGCCCAGCATCGGCAGGACGATGACACCGCTCACGCCATTGGCAATGAGCCGTTCGATGCTTTGCTTGGTAGCCGCCAGGTCGACCTTACCGTCCTGAGTCATCTTGGTGGTTACCGCGGGGAAGACGCCTTTCCAGATTGCCATGCTCTATACCTCTTAGGGTTTTGTTGTGGTTGTTTACTGTATCCAATCTACAATTAAACAATCCAATGCGCTAGATTTTATTTTTCGCCGTGGTAGGGTAAGGTTGCGCCGGTTCCTGCGGCCCGATGGCTCGCAGATACTGAATCCATTACTACAAGCCTGATTGGTCGGAGAGAAAAGGTGAGCGCGGGGCATAAAATCAAACGCCAGAGCATCCCTGAGACGTTGGCTGAGTCGCTGCGCGAACGCATCCTCAATGGTGAGTTCAAGGGTGGAGAGCCCCTTATCCAAGAGGCCATCGCCGCGGAATATGGCGTGAGCCGAATGCCCGTGCGCGAAGCGTTCCGACAGCTGGAAGCTGCAGGGCTGATCGTGTTCCAGGTGCATAAAGGCGCAATCGTCACCTCTATCCCCGAAGAGCAGATTTCAGAGCTCTTCGATCTTCGCGCCCTGCTCGAATGTGAGTTGCTCGAACGCTCAATTCCGGCGATGAGCGATGAGCAACTGGCCGTCGCTCGGGAAATCCTTCCTCGATTGGAAGAGGCCTACCATCGCCGCGACGTCTCCAGCTGGGGAACCCTCAACTGGGAGTTTCACAAGAGCCTGTATGCTGCCGCTGACCGCGTTCAGACCCTGGCCGTCGCGCAGGGCATCAACCTGCAAACGGAGCGCTATGTAAGGCTTCAGCTATTGCTGACCGATGCCGTCGAGGATGCGGAAGTAGACCACCGTGAAATACTGCGCTTGTGCGAAGCCAAGGATGTCGAGCGAGCAGTGGTTTACCTGAGAAAGCACATCCTCGATGCTGGGCGCCAGCTTCGCGATGCACTCAAAAAGCATGAAATGACCAGCGCATAAAAAGCACAGGCATGAAAAAGCCGCCCAACCGGGCGGCTTTTTCATGCCATCAGCAACAGTCTTTTGAACTGCCCTGAGCGGACAGGAGTGCCAGCACGCGCTGACGATGGGTAAGCCTGCCCAGCACGTGGCAGGACAGGCACAGGCCGCTTGTGGCGGCTTGCCTGCGGTGAAACCCGCGGACCTCCATCAAACCGACGAAGGCTGCGGCCTCACCCCCTGCGGGGCCTCGACGCTCTGCTCGGCAGGTTGCGCGCGGCCAGGGAGCCAATACTCGGCATTCTCGATGCCAAGCTTCACAGGATCGAACACCGGATCAATGCCACGCTTGCGCTGCTCGTCATAGTCACGCAAACACGCAAGTGCCGGTTTGGCGAGGAACAGCAGGCAGATGAAGTTGAGCCAGGCCAGCGAGGCATAGCCGATATCGCCAATGGCCCAGATCAGCGAAGCCGAGTTCACCGCCCCGAAAAACACCATGCCCACCATCGCCAGGCGCAACAGCACAGGGGCTACTCGCCCTTGGCCCCGCTGCAGGTAGAGCAGGTTGCTCTCGCAGATGAAGAAGAACGCCACCAATGTCGAGAATGCAAAGAAGGAGATCGAAATCGCCACGAAGGCGCCACCGAAGCCTGGGAACGTGGAATCGATCGCTGCCTGCGTAAAAGCCGGCCCAGCCTCGACCGCAAGGTATTTGACGATGACGTTGCCAGCAGCATCGATCACGTTATAGCTGTTGGTCACAACGATCATGAGGCCGGTCGCCATGCACACGATCATCGTATCGACATAAATGGAAAAGCACTGCACCAGGCCCTGCTTGGTCGGATGCGAAACCTCGGCAGCAGCCGAACCGAATGTGCCTTCGCCTACCCCGGCCACGTTGCAGAACAGCGCACGGCGCACCCCCCAGGCAATAGCAGCGCCCATCATGCCGCCAAACATGGAGTCCATGCCCAGCGCGCTGCTGACGATAAGTTTCAATGCTCCAGGTACCGCACTGGCATTCATCACCAGGATCACGATCGCAACCAGCACGTACGCTGTGACAACCAGGGGCACCACACGTTCGACGTAGCTGATGAGCCGCTTGGGGTTGCCGAAGATAATGAACGCCAGCACCGCCGCTGCGACTGACGCGCTGTAGACAGGGTCGACACCGAATGCGCTATGGAAGCTGGAGGCGATGTTGTTGGACTGAATGCAGGGAGCGATCATCGAGTACAGGGTCATGGCAAAGAGTGCGGCGACCACCGCCAAACCTTTACGCCCCATGCCCTTCTCGATGTAGTAGGGGATGCCCCCACGGTAACGTCCATTGACCTTGCTCTTGTAGATCTGAGCAAGTGTGGACTCGACATAGGCAGTGGCACCGCCCAGAAACGCCATCACACACATCCAGAACAAGGCGCCCGGGCCACCGGCCGCCACGGCCGTCGCTACACCTGCAACCGTGCCCACCCCTACTCTGCTTGATAACGTCAGTGTGAATGCCTGAAAGGAAGAGATTCCCGACTGCCCTGGGTTGTCAGCCACCAGCAGTTTCAGCATGTCGGGGAGACGGCGTAATTGAAGGCATCGGGTCTTGAATGTGAGGAACGAGCCGAAACCGAGAATGACGACGATAAGTGGATTCCATAGCCACTCGTTGATTACTACCAAAAATTCCATAAGCACACCTTGATTGTATTTCTTAGGCAGGTATTGATTACTTCACAAAGAATTTCGGGCATGAGCGGACCGGTGCCGCCAACTATGTCGGGCAGCGATTATCAGGATGCAGACCCCTCCCATTGGAGGGTTGTTTGCTAAACCTTCACCAGGTCAGACATGCGGGGTTAACGTTTTAAAACTTCTCACCTCCCTATAAAAAAGCTGCCGAGCGGCACACTGTGCCGTCAGCAGCAAAAACTAGTGCAATACCCGTTGGAGGAATTTCTGAGTGCGCTCCTGCTGGGGGTTATCGATGACCTGCCTGGCATCCCCCACCTCACAAATGACTCCCTGATCGAAGAATGCAACACGGTCGGCAGACTCACGTGCGAACGCGATGTCATGGGTGACCATTACCATGGTCATCCCGTTGCCTTTGAGCTTGCGCAGCGTGTCCAACACCTCCCCCACCAACTCGGGGTCCAGGGCCGACGTCACTTCATCGAAAAGCATGTAGTTCGGCTTCATCGCCAGCGCCCGCGCGATGGCCAACCGTTGTTGCTGGCCGCCTGACAGCCCCGAAGGGCGCATTTCGGCCCGGTTGCTCAGGCCGACATATTCCAGGTGCTCCCGTGCCAACTGCTGTGCAGCGGCCTTGTTGATTCCCTTGACCAGCCTGGGGGCCAAGGCCACGTTTTCCAGGGCGGTCAGGTGTGGAAAGGCGTTGTATTGTTGAAAAACGATGCCCAGTTTCTGACGCAACTTGTTCAGGTCAGTCGCCGGGGCGTGGACATCCGTGCCATCCACCACAATCGAGCCACCTTGAATGGGCTCCAGGCCATTGATGCATTGAAGCAGCGTGGACTTTCCAGAACCGCTACCGCCGATCAAACACAGCACCTCACCCTTTTCAACGGTGAGGCTGACACCCTTGATGACTTCCAGTTCACCGTAACTTTTGCGCACATCTTTGATTTCAATCATGGTGCATTACCTTCTCGAGGCGGCGGCTGTAGCGCGACACCGGGTAGCAGATGAGGAAATAGAACAAGCCAGTGCCCGCCAGCACCAACAGCGCTTCATTGGTACGGTTGATGAGGATTTGCGACGCCCGCAGAAGCTCGACATAGCCCACTACACTGACCAGCGCCGTGTCCTTGGTCAGGGCAATGACCGTACCGATCCAGCCGGGGAAAACAGTCCTCAATGCCAGCGGCATGCAGACATGCCAGAACTCTTGCCAGTAGGACAGGCCCAGCGAGCGCGCCGCCTTGCGTAGCTGGATACGCACAGACTGCAGGCCCGAACGCACGAGCTCAGACGTCAGCACGCCCATGTACAGGCTCAGCACGATCACACCCACGGTCAGCGGGCTGATCGGCACCCCGGACAACGCGAAGAAACTGTTCACCAGTACGAACTGGATGATCAGCGGGATGCTGCGCAGAAGGTCCACCAGCGGTGCCAAGGCAACCCGAACGACCGCGGATTGCTCGCGCGCCCAGCCAATCACGCCGCCAAGAAGGGTGCCGAAAAACGCTGCCAGAAGGGTGAGCAGCACCGTGTGCCAGATACCGGTAAGCACGAATGACAAGTCACTCCACTGCAGGCCGGAATAAGAGAGTTGAAATTGCATACCTTATCTCCGTACCAGCTTCCAGAACGTGAGCCGTGCACTGAACTCGATTGCCTTGGCCATCACGTAGTACATGCCTGCAGCGACAATGAAGAACTCGAATGTGCGGAACGACTCTGACTGCGCTGCCTGGGTGGCACCTGTCAATTCGCGCAAACCAATGATCATGCCCAGCGAGCTGTTCAACAGCGCCCAGTTGAGCTGGTTCACGTAAGGCAGGAAGACCAGTTGAAAGAGCTGCGGGAAAATCACATGGGTGTAAGTTTTCAGGGGCGAAATGCCGAGCGACCTGGCCGCCGAATACTGCTGCGCGGGGATACTCTTCAGGCCGCCACGAAAGGTCTCAGCCAGATAGCCAGCATTGTTGAAAGCCAACGCCGCAAGCATGGCCGCATAGCTGGAGAACTGGATACCCAGCGCCCCCAACCCGAAGTACACCATGTAGATCTGAAAAAGCGCAGGCGTATTGCGCGCAACCTCGACCCAGACCGTCGCCAGTCGGTAGCCCACGCCCTTCTCCTGACGGCGCAGTACAGTAAGCACCAGGGCAAGCACTGTACCGATGACCATCGACATGATGGTCAGCGCGACAGTGGCCTTGGCCCCCTCGAGCAGCTCAGGGAACTTGTCCCAGACGACCGACCAATAAAACGAATATTCGAACATACCGCCTCCGATCTACCCCAAAAGGCCGCGGCATGAACACGCTGCGGCAACGCTCACGAGGTCGATCAGAAGTCGACGCCAGATACACTCAGCGAAGGTGCGGTGCCAGTACCGAAATATTTGCCATAGAGTTCCTGGTAACGGCCGGTTCTGACCTGCGACCAGACGAAGGTGCGGGCCCAGGCGAGCAGTTCGGGGTCCCCCTTGCGCACGGCAATACCGCACAGATCAGGCGGCGTCGGCGCCTCACCCTTGATCACCAGGTCGGGGAACTGGCCGCTCTGCACCAGCGCGGCAGCTGAGGCGTTACCCAGGATCATGCCGTCGATCTTGCCCTGGTTCAGCGCCAGGTAGCTTTCCGCCTCACTGCCATAGCCAGTGTAGGACCCTTGGGAAGCCCACCCCTTGCGAAGCGCTTGCAGCTCCTGTTCGGTGGTCGTGCCAGTCGTGCCACCGACATTACGCCCTTGCAGATCGGCAAAACCCTCGATCTTCGAGTCTTTTCGGGTGAGCACCACGTTGGTGTAGCTGACATACGGTTGTGTGAAATTGACCGTCATCGCCCGCTTGGGCGAGATCGAAGCTGAAGCGATCAGAACGTCGATGCGGTTGGAGACGAGCGCCGGAATCCGCTCGGAGGAAGGGGTTTCTACGATCACTGCTTCCACGCCCAGGGCACTGGCCATGTCCTTGCAATAGGCAACGTCATATCCATCAGGCTCATTCTGCTGGTTTCGAAATCCAGCTGGGGGGTAGTCCAACTGCACGCCACAGCGCAGTTTCTTGGACGAGATCACTTTATCGAGAGAGTCTGCCAAGGCTGTGCCAAAAGGCAGCACGCAAGCGAGGGCCAGGACGATGATGGAGCGGGATTTACCTACTGCACGTTTCATGGATCAGCACCTTTTTTTGTAATAAGCGTTAAGGCAGGCGACGTTGAAAGCAGCTTTTTTTCTTGTACTGAGTAGGTGGAACGAGAAACCAATTGACATCAGGATTCTCTGTATCCAATCTACAGTTGTCAAGCAAGGCTTTGACCTAACCGCCGGGCGAAGCCGATTTGCGCAGTAACTGATTGATAAATAAGGGGCTATACAATAATGAAGCACGTCTTGGTCATCGGTGCTGGTGTCATCGGGCTGTCAACAGCCCATCACCTGCTCCAGAGCGGCGCACGTGTCACGCTCGTCGACAAAGACCCCGAGGGCGACAAGGCCTCCTATGGAAACGCCGGTGGCATCGCGGTTACAGAGATGATTCCGGCGTCGGTGCCGGGGATTTTGTGGAAGGTTCCTGGTTGGATAATGGATCCGCTCGGACCGCTCGCCATACGTCCAGGGCATGCACCCAAGATGATTCCGTGGTTCCTGCGCTTCTCGAAAGTCGGCACCCACCAGGAAATGACCCGCATTGCCGCAGCGCTGGCCTCCATCAACCAGCGCGTCTATGACGACCTGCTGCCGATGCTCGAAAGCAACGGCATGTCAGGTGAACTGCACCGCAAAGGCGCCCTGACAGTTTATGAGACGAAAAAGGGCCTGGACGCCGATGCGGACAGCTGGAACCTCAAGGCGCGCCTTGGTGTGGAGGTTCAGCACTTGAACGCTGAACAGACCCGCGAGCTGGAGCCTGCCTTGGGTGACAACGTCAAATACGGGGTATTCACGCCCCAGTGGTCACATATCAACGACCCCAAACGCTTCGTCGAACTGCTCCGCGCCGCGTTGGTCTCACGCGGCTTGACCATCACCCAGGGCGATATCGTGGAGGTCAACCCGCGCAGCGGCCTCGAGGTAACGGTCAAACTGCGGGACGGCCGAACCCTCACGGCTGACCACGTCGTGATCGCAGCAGGCGCCTGGTCGGGGCAGTTGGCGCAGAGACTGGGTGACCGCGTGTTGATGGAAAGCGAACGCGGCTACAACACCACCGTTGCAGAGCCCGGCGTGCAACTTGAGCGCGAAGTCATTTTCGCAGAACGGCACTTCGTGGCCACGCCGCTCACCTGCGGCTTGCGCATCGGCGGCGCGGCGGAGTTCGGCGGGCTCGATGCCGTGGCGAACTTCAAACGCTCGGAGGCGTTGGTCAAACTCGCGTCGATCTACCTGCCCGGCCTCAAATCCGAAGGCGGCAAACCGTGGGCCGGCCACCGCCCCACGACCCCCGACAGCCTTCCAGTCATCGGCCGCAGCACCAGGCACCCCAACGTCATCTACGCATTCGGCCACGGCCACCTCGGGCTCACGCAAGCCGCCACCACCGGTCGCTTGGCCACGGACCTGGTACTCGGTGCAACGCCTCCGATCGATCTTGCCCCCTTCTCCGTCGAACGATTCAACTAAGCAACAACAAGAGGCTACGACTCATGGCTCGCAATACCTTCTTCTGTGTCGACGCACATACCTGCGGCAACCCCGTTCGGGTGGTTGCCGGCGGCGCCCCACAGCTTCCCAACGTTCCCATGGCAGAGAAACGAGAAATCTTCCAGCGTGAGTACGATTGGGTTCGCCAGGCCCTGATGTTCGAGCCTCGCGGCCACGATGTCATGTCAGGCACCATCCTATACCCGTCCTCTCGAGACGATTGCGATATTGGCGTGCTGTTCATCGAAGTGAGCGGATGTTTGCCGATGTGTGGCCACGGCACTATCGGCACGGTTACCGCCGCCCTCGAAGAAGGCCTGGTGGTACCGAAGGTCGAAGGCAAGCTGGCTATCGAAGCGCCAGCAGGCCGCGTGGCAATCGAGTACACGCGTGAAGGCCAGTACATCGAGCAAGTGCGGCTGTATAACGTCGCAAGCTACCTGCACGCGGCAGACGTCGAAATCGAAGTCCCCGAACTCGGCAAGATCACCGTAGACCTGTCCTACGGTGGCAACTACTACGTGATCATCGAACCGCAAGCCAACTGGGCAGGCCTGGACGCAATGTCCGCGCGTGACATCGTGCGCCTGAGCCCCTTGGTGCGCCGCGCCGCTGAAGAAGCGCTAGCCCCTGTGCACCCTGAAGACAGCCGTATCAGGGGCGTCAGCCATGTGATGTGGACAGACAAGCCGCGCTACCCACGTGCAAACGCCAGAAACGCCGTTTTCTATGGAGAAAAAGCAATCGACCGCTCGCCTTGCGGTACCGGTTCATCTGCGCGTATGGCGCAGTTGGTCGCCAAAGGCCGCCTGTCGGTGGGGGACACGTTCGTTCATGAAAGCATCATCGGCACACTGTTCGATTGCCGCGTGGAGGCAGCCGCCAAGGTCGGCAGCCATCCGGCGATCATGCCAAGCGTTGCCGGCTGGGCACGGGTAATCGGTCACAACACCCTCTTGGTCGATGACCGTGACCCGCTGGCCCATGGCTTCCAATTGATGTGACACAGGGCTGCAGCGGTGCTGTGCGCCGCTGCGAGTGCCCTTTTTACCCTTTCGTTGATCTGGCCCATGGCCATCCCCCGCGTGTTCCGCTTGAATGCGCGGCGGACGAATCCACTTGCAAGCAAAACGGCTTAGGCGCATATGCTTTCTGGATTCGCGAAACATTTCGAAAGGACTGCGCATGTTTCTCTCACGCTGGCTACCGGGCCTCGCCAATCTGCTGCATTACCGCCGCGAGTGGTTCCACGCCGACCTACAAGCCGGCCTTTCGGTGGCAGCCATCCAGATCCCCATTGCCATCGCCTATGCGCAGATCGTCGGCCTGCCCCCGCAGTACGGCCTCTACGCCTGTGTCCTACCAATGATCGTCTATGCCCTGATCGGCAGCTCACGCCAGTTGATGGTCGGCCCTGACGCTGCCACCTGCGCGATGATCGCCGGTGCCGTGGCGCCGCTGGCCCTGGGCGACCCACAACGCATTGCCGAGCTGTCTGTGATCGTCACCGTGCTGGTCGGGGTAATGCTGATTGCAGCCGGACTGGCCCGCGCCGGGTTCATCGCCAGCTTCTTCTCGCGGCCTATCCTGATCGGCTACCTCAACGGGATCGGCCTGAGCCTGATCGCCGGGCAGTTGTCCAAGGTGGTGGGCTTCAAGATCGAGGGCGATGGTTTCATCCTCAGCCTGATCAACTTCCTGCAGCGCCTGAACGAGGTCCACTGGCTGACGCTGGCCATCGGCCTTGCCGGGCTGGCCTTGCTCATCGGCTTGCCACGGCGCTACCCGCGCCTGCCGGCGGCGCTGGTTACGGTAGCGGTGTTCACCGTGCTGGTTGGCCTGTTCGGCCTTGACCGGTTTGGCGTGGCCATCCTCGGCCCGGTGCCGGCAGGCATGCCGCAATTAGCATGGCCACAAAGCAACCTGGCCGAAACCAAGAGCCTGTTGCGCGATGCGCTGGGTATCGCCACGGTCAGCTTCTGCAGCGCCATGCTCACCGCCCGCAGCTTCGCCGCCCGGCACGGCTATGCGATCAATGCCAACCATGAGTTCGTCGCCCTGGGCGTAAGTAACCTGGCAGCCGGAATATCCCAAGGGTTCGCCATCAGCGGCGCCGACTCGCGCACCGCCGTCAACGACATGGTTGGCGGTAAGAGCCAACTGGCCGGCATCATCGCCGCCCTGGTGATTGCCCTGATCCTGCTGTTTTTCACCGCGCCGATGGCCTGGATCCCGCAGGCGGCGCTGGGAGCCGTGCTGCTGATGGCCGGGTGGGGGCTGATCGATGTCAGGTCGCTGGGGGTCATCCGGCGCCTCAGCCGCTTCGAATTCTGGCTGTGCCTGCTGACCACCGTCGGCGTACTGGGCCTGGGCGTCCTGCCGGGTATCGTGTTTGCCGTGACCCTGGCGATCCTGCGCTTGCTGTACACCATCTACCAGCCAACCGACGCAGTGCTGGGCTGGTTGCCCGGCACAGAGGGCCAGGTGGACATCCGCAAGCACAAGGAGGCTCGCACGGTGCCCGGCCTGGTGGTGTACCGCTTCGACGACGCGATCCTGTTCTTCAACGCAGACTACTTCAAGATGCGCCTGCTCGAGGCCGTGCAAAGCCAGGCCAACCCCCAGGCCGTGCTGTTCGATGCCGAAGCCGTCAGCAGCATTGATGTCAGTGGCATCGCCGCCCTGCGCGAGGTCCGCGACACCCTCGCCGCGCAAGGTATCTTCTTTGCCATCGCCCGTGCCCGCGGCACGTTTCTGCGCATGCTGGTGCGCTCGGGCATAGCGCGGGAGATGGAGGACAAGCTGCTGTTTGGCTCGGTGCGGGCGGGAATACGGGCATACCGGGTGTGGCGCAACAGGCGCCAGGGTCAGGGCGACACTGTGCCCCACGCAGCCCCCTGACGTTCTTCAGCGGCTTTCGGCCGGTCAGCGCCAAGAGGGCCGCCAAGGGCCAGCGCAAGCAAAACGAGGCCGCTCGCCTGAACCCCGCCCTCGCACACCTTGCATGGCGTGCTAAAGTCGCCCCCGTTTCCCGCCCCACCGAATGGACCCAGCATGCCCGCACTCGACGCCCACCTCGCCACCTGGCCGGAACTCGCCCAACACCATCCCTGCGATGCCCTGCTGCTGGGCAACGGCGCCAGCCGCGCGCTGTGGAAACCGTTCGGCTATTTCTCGCTGTTCGAGCAAGCCCAGCGCGCCGGGCGCAAGAAAGGCCTGGCGATCAGCGACCAGGCCTTGTTCAAGTCGCTGGGCACAGAGCTGTTCGAGCCGGTGTTGAGCATCCTCAACCATACCGTGCGCGCCAACGCCGCCCTGGCGATCAACGCCACCGCGCCGCTGAACCGCTATTACTCGATCAAGGAAGCGCTGATCCACGCCGTGCGCACCGTGCACCTGCCCTGGCCGCTGATGCCGGCGGCCACCCTGGCGTCGATCAACCAGGCGCTGCGCGCCTATCGTAGCGTCTACACCAGCAACTACGACCTGATCCTGCCCTGGGCCGTGCAGCACGCCCCCCAAGGCTTCGCCGCGCTGTTCGACGAACAGGGTTTCTTCGATGTTCGCCGCACCCGCAGCCAAGGCACGCGGGTACTGCACCTGCACGGCGGCCTGCACCTGCTCAAACTGCCGGACGGCACTACCCGCCAGCGCAGCGCCGAAAGCGCCGAACTGCTCGACGGCTTTGCCGTGAACATTCCGGGGGAAGTGCCGTTGTTCGTCAACGAAGACCGCAGCGACGAGAAACTGCGGGCCATACGCCATTCGGACTACCTGGCCTGGTGTTTGGCCCAGCTGGCCCAGGAACGTCAGGGGCTATGCCTGTTCGGGCAGCACCTGGACAGCAGTGACCAGCATGTGCTCGAAGCTATTCGCCAGGCGCAACCGGCGCACCTTTCCATTGCCATCCGGCCACTGGGCGAGGCGTCGGTGCTGAATCAGAAGCGGCATTTCAATGAACGCTTCGGGGATTTGCCAGGGACTGCGCTGCATTTCTTCGATGCGAGTACCCACCCGTTGGGGCTGGCGGAGCTGGCGATTGAGGTACCCGTAACTCGCAGCTGAGACGGGCCGTGCTGCGAGCGTTCAATAGGCAGCAGTTACGCGGGGATCAACCCATCCGCGCGTAGCAACGTCTCCAGGCAATGTTCCTGTACCCCGTAGAACGCCTTCAGCTGCGCAATCTTCTCCAGCAGTGCTTGCGCCTCTACCGGCTGCTTGCGCTTGACCGCGATAATCATCTTGTTCTTGTTAGTGTGTTCCAACGAGATGAACTCGAACACCTTGGTCTCGTAGCCACAGGCCTCCAGGTACAATGCCCGCAAGCTGTCGGTGAGCATTTCCGCCTGCTGCCCCAGGTGCAAGCCATACTGCAGCATCGGCTGCAGCAGCCCTGGGCTGTGCAGTTGCGGGCGGATCTGTTTGTGGCAGCACGGTGAGCACATGATGATCGCGGCATTGCAACGGATGCCGGTATGGATGGCGTAGTCGGTAGCGATGTCGCAGGCATGCAGGGCGATCATCACCTCGATGGCCTCGGGCACCACGCTGCGCACATCCCCGCACTGGAACACCAGGCCAGGGTGATCGAGCCGCGCAGCGGCGGCGTTGCAGAGGTCGACCATGTCCTGGCGCAATTCCACACCGGTCACCTGCGCTTCGCGCCCCAACGTGTTGCGCAAGTAGTCGTGCATGGCGAACGTCAAGTAGCCCTTGCCCGAGCCGAAATCGGCCACCCGCAACGCCTGTTCGGCCGGCACCGGCGCATTGGCCAGGGCGTGGCCGAACACCTCGATGAATTTGTTGATCTGCTTCCACTTGCGCGACATCGCCGGGATCAGCGCGCCCTGCGCATCGGTGACACCAAGGTCACGAAGAAACGGCCGGGACAGTTCCAGATAACGCTTCTTCTCTCGGTCGTGGCCGGTACTGGCAACAGCGTCGCGAGGCGCCTGCGCACCGTGGCGCTGGAGCATCGGCTTGCCTTTCTTGCTGAAAGTCAGTTGCACCTCACCGTCCGCGTCGAACAAGTGGGCATTGCGAAAGCCGTCCGGCAGCAACTCGGCGACCAGCGCCTGCGCCTGGTCCAGCGGCAGGTTGCGGGTGATGTCGCGGGTTTGGTGGCGGTACACCAGTGACAGGTGCACCAGCCCTTTGACCTGTACCGGCTTGGCGATGATGCGCTGCAGGGTCTGGTCACTGCCGACGTGGCGTGCCAGCACCAGCTTGACCAGGGTATTGCCGTGCAGGGCGGCATTGAGCAGGTCAAGAAACTGGGTGCGCGCATCCGGCGCGGTGGAAGCGGAAGTACTGGCGGACATGAAAAGAAGGTGCCTCGGATAGCGGGGAGCGCACAGCGCAATGCCTCGTATTCTACAGCCCGGTGCCTGCTTGTGGGAGCGCACTCAGTCCAGAATCACCAGGCGATTGGGCAGCTCGTTACGCGCATGGGTACGTGGCAGATGCTCGCAAAGCCGTTCCCCGCATGCCTCGATGCACTCGACAAAGCCCTCCAAGGTGCGGCCTTGACGCACCTGCTCGGCAAAGCGGGCGACCATTTGAGCGCGCGCCTGGGCATCGAGGTGGCGGTCGATGCCCTGGTCTACCAGGATTTCCACATGCCGCTCTGCTTCGGCAACAAAGATCAGCACGCCGGTTGCTCCCACGGTGCGCTGCAGGTTCTGTGCGCTGAACTGCTCACGGGCAAGGCTCGATGCCCGCCAGCGGCGCAAGGCATCAGGTATGAGCCAAGCGGCCAGGCGCGGGTTGCGCAGCAGCAGGCACAAACCAATGAACAGCAATGCGTTGGCCACCAGCACCCCGCGCATGCCGGGCCAGCCAAGCGACAGTTGCAACAGTCCCGGCACAGCCAGCGCCAGCACGGCGGCCCAGAACAGCGGCAGGTAGGCATAGTCGTCGGCACGTCTGGCCAGCACGGTCACCAGTTGTGCATCGGTGCACCGCTCGACCCGGGCAATGGCCTCGGCAATCAGGCGCTGCTCGTATTCGTTGAAGGGGGTCATGCCTTGGGTCTCTGGGTCGTTCTTATAATTGTTGTCCCGGCATTCGGGTGTTCCTCTGCGAGCGACATATTCAGGCATAATCCGCCGCAGGAACAAATGCTCGCGAATCGTACAACAATAGCCGCCTGAAAACTTCGGCCGCGCACGTATCCGCGTGGATACGGCACAGGCCTCGACAACGGAATTGAAGATGAAACTGTCTTTGCTGGGCCTGGCCTTGGGCCTTGCCAGTCAGGTGGCGTTCGCCGCCCCCACCGCCCCGTCCCTGCAAGACAAGCAGGCCTTCATCGAGCATCTGATCAGCCAGATGACCGAGGCCGAAAAGATTGGCCAACTGCGCCTTATCAGCATCAGCCCAGAGATGCCGCGCGAGAAGATCCGCGAAGAAATCGCCGCCGGGCACATCGGCGGCACCTTCAACTCACGCACCGCCCCCGAGAACCGTCCGATGCAGGACGCCGCCATGCGCAGCCGCCTGAAGATACCGATGTTCTTCGCCTTCGACACCATCCACGGTGAACGCACCATCTTCCCGATCGGCCTCGGCCTGGCTGCCACATGGGACATGGACGCCATCGCCAAGGTCGGCCGCACCTCGGCCATCGAGGCCTCTGCCGACGCGCTGGACATGACCTTCGCCCCGATGGTCGACATCGCACGCGACCCACGCTGGGGACGCACCAGCGAGGGCTTCGGCGAGGACACCTACCTGACCTCGAAGATCGGCCAGGCAATGGTCCGCTCGTTCCAGGGCAGCAGCCCGGCCAACCCCGACAGCATCATGGCCATCGTCAAGCACTTCGCCCTGTATGGCGCAGTGGAAGGGGGCCGCGACTACAACACGGTCGATATGAGCCTGCCGAAGATGTACAACGACTACCTGCCGCCCTACCGTGCCGCGCTCGACGCCGGTGCTGGCGGGGTGATGGTTGCGCTCAACTCGATCAATGGCGTGCCGGCCACCTCCAACACCTGGCTGATGAATGACCTGCTGCGCAAGGAGTGGGGCTTCAAGGGCGTGACCATCAGCGACCACGGCGCCATCCAGGAACTGATTCGCCATGGCGTCGCGCGCGACGGACGCGAGGCAGCCAAGCTGGCGATCAAGGCCGGGATCGACATGAGCATGAACGACACCCTGTATGGCCAGGAGCTGCCAGGGTTGCTCAAATCCGGCGAAGTGAGCCAGGGCGAGCTGGACCAGGCCGTGCGTGAGGTGCTCGGCGCCAAATACGACATGGGCCTGTTCAAGGACCCGTACGTGCGCATCGGCAAAGCCGAAACCGACCTCAAGGAGTACTACGGCGAAGACCGCCTGCACCGCGACGCCGCCCGCGACGTGGCACGCCGCAGCCTGGTGCTGCTGGAAAACCGCACGCAGACCTTGCCCCTGAAAAAAGCCGGCACCATCGCCCTGGTAGGCCCATTGGCCGATGCGCCGATCGACATGATGGGCAGCTGGGCCGCCGACGGCAAGCCGGTGCACTCGGTTACCGTGCGCGAAGGCCTACGCCGGGCTGTAGAGGGCAAGGCCAAGCTGGTGTACGCCAAAGGCTCCAATGTCACTGGTGACAAGGCAATCCTCGATTACCTGAACTTCCTCAACTTCGATGCCCCGGAAATCGTCGATGACCCGCGACCGGCCGCCGTGCTGATCGATGAAGCGGTCAAGGCAGCCCAGCAGTCCGACGTGGTGGTGGCCGTGGTCGGCGAATCGCGCGGCATGTCCCACGAGTCGTCGAGCCGCACCACGCTGGAAATCCCGGCCAGCCAGCGCGAACTGATCAAGGCGCTCAAGGCCACTGGCAAGCCGCTGGTGTTGGTGCTGATGAACGGCCGCCCGTTGTCGATCGCCTGGGAGCGCGAGCAAGCCGATGCCATCCTCGAAACCTGGTTCGCCGGTACCGAAGGCGGTAACGCCATCGCCGACGTGCTGTTCGGCGACTACAACCCGTCTGGCAAGCTGGCCATCACCTTCCCGCGCTCCGTCGGGCAGATTCCGATGTACTACAACCACACGCGCATCGGCCGGCCGTTTACCCCAGGCAAGCCAGGCAACTACACCTCGCAGTACTTCGAAGAGCCCAATGGCCCGCTGTATCCGTTTGGCTACGGTTTGAGCTACAGCCACTTCGAGCTGTCGGGCCTGAGCCTTTCCAGCAAAGACCTCAAGCGCGGTGCCACCCTGGACGCCAAGGTCACTGTGAAGAACACCGGCAAGCGTGATGGCGAGACCGTCGTCCAGCTGTACCTGCAGGACGTTTCGGCCTCCATGAGCCGCCCGGTCAAGGAGCTGAAGAACTTCCAGAAGCTGATGCTCAAGGCCGGTGAATCGCGCACCCTGAGCTTCCGTATCAGCGAGGAGGACTTGAAGTTCTACAACGGCCAGCTGCAGCGAGTGGCGGAGCCCGGGGAGTTCGAGGTCCAGGTCGGGCTGGATTCCGAGGCCGTGCAGCAACAGCGTTTCGAACTGCTGTAAGGGTGTGCAGGCAGTGCCGACCCTATTGCCGGCAAGTCGGCGATAGGGTCATCAATGAAACCCCATCATCGGACTCGCCCCATGCTCTTATCCTTTCGCGCCCTGCGTCTGGGGCTGATCATCCTGCTGATTGTGGTGGGCACTGCGCTCAGCGCCGGCTGGGCCATGCACCAGGCCAAGCGTCAGGCCATGGAAGAAGATGCCCGCCGCGCCAGCCAGCAGTTGGGGTTGTACGCCACGTCGCTGCATACCCTGATCGAACGCTATCGAGCCTTGCCCGCGGTACTGGCGCTGGACCCGGAACTGATCGCCGCCCTGCGAGGGCCAATCAGTGAACCAGAGCAGGATGCGCTCAACCGCAAGCTGGAACGCATCAACGGCGCCGCCAACTCCTCCACCCTGGAACTGCTGGACCGGACTGGGCTGGCCGTAGCGGCCAGCAACTGGCGCCTGCCTACCACCTATGTCGGCTCCAACTATGGCTTTCGTCCCTACTTCAAACAGACCCGCAGCCAGGGCACTGGCCGCTTCTATGCAGTTGGCGTGACCAGCGGGGTGCCAGGGTACTTCCTGTCCAGCGCGGTTACCGACGAACAGGGGCGCTTCCTTGGCGCCATGGTGGTCAAACTGGAGTTTCCCCAACTGGAACGCGAGTGGCGCCAGGGCAACGATATCCTGCTGGTCAGCGATGCCCGCGGCATCACCTTCATCGCCAACCAGGACGGCTGGCGTTACCGCGAGCTGCAACCGCTCAGCGGCGCGGACCGAGCCGAACTGGCCGCAACCCGCCAGTATGACAAGCAGCCGCTGGTACCGCTCAAGCATGAGGTGCTGACCCGTTTCGCCAACAGCAGCCACCTGAGCCGTGTGCTAGGGCCCGATGGGCCTGCCGAGTACTTGTGGGAAAGCCTGCCCCTGGACAGTGAAGACTGGACCCTGCACCTGCTGCGCAAGCCACAAGTGCTGGCTGACGGCCGCAACGCCGCGCTCGGGGCCGCTGCCGTGTGGCTGAGCCTGGTATTCGCCGCACTGTTCGTCAGCCAGCGCCTGCGCCTGGCACGCCTGCGCCAGCGTAGCCGCGAGGAGCTCAAGCGCCAGGTCGAGGAGCGCACCCAAGAGCTGCGCACTGCCCAGGAGGGGCTGGTGCAATCGGCCAAGCTCGCCGCGCTCGGGCAGATGTCGGCAGCCATGGCCCACGAGATCAACCAACCGCTTACCACCCAGCGCATGCAACTGGAAACCCTGCGCCTGCTGCTTGACCACGGTCGCTACGACGAAGCGCGCCAGGCCTTGGAACCCCTGGAGCACATGCTGACGCGCATGGCCGCCCTCACCAGCCATCTCAAGACGTTTGCCCGCAACAGCCCGGTCGGTTTGCGCGAACGCCTCGACCTGGCGACCGTCGTCGATCAGGCCCTGCATCTGCTGGAAACACGCATCCGCGGCGAAGGCGTCGAAGTGGCCCTGTACCTGGCGCGTCCGGCCTGGGTGCGGGGCGATGCAATCCGCCTCGAACAAGTGCTGATCAACCTGTTGCGCAACGCCCTGGACGCCATGACCGACAAACGCTACAAACGCCTTGAAATCCGCATCGAGCCCGAGCACGAGCTGTGGCGCCTGAGCGTCCTTGACTCCGGCGGCGGTATTGCCGACGCCGACCTGGCCAAGGTATTCGACCCCTTCTTCACCACCAAGCCGGTCGGTGAAGGGCTTGGCCTGGGTCTGGCTATTTCCTATGGCATCATCCACGAGGCCGGCGGCCAGTTGCATGCCGAAAACCTGCCGGGCGGTGCGCGCCTGAGCCTTACCCTGCCCCGCGACCTGGAGCCTGTATGTTGAATTCAGTGATCGTCGTCGATGATGAAGCAAGCATCCGCAGCGCCGTTGAACAATGGCTGAGCCTGTCCGGTTTCAGCGTGCAGTTGTTCGCCTGCGCCGAGGACTGCCTGGCCCACTTGCCACGGCACTTTGCAGGGGTGGTCATCAGTGATGTACGCATGCCTGGCATGGGTGGCCTGCAACTGCTCGAACGCCTGCAGGCTGATGACCCGGACCTGCCGGTGATCCTGCTGACCGGCCATGGCGATGTGCCGATGGCCGTGGAAGCCATGCGCAATGGCGCCTATGACTTCCTTGAAAAACCCTTCACACCCCAGCACCTGCTCGGCAGCCTGCGCCGCGCCCTGGAAAAACGCCAGCTGGTGCTGGAAAACCGCCGCCTGCACGAGCAGGCCGATTTCAAGTCGCGCCTGGAAGCCACGTTGCTGGGCATGTCTCAAGGCCTGCAGCAACTACGCCGGCAGGTGCTGGACCTGGCCAGCCTGCCGGTCAATGTACTGATCCGCGGTGAAACCGGCAGCGGCAAGGAACGCGTGGCGCGATGCCTGCATGACTTCGGCCCGCGTGCGAGCAAACCCTTCGTCGCACTCAACTGTGCTGCCATCCCGGAATCGCTGTTCGAGGCGGAACTGTTCGGCCACGAGAGTGGCGCCTTCACCGGGGCCCAGGGCAAACGCATTGGCAAGCTGGAGTATGCCAACGGCGGTACGGTGTTCCTCGACGAAATCGAAAGCATGCCCCTTGCCCAACAAGCCAAGCTGCTGCGGGTCATTCAGGAGCAGAAACTGGAGCGGTTGGGCGCCAACCAGAGCATCAGCGTTGACCTGCGCATCATTGCCGCGACCAAGCCCGACCTGCTCGAAGAAGCGCGCGCCGGGCGCTTTCGCGAAGACCTTGCGTACCGCCTGAACGTTGCCGAACTGCGCCTGGCCCCCCTGCGCGAACGGCGCGAGGACATCCCGCTACTGTTCGAGCATTTCGCCCATGCGACGGCCGAGAAGCTTGGCCGCGCGACCACTCCGTTGTCAGGTGCGCAACTGGCGCAGTTGCTGTCACATGATTGGCCGGGCAACGTGCGGGAACTGGCCAATGCTGCGGAACGCCATGCCTTGGGGCTGGGTTCGCCAAACCTTGAGGGCTCACCCGGTGCCCAGTCACTGGGCGAGCAGATGGAAGCCTTCGAGGCGCAATGCCTGCGGGCCGCGCTGCGTTTGCACAGGGGAGAGATCAAAGGCGTCATGGAAACATTACAGCTGCCACGGCGGACGCTGAACGAAAAGATGCAACGGCACGGGCTGATACGCGAAGACTTCATCACACGGGAGTGAGCGGATATCCGCCTACCAACCCCCTTGAATGAGCAAGAATCCGCCTATTTCTACATTCACTGGCAGGCGCGGCTGATCATCTAGCGTTAAACACCGCAGCCCGCCGATCAGGACGCTGCCCAGCTACAGCGCGGCCTCCAGGGGTAGCGCTTTGCGTCTTGGGGCAACCAGTGCCCCCAAATGAATCGCCACGCACCCATTTGGCACACCTTCTGCAATTGCCAGGGCAAGCTGCGCCCTGGCGCGCTCCACAAAAACAACGAGAAGGTATCCCTGATGGATAACGCCACCTCCCTGCCCGCCGGGGCGGCCACCGCGCCCGCCGCGGAAAAAACCACCGCCAGCCGCCTCAAGTCGATCTTCAGTGGCTCGATCGGCAACATGGTCGAATGGTACGACTGGTACGTCTACGCCGCATTCTCGCTGTACTTCGCCAAGGCCTTCTTCCCGGCCGGCGACTCCACTGCCCAATTGCTCAACACCGCCGCAATCTTCGCCGTGGGCTTCCTCATGCGCCCGATCGGTGGCTGGCTGATGGGCCTGTACGCCGACCGCAAAGGCCGCAAGGCCGCACTGATGGCCTCGGTACTGTTGATGTGCGCCGGTTCCCTGGTCATCGCCCTGACCCCGGGCTATGAAACCATCGGCGTTGCCGCACCCGTGCTGCTGGTCATCGCGCGCCTGATGCAAGGCCTTTCGGTGGGCGGCGAGTACGGCACCTCGGCCACCTACCTCAGCGAGATGGCCAGCAAGGACCGTCGCGGTTTCTTCTCCAGTTTCCAGTACGTCACCCTGATCTCGGGCCAGCTCATCGCCCTGGCAGTGCTGATCATCCTGCAGCAGACGCTGACCACCGAGCAGTTGTATGCCTGGGGCTGGCGCGTACCGTTCGTGATCGGCGCGCTGTGCGCGGTGGTTGCCCTGTACCTGCGCCGCGGCATGGAAGAAACCGCTTCCTTCACCAAGAAGGAAAAGGCCAAGGAAAGCCTGATGCGCACCCTGATGCGCCACCCCAAGGAACTGATGACCGTCGTCGGCCTGACCATGGGCGGCACCTTGGCGTTCTATACCTACACCACCTACATGCAGAAGTACCTGGTCAACACGGTAGGCATGAGCATCAGCGACTCGACCACCATCTCGGCGGCCACGCTGTTCCTGTTCATGTGCCTGCAACCGATCATCGGCGGCCTCTCTGACAAGATCGGCCGCCGGCCGATCCTGATCGCCTTCGGCGTGCTGGGTACCCTGTTTACCGTGCCGATCCTCACCACCCTGCACACCATCCAGACCTGGTGGGGCGCGTTCTTCCTGATCATGGCAGCGCTGATCATCGTCAGCGGCTACACCTCGATCAACGCCGTGGTGAAAGCCGAACTGTTCCCCACCGAAATCCGCGCCCTGGGTGTAGGCCTGCCCTACGCACTGACCGTTTCGATCTTCGGTGGCACCGCCGAGTACGTGGCGCTGTGGTTCAAGAGCGCTGGCATGGAGAGCGGTTTCTACTGGTACGTCACGGCGTGCATCGCCTGCTCGTTGCTGGTTTACGCCACCATGAAAGACACCAAGCAGCATTCGCGGATCACCACTGACTGACAGTGATCCAGCCCCTTGAAAAAGCGCCCCGAACTAGGGGCGCTTTTTTTTACGCTGAGAAAACGCCACCACCACGTTCCAACGGGCCGAACAGCGCAACCAATCGGCTCACCAGAAGCCGCGAAGCCAACTCAAGACATCTCCAACGCCTGGCGCGGGCCACGCCGCTGGTACCAGGTCGCCATCAGTACCAAGACCAGCAGCACGCCCCCCAGTACTGCCGAAGACCCGATCGTACCGAAATCCAGCCCGCCTTTTTCGTGAGCCTTGGTCAGGAAATCACCCAGGGTTGCCCCGAACGGACGGGTCAGCACGAACGCGATCCAGAACAGCACCACGCCAGGGATTCGGGTCCAGGAACGCGCGAGTACCACCAGCCCGATCAGGCTGCCGATCAGCAGCGCACCACCGGCAAAACCCAGGCCTGAATCATCGGCAAGGTAATCACCCAGGGCAGTACCGAGCGTGTTGGAGAACAGAATCGCTACCCAGTAGAACAACTCGCCTGCGCGGGTCCTGATGCGGGTAACGTCAAGCGGGTTGCCGCTCAGACGCCAGACGAGGAAGGTCAGTAGCAAGATGCCGACCAGAATGGCCGAACCCGCCGCATAGCCCAGGCCCAGGGTACGGTCCATGAAATCGGACATGGTGGTGCCGGCGGTGCTGGTTGAGAGAATCACCAACCAGTAGAGCACCGGATGGTAGCGCCGCGAATACAACTGGCCGAACAAGGTCAGCAGAAACACGCTGATCAACAGCATCGAGCTGACTGCATAGCCAACGTCTAGGGTCATCGACAGCAGGTCACCGGCCGTCTCGCCCAGCGTTGTGGCGCAGATCTTCATGACCCAGAAGGCCAAGGTGATTTGCGGAAGTTTGTTCATTGTTTGCCGCTCCATATTCAGGTGCGGCGATGGTGATGAGCAATGCTTGAAAAATCGGTTGGCGCTATATGAAAAAAGCGTAATGCCGTGCGCAAATACGATTTTTCGTTCTTAACCGCCCATTAATTCTGCCCCCCCATCCTGCAGTCCCTGGCGAAGCATTCAGTCACCTCGGGTTAACACGCTAGAAGATTACGGCGGCTACGGCGCTTCAGGCGCCGCGCCTCAATATATCGATTAAATTGATTTTTTAGCCCTATTTTTTGCGCTTTTTAATCAAATTAACAGGCGTAGCATTGAACCCATAGAAGCACAAAACCTCTCGAACCACGGAGCAACGACCATGAAAAACAAACTGATCCTCACCTTGGCCCTCTCGGTTTTCGCCACCGGCGCTTTCGCAGAAGATGGCTTTGACCGCACCAGTGCTCATAACTTCGCGGCCGTACAAAGCCAGGCAGCCACTTACGCTGAAGATGGTTTCGACCGCACTGGCGCCCAACGTTTCGCCGAAGACGGCTTTGACCGCACCGGCGCTCAACGCTTCGCCGAAGATGGCTTCGACCGCACCGGCGCTCAACGCTTCGCCGAAGACGGCTTCGACCGCACCAATGCCCACCGCATCAGCTGATCCCTGATGCGTGTCCCCGCCCGGCTTCGGCCGGGCTAGATCATTTGCAGGCGTGCACAGGCTTGGCACACTAGGCACCTCGTCCCCCAAGAGGTAGGGCCAGCAAGCCCAACGCAGATGTATTACTACGAACCCGCCAAAGGCCACGGCCTGCCCCACGACCCGTTCAATGCCATCGTCGGTCCTCGCCCGATCGGCTGGATTTCCTCCCACGACAGCCAAGGTCGGTTGAACCTCGCGCCCTACAGCTTCTTCAACGCCTTCAACTACATCCCTCCGATCATCGGGTTCTGCAGCGTCGGGCGCAAAGACAGCCTGAACAATATCGAGCAGACCGGTGAATTCGTCTGGAACCTGGCGACGCGGCCCTTGGCCGAGCAGATGAACCAGAGTTGCGCAGCCGTTGCGGCTGACGTCGATGAATTCCAGCTCAGCGGCCTCACGCCCGCAGCCTCGCGCATCGTCAAGGTGCCACGGGTAGCGCAAACCCCGGTGGCGTTCGAATGCAAGGTAAGCCAGATCGTCCAGCTCAAGCGCGCGGACCAGGCTTTGGTGCCCAGCTGGCTGATTCTGGGTGAGGTGGTGGCGGTGCACATTGCCGAGCACCTGCTCAAGGACGGCATCTACGACACCGCAGCCGCCGAGCCGATCCTGCGCGCAGGTGGCCCGGCGGATTATTTCGAGCTGGGCAACCTGTTCAAGATGGTCAGGCCCCAGGCCTGATCACCAGGTCAGCTCGCCTTCCTCGCCAACACCTTGAAGGCGCTCGAGCTCGGCGCAGGCGGCCTCGTCGGCCGCCACAGCGCTCTGGAACACCTGGCCATCCAGTACCTTGTGAAAGCGCGGAGCACCACCCGTGCCCAGTGCCTTGACGGCGATGGCGGCGTTGTAACCACCGCCCTCCACGGGGACCATCGCCGAAACCGCTTCGAAATGCGGGAATTCTCTACGTGCCATGTTGCTATCCGCGTCGTTGATCGAGAGGCGGCATTCTACCCTGAGTGGGCAGGCATTCAATCGAAGGTATGCAGGTCCAGGCTGCTGACCACCTGCGCCTGCACCAACTCACCGAACACCTCAAGTGTGGGTGAAGCGAAGTAGCCACTCATCGCCTGCTGGTCTTGCCAGCTACCGCTGAGCAACCACAGGTCGGCATCGGCCTGGGAGCGCTGCACGGTAAAGCTCAGACAGCCGGGTGTGCGCAACGAGGGCTCGAGCAGGTCGCGCAGACGCGCGCCAAGTTCTGCCGAACGACCGCTGCTGGCACGGATGAAAGCCAAGTGGGTGACCGGTTGACGTAGGGTCATTTGCACAATCTCCTTGAAGCATGCAGGCGGAAAACCAGGCTGCCAAGGTTAGGGGTACGCGCGCGCGGGGCGTTAGGCTATTACTGCACAGGGATTGCCTGATCCTGCAGCGCGGCAGGATCAGGCAATCCCTGTGCAGCTTTCGACTAGCGCCCGCCATTGCCCAAACCTATGCTGCGTCGGTCAGCAGAGGAAAGCCATCATGACCACTCCCCCGTCCCTAGACCCCGCCCTGGAACTGCAACGCCAGGAGCTGGCCGAGCTGATCCTGCGCCATGCCGGCGAGCCCCAGGGCACCGTCTCGGCCATCGACGACCTGTACCTGGTGCGTTACACGGAGAATGTGCGCTCAGTGCCGACCCTGGCCCTACCGGCGCTGTGCATACTGGCCCAGGGCAGCAAGAGCCTGTTCCTTGGTGACGAGCAATACGCCTATGACCCCTTGCACTACATGGTCGTGTCGGTGACCTTGCCCCTGAGCGGTGCCAGGCTCGATGCCAGCCCGGAAAACCCCAGCCTGGGCCTGCGCCTTGACCTGGACGCAGCCGAAATCAGTCAGCTGATCGCCGAAAGCGGGCCGATGCTGGTGCCCAACCTGCCGTCCGGCCGCGGCCTGTATGTGGAAAGGACCGATCCACAACTGCTCGATGCCTTGTTGCGCCTGATCCGCCTGCTGGACTCACCACGCGACATCGCCATGCTGGCGCCGCTGATCCGCCGAGAAATCCTCTACCGCCTGCTTCGCGGGCCGCAGGGCTATCGCCTGTACGAAATTGCCCTGGCCAACAGCCAGACCCATCGGGTGTGCCAGGCCATCACCTGGCTCAACCAACACTTTCAGCAACCGCTGCGCATCGAGGACCTGGCGCGGGAGGTCAACCTCAGTACCTCGACCTTGCACCACCGGTTCAAGGCCGTGACCTCGATGAGCCCTCTGCAGTACCAGAAGCAGTTGCGCCTGCAGGAGGCGCGCCGGCTGATGCTGAATGATGGCCTGGAGGCGGCAGTGGCGGGCTATCGGGTAGGTTACGAAAGCCCGTCGCAGTTCAGCCGCGAGTACAGCCGGCTGTATGGCGCGCCGCCGATCCGTGATGTGGCACGGCTGCGGGCAAGCGCTGGCTGACGTTTATCCAGGCCAGCGTGGGCGCCCGCTGGCCATCAGCCCAAGACTGCCGCTTGCCACTGGTGCTGATCGACCTGGATCAATGTCGGCCCCTTGCGCTCTGCCGCACGGCCAAGGGCAGCCAACAGTTGCGCCACATCGCCGACCTCTTCGGCCTCAGCCCCCAAGGCACGCGCCACACCAATGAAGTCCGGGGTATGGATATCCACCCCGACCGGCGTGATAGCGCGGTTGACCATGTACTTCTTGATCTCTTCGTAGCCCTGGTTATTCCACAGCAGCACGATCAGCGGCACCTGCGCCTCCACCGCACTGGCCAGCTCCGGCAAGGTGAATTGCAGCCCACCATCGCCAATCAGGCACACCGCCGGTGCCCGTTCGGCCGGCTGCTCGGCACTGCCCAACCAGGCACCCATGGCTGCTGGCAGCGCATAACCCAAGGTGCCGTAACCTGTCGAGGCGTTGAACCAGCGGCGCGGCTGGTCCATGTCCAGCGTCAGGTTGCCGGTGTACACCGGCTGTGTCGAATCGCCTACCAGAATCGCATTGGGCAGGCGCTCGAGAATGCTGGTCAGCAAGCGGGTCTGGCTCAGGGTTGGCTGATCCCAGCTAGCGGCAAGCGACCCCCGCAGACGCTGGGCACGCGCTGCGCCCCAACGTTCATCGCGCTGCGGCTGCGGCTGTTGTTGCAAGGCGTCGAACAACGCCTCGGCGGCGAGCTTGGCGTCAGCCACCAAGGCCAGTTCCGGCAGGTAGTTGCGCACCGTCTGGTCAGGGTCGATGTCGACCCGCAGCAAACTGCCCGGGATCTCGAAACCACCCTTGAACGTCACGTCATAATCGGTCTCGGCCAGCTCGGTACCGATTGCCAGCACCACATCGGCTTCAGCCACCAGCGCACGGGTGGCGACCAGCGACTGGGTCGACCCGATCTGCAGCGGATGGTGGGACGGCAACAGGCCTTTGGCATTGATGGTCAACGCCACCGGCGCCTGCAGATGCTCAGCCAGGCGGGCCAAGGCAGGCCCTGCGGCCAGCGCCCCACCGCCTGCCAGGATCAACGGTTTATGTGCCTGGGCCAGGCGCTCGGCCATGCGTGCCACGGCCTGTGGCGCTGCCCCTGCCCGGCTGCTGCGCACCGGGCGGGCCGGCAACAGGTGGTCAGCCGGCTCGACCAGTACATCCAGAGGGATCTCGATATGCACAGGCCGCGGCCGGGCGCCCTCGAACACGGCGAAGGCACGGGCCAGTACCTGCGGCAAGTCAGCGGCGCTCATCAAGGTGTGCGAAAACGCCGCCACGCCGGCCACCAACGCGCCTTGGTTGGGCAATTCATGCAACTTGCCACGGCCACCGCCCAGTTGATCCCGCGACTGCACACTGGAAATCACCAGCATGGGAATCGAATCGGCATAGGCCTGGCCCATGGCGGTGGTGATGTTGGTCATCCCAGGGCCAGTAATGATGAAGCAGACCCCCGGCTTACCCCGGGTCCGTGCATAGCCGTCGGCCATGAAGCCAGCGCCCTGCTCGTGGCGTGGCGTGACATGGCGAATGGACGAGCCCGCCAGGCCTCGGTAAAGCTCCACGGTATGCACGCCGGGGATGCCGAAGACATGGTCCACACCATAGCCTTCAAGGAGTTTGACCAGTACTTCGCCGCAGGTTGCCATCGAATTTCACCTTGGATCTTGTTGGAGTCTGTGCCCATTGGACCCAAGCCAACGCTATCGCCACAAGGTAAAAAAACACATACTAGCCATGTCCTTTAATCATGGCTTGCTGCAATGAAACGCCTTCCGCCGCTACCGGCCTTGCATACCTTCCTGGTCACCGCCCAGCACTGCAATTTCACCCGTGCCGCACAGCAGCTGCATATCACCCAGGGTGCCGTCAGCCGACAGGTCGCGGGCCTCGAAGCGCACTTGGGCTATGCCTTGTTCCAGCGCCAGGCCCGTGGCTTGAGCCTGACGCGTGAGGGCCAGGACTGGCTGCCACGCGTGCAGCAGATATTCGCCCTGATCGAACAAGGTGTGCGCGAAGTGGGTGGGCACAGCGCCACCTTGCAGCTCAAGGCGCCGACCTGCGTGATGCGCTGGCTGCTGCCGCGCCTGATGGAGTGGCAGGCCCTGCGCCCGGACGTACCGGTGGAATTGACCACCACGGTGCAACATGGCGTGGATTTTCGCCGCGAAGGCTTCGATGCGGCGGTGGTCTATGGCGACGCACCGAACCATGGGCTGCGGGTGCGCAAACTGTTCGACGAGCAGCTCACGCCAGTGTGTGCGCCTTCACTCTTGGCCGGGCCCGTGCCGCTGCAAGAGCTCGCCGACCTGAACCGCCACATGATGTTGCACCCCTCGCGTGATGAACATGACTGGCGGCTGTGGCTACAGGCCGCTGGAGCAACGCTCGAGGCACAGGGGCGCAAGCAGCATTTCGAAACGCTGGACATGGCAATGGCCATGGCCTCACAGGGGACTGGTGTGGCGATTGGCGATTGGGCCTTGATTGGCGATGACCTGCGCAATGGACGGCTGTGCATGCCGTTCGCGCTGAAGGTGCTGACCGGAAAAGGCTATTACCTGGCCTGCCAGGCGAGGAGCCTGCCACCGGGGCTGGTGGAGCTGATGGACTGGCTCGAGGACCGCGCCCATCAGTGAACGCCCTCGCCGCTGCCCCACCCCACAAGCCCCAGCACAGCACTTGTGGGGTAGATTTGACCACTCAGTAGCCGACAGTAAAGCGCTGGCGCGAATGCGCCGGTTTCTCCAGCTCATCGATCATGGCGATGGCATAGTCGGCAAAGCTGATCCAGCTCTTGCCTTCGGCCCCTATCAGCAGGTGGTCCTTGCCCAGCGTGTAATGGCCCGTACGCGCGCCTTCGACGAACTCCGCCGAGGGTGAGAGGAACGTCCAGTCAAGGTCCGCCTCCTTGCGCAATTGCTCAAGAAAAACCACCCCGGCACTGGCTTCGGCCTTGTACGCCTCAGGGAAATCAGGGCTGTCGATGACCCGATGCCCGGAAGGCAGCAGCAGGCTGCCGGCGCCGCCCACTACCAACAGCCGCTTGACTCCGGCACGTTTGACCGGCTCGATGATCGCGTGGGGCGAGAGGGTCGAGAAATGCGCGGCACTCAACACCGCATCGACGCCGCTGACAGCCGTTTGCAACGCATGGCTGTCCGTGGCATCCAGTGCCTTTACGGTAACACCTGGGCGCCCCTGCAAACGCGACGGGTCACGGGCAATGGCCACCACGTTGTGCCCGCGGCGCAACGCTTCTTCCAACAACTGGCTGCCAGCCCGGCCGGTGGCACCGATGATTGCGATCTTGCTCATGGGAAACTCTCCATCAGTTGAACGGAATTACCACTTCATCTCGCCCTTGGCGACCTTGGCGCCGAGCGCTAGGGAGCTTTCGTCGGCAAGGTCCGGGTAACGTTTCTTCATAGCGGCAATCAACGCGGTAGCGTCTTTCGCCCGGGCGGTTTGCGCATCGAATTCACGAATATAGTTAGCCGTGAAGCGCACCGCCTTCAGCGAGCGGTCACTTTGGCCCAGATAGTGGCCGGGGACGACGGTGCGCGGCGCGAGCGCTTCGATGTGCTCAAGCGTACCGAGCCAGTCGGCGTGGGACTTGGCCGATTGGGTATCGGCCATCCATACATGGATGTTTTCTGACACCACCACACCCCCGACCACCGCCTTGATCGACGGTATCCACACAAAGCTGCGCTGTGGTTGCGGGCCATCCAGGCCAATGACTTCCAGCGCTTGCCCCTCCAGCGTCAGGCGGTTGCCCGCGAGCACTTGGGGCACCACCAGCCGCACGGGCGCGTCGCCCCCCATCTGCGGCCCCCAGAAGGCCAGCTTGGCTTCCATCGTCTTGCGGATATGGTCAACGGTGGCCGCTGAAGCCAGCACCTTGGCATCTGGGAAGGCCTCGGTGAGCGTCGCCAGGCCAAAGTAGTAATCCGGGTCGCCATGGCTGATGTAGATGTTGGTCAGGCGCTTGCCGCTGGCACGTAGGCGCTCAACCAGTTGTTCGGCCTGGGCCTTGCCGAACTGGGCATCGACCAGAATGGCGTCTTTTTCGCCGCTGACAATCACCGAACTCACCGGGAAGATCGCCTCATGCCCTGGGTTGTACACGTCCAACCGCAACGGCTCGGTAGCCTGGGCCTGCCCAGCCAGCGCAATACACGTCAGCACCAGGCTGCGTAATGGGGAGAAGATCGACATGCTCAAGACCGTCCAAGAAGAATGATCAACAGCATAGTTGCCCGATCCATCGCAAAAAATGCGATGCTAAGACATAGTTTGTTTCTAAAATCGGGCAAATCATGGACCGTCTCAACGCCATGCGCGTTTTCGTCAGCGTCGTCGACCTGGGTAGCCAATCGGCGGCGGCAGATCACCTGCAGCTGTCCCGCCCCGTGGTTTCGCGCTATCTGGCAGAGCTTGAGGACTGGGTAGGCGCACGGCTGATGCAGCGCACTACCCGCAAGCTGAGCCTGACTTCAGCAGGCCAGCAGACCTTGCCCCGCTGCCGGCAAATGCTTGAACTGGCCGGTGACCTGCAAGCTGCTGTGCGCCAGCCGGACGAGGCGCCGCGTGGCAAGCTGCGCATCAGTGTCAGTACCTCCTTCGGCCAGGCACAATTGGTCGATGCCATCGCCGAATACGTGCGGCGCTACCCCGGCGTGAAAGTCGAGCTGCAAATGCTCGATCGCACGGTCAACCTGGTGGACGAGCGCATCGACCTGGCCATCCGCACCAGCAACGAGCTGGACCCCAACCTCATCGCCCGGCGCTTGAGCGTATGCCGCTCGGTGGTTTGCGCGGCGCCGGCTTACCTGCATGAACGTGGCACGCCCCAGCGAGTCGAGGACCTGAGCCAGCACAATTGCCTGACCCACGCCTACTTCGGCCACAGCCTGTGGCACTTCGAGGTAGATGGGCAGCAGGTCGCCGTGCCGGTGGACGGCAATATCAGCGCCAACGAGGCAATGACCCTGCAGAAGGCTGCGCTGGCCGGTGCGGGGGTGGCCATGCTGCCGAGCTACCAGGCTGCCCCGGCACTGCACAGTGGCGCGCTGGTGCGCCTGTTGCCCGAGGCACGCCCGCAGGAGCTGAACCTGAATGCGGTGTACACCTCGCGCAAGCACATGCCGGCGACCTTGCGCAGCATGCTGGATTTTCTCGCGCAATGGTTCAGCCAGGAGCCTGAATGGGATCGGGCGCTAGTGTGAACTGCCGCCCAACCGTGGCAGCAGCAACAGGCGCCAGTCAGCGTTTGGCCTATGCTTGAAGTATCACCTGTGGTCGAAGCAGGAGGTAAGCAACATGGGCATCAAATCCAGAAGAGTCGCCCTTGTCATGGCCTTGACTGCGGTTGCGGGGCTGTACGGCTCAGCCTGCTGGCGCGCCGAACTGCTGCGCAGCCAGCCAAGCGCCGCCGCCAGTTGCGAGCAGGAACACTGCGTGCCCCACACCGCAACCTTGAGCGCCGTTCGTTGAGCTGAACGGCGCCATGCCGGTCACTCTTCGACGCTCATGTATTCCTTGGCCCAGCGGATGTAGTCCTCGGGCTGGGTATAGGTGTGCGAAAGCTCGGTGGCGCTGAGGTTTTCAGACTTGTTCTGCTGGCCGCGCTGCAGCCGCAGGCAGTCGTAGGTCGCCTTGATCGAGGCGAAATAGGCCGCGTGGCCGTCTACCACGATACGCACGCCCAAGCGCGCCAGCCGCTCGTCGTCGCGCAGGTTGGGGTTGGCGTAGGTCACCAGCATCAGCGGCACACTCAGGTGCTCGGCAATCTGCTCAAGCTGCTCGAAATCCTTCACACCGACCATGCAGATACCGTCGGCACCGGCCTTCTGGTAGCTCTGGGTACGCACGATGATTTCTTCAGTGCTCAGTACGCCGGCATTGGTGCGGGCGATGATCGACAGCGAGGAATCGACCCGCGCCTCAAGGGCCGCCCGGATCTTGCCGACCCCTTCCTCGACCGAGATCAGGTCGGTGGACTTGCGCCCGAACTGGGCTGGCAGCAGGGTGTCCTCGATGGTCAGCGCAGCCACGCCGGCGCGCTCCAGCTCGGTGACCGTGCGCATCACATTAAGTGCATTACCGTACCCATGGTCAGCATCGGCGAGCACGGGCAACTGGGCGACGCGACCGATTCGGGTGGCCTGCTCGACGAACTCGCTGAGGGTGATCAGGGCGAAGTCTGGCGCGGCCAGCACCTGTAACGATGCCACCGAACCACCCAGTATGCCGACTTCAAAACCCAGGTCGGCGGCGATGCGCGCCGACATCGGATCGAACACGGATGCCGTGTGATAGCAGGAACCTGAAGCGAGCAGCTCGCGGAAGGCAAAACGCAGATCTTGATGGGAAGCCTTGGGCATGATCACTCCGCTAATACGTGAAATTGAACGGTTGCTACCGACCCCTGTAATCGGGTCTACCTGACCTGTTCCAACCGTCGCCATCTGGGCGGTCATGCTCGACATGCAGGCAGAGGGATAAAAGGTGTGGGATACAGCGACCCGAAAATCCAGCGACATCAGGACGCACCAAGCTGGTGCAACCCCCGGATTTCAGCCTCTGCGGCCTGGCAACGATATCACGCAGCCATGCAGCACTGGATGAATGCGCCAATGCCGATCTTGCATAGGGGATGCAGATAGTACATAGGAAGCTACCTAAGTCGAGTTACAATCCGGAGAAATCGCGCCGGCCATTCGCACGCCCATGGCTACGCGCAGCTTTCGGCCAGACAAGGTATCTCCGTGACAGCCGCCCTACCCCCGACCGCCCTGCGCAATGTCCTCACGGCCTTGATGCTGGCCATTTTCCTCGGCGCCCTTGACCAGACCATCGTCGCCGTCTCCCTGCCAGCCATCTCTGCGCAGTTCAACGATGTCGGCCTGCTGGCATGGGTAATCTCCGGCTACATGGTGGCAATGACCGTGGCCGTGCCGATCTACGGCAAACTGGGCGACCTGTATGGCCGGCGGCGCATGATTCTCACCGGCATCAGTGTGTTCACCCTGGCCTCGATCGCCTGCGCCCTGGCCCAGGACATGCAGCAACTGGTCATGGCGCGGGTACTGCAGGGCATTGGCGCGGGCGGAATGGTTTCGGTAAGCCAGGCGATCATCGGCGACTTTGTGCCCCCGCGCGAGCGTGGCCGGTATCAGGGCTACTTCAGCAGCATGTACGCGGTGGCCAGCGTGGCTGGGCCGGTACTGGGCGGCTGGTTGACCGAGTACCTGTCGTGGCGCTGGGTGTTCTGGGTCAACCTGCCACTGGGACTGGTCGCACTCTGGGCGATCCGCCGCGCCCTTGCCGGTATGCCTGTGCAGCGCCGTCAGGCCCGCGTGGATTACGTTGGGGCCGTGTTGCTGATCCTTGGCCTGGGCAGCCTGCTGCTGGGCATCACCTTGGTGGGGCAAGGTCACGCCTGGACCGCGCCGCCTGTACTGGCGTTGTTTGCCTGCGCGGGGTTAGGCCTGGCGTTGTTCATCGGTCACGAACGACGCTGCCAGGAGCCGTTGCTGCCCCTTGGCCTGTTCGGCAACCGGGTGGCTGTGCTGTGCTGGGGAGTGATCTTCTTCGCCAGCTTTCAATCGATCTCGCTGACCATGCTAATGCCCCTGCGCTACCAGGGCATCACCGGTGCCGGAGCGGACAGCGCCGCGCTGCACCTGCTGCCCCTGGCCATCGGCTTGCCCATGGGCGCCTTCACCGGCGGGCGCATGACCAGTTTCACCGGGCGCTACAAGCCACAGATTCTGGCCGGTGCGCTGCTGATGCCGGTGGCAATCTTCGCCATGGCCATCACTCCTCCACAGTCCGGGCTGCTCAGTGCGCTATTCATGTTGCTGACTGGCATCGCCTGTGGCCTGCAGTTTCCCACCTCGCTGGTGGGCACGCAGAGCGCGGTGGACATCAAGGACATCGGCGTGGCCACCAGCACCACCAACCTGTTCCGCTCGCTGGGCGGGGCCATGGGGGTGGCCTGTATGTCCAGCCTGCTGCTGATGCTGTTGCATCAAGGTGGCTTCGCGTTGCTGGGCAACCCGTTGCTGGGGAGTTTGCAAGCAGGGGAAGCCGATCCGGCCACCCAGGCGCGGTTGCTGGAGACCTTCCGCGAGCTGTTGCTGGGCAGTGCCGGGATCGCCCTGCTGGGGCTGCTGACCGCGTTGGCGCTGCCAGACCGGCAACTGCGGGGGCGCTAGGATTGCCAGGCCGCGTTGCGGCCCTTGGCGTTTAATCCTGCCTTAATTCACTTGGGAAACACTTCCTCACAAACCTTAACAAAGTGTCATTTGCGCAGCGCCGGGCTCAAGCGCAGCATATCCAGCACTGTGTCGACCCATTTTTCGGCATCGCGCAACAAATCGAAACTGTCCGGCAACAACAACCAGCGGCCGATCAGGCCATCGACATAAGCAAACAGGGCTACGGTTGCACGCTCGACGTCCAGCCCCGCGGGCAGTTGCTCACGGCGCACTGCATTGGCCAAGGCCCGGGTGATGCCCTCATGGCAATCCAGCACAGCGCTCTGGCGCTGCTGGCGGATTTCACACATGTCATCGGTGAACTCGCACTTGTGATGCAGGATTTCATTGATACGCCGGGTACGGGCATCGAGCACCAGCTCGTTGAACACTTGCAGCAGCAGCTTGCGCATGCAGCCAAGCGGGTCGAGTTCGTCCTCGCTTTCACTGGCGCGTGCCAGGTGGTCATGTGTTTCGTGCAGGCTGTCGAGCAGCGCCTGCACCAGTTCCGCCTTATTATTGAAGTGCCAGTAAATCGCCCCTCGGGTCACGCCCGCCAGTTCGGCGATGTCAGCCAGTGTGGTTCGCGCAACCCCGCGCTTGTAGAAGGCCTTTTCCGCCGCCTCGATGATCTGGGCGCGGGTTTCCTGGGCTTCTTCTTTGGTTCGACGGACCATGGCAGTACAACCTCATCTGGGCCCGCAGGCACTTCGCCTGTGGGGAAACCGCCGGGGGCACCTCTGCAGGGCGCCTACCGGATGGGCTAATCAAGGACCGGGGGACATACACAAGAACCACCCGACGCTATTTACAAACAACCGTGAATGTAAGTATATTCGTTAGTAAGCTATTTATCCACCCGATAGCATTTTTTCTGACAAGACTCTTCCATTACTCTTGAGCGTCTCCCTGCTCTTGCGACCCGAGGATCCTCATGCAATTCAAGCCAGCCGTTACCGCTCTGGTTTCCGCCGTCGCCCTGGCAACCCTGCTAAGTGGCTGTAAGAAAGAAGAAGCCGCGCCCGCAGCGCAGGCTCCTCTGGTCGGCGTCGTAACCTTGCAACCGCAACCCTTCACCCTGACCTCGGAATTGCCCGGTCGCACCAGCGCGTACCGCGTTGCCGAGGTGCGACCGCAGGTGAACGGGATCATTCTCAAGCGCCTGTTCAAGGAAGGCAGCGACGTCAAGGAAGGTCAGCAGCTCTACCAGATCGACCCTGCCGTGTACGAGGCGACCCTGGCCAATGCCCAGGCCAACTTGCAAGCGACCCGCTCGCTGGCCGAGCGCTACAAGCAGCTGATCGACGAGCAGGCGGTCTCCAAGCAGGAATACGACGACGCCAATGCCAAACGATTGCAGGCCGAGGCATCGCTCAAGAGTGCCCAGATCGACCTGCGCTACACCAAGGTACTGGCACCGATCAGCGGCCGCATCGGTCGTTCGGCCTTCACCGAAGGTGCCTTGGTCAATAACGGCCAGACCAACGCCATGGCCACCATCCAGCAGCTCGACCCGATCTACGTCGATGTCACCCAGTCCACCGCCGAGCTGCTCAAGCTGCGCCGCGACCTGGAAAGCGGCCAGCTGCAAAAGGCCGGTGACAATGCCGCTTCGGTGCAACTGGTACTGGAAGACGGCAGCCTGTTCAAGCAGGACGGCCGCCTGGAGTTCTCCGAAGTCTCGGTCGATGAGACCACCGGCTCGGTCACCTTGCGCGCCATCTTCCCCAACCCTGAGCACACCCTGCTGCCGGGCATGTTCGTGCATGCGCGGCTCAAGGCCGGGGTCAACGCCAACGCCATCCTGGCCCCGCAACAGGGCGTGACCCGCGACCTCAAGGGCGCGCCGACCGCGCTGGTGGTCAACCAGGAAAACAAGGTCGAACTGCGCCAACTCAAGGCCAGCCGTACCCTGGGCAGCGACTGGCTGATCGAGGAAGGCTTGAACCCAGGCGACCGCCTGATCACCGAAGGCCTGCAGTACGTGCGTCCGGGCGTCGAAGTCAAGTTCAACGAGGCCACCAACGTCAAGAAGCCAGGCAGCCCTGATCAGGCCAACGCGGCCAAAGCAGACGCCAAAGCGGAGTAAACCATGTCGAAGTTCTTTATCGATCGCCCGATCTTCGCCTGGGTGATTGCCTTGGTGATCATGCTGGTCGGCGCCTTGTCGATCCTGAAGCTGCCGATCAACCAGTACCCGAGCATCGCACCGCCGGCCATCGCCATCGCCGTGACCTACCCGGGCGCCTCGGCGCAGACCGTGCAGGACACCGTGGTGCAGGTCATCGAGCAGCAGCTCAACGGTATCGACAACCTGCGTTATGTGTCCTCGGAGAGTAACTCCGACGGCAGCATGACCATCACTGCCACCTTCGAGCAGGGTACCAACGCCGACACCGCCCAGGTCCAGGTACAGAACAAGCTGAACCTGGCCACCCCGCTGCTGCCGCAAGAAGTGCAGCAGCAAGGTATCCGCGTCACCAAGGCAGTGAAGAACTTCCTGCTGGTGATCGGTCTGGTGTCCGAAGACGGCAGCATGACCAAGGACGACCTGGCCAACTACATCGTTTCCAACATGCAGGACCCGGTCTCGCGGACCGCCGGTGTGGGTGACTTCCAGGTATTCGGCGCGCAGTACGCCATGCGTATCTGGCTCGATCCGGCCAAGCTGAACAAGTTCCAGCTGACCCCGGTCGACGTCAAGACTGCGGTTGCCGCGCAGAACGTGCAGGTTTCGTCCGGCCAGCTTGGCGGCCTGCCAGCCATGCCAGGCACCCAGCTCAACGCCACCATCATCGGCAAGACCCGCCTGCAGACCGCCGAGCAGTTCGAGAAGATCCTGCTCAAGGTCAACAAGGACGGCTCCCAGGTGCGCCTGGGCGATGTTGCCGAGGTCGGCCTGGGTGGTGAAAACTATGCCGTCAGCGCCCAATTCAACGGCATGCCGGCGTCCGGCCTGGCGGTGAAACTGGCCACCGGCGCCAACGCGCTGGATACGGCAAAAGCCCTGCGCCAGACCATCAGCGACCTGGAACCGTTCTTCCCGCCAGGGGTGAAAGCGGTGTTCCCGTATGACACCACCCCGGTGGTCACCGAATCGATCAGCGGGGTTATCCACACCCTGATCGAAGCCGTGGTCCTGGTGTTCCTGGTGATGTACCTGTTCCTGCAGAACTTCCGCGCCACCATCATCACCACGATGACCGTGCCCGTGGTATTGCTGGGTACCTTCGGCATCCTTGCCGCCGCAGGCTTCAGCATCAACACCCTGACCATGTTCGCCATGGTCCTGGCCATCGGCTTGTTGGTGGACGATGCCATCGTTGTGGTGGAGAACGTCGAGCGGGTCATGTCCGAGGAAGGCTTGCCACCCAAGGAGGCGACCAAACGGTCCATGGAACAGATTCAGGGTGCCCTTGTGGGTATCGCCCTGGTGCTGTCCGCGGTACTGCTGCCGATGGCCTTCTTCGGCGGTTCTACCGGTGTGATCTACCGCCAGTTCTCGATCACCATTGTGTCGGCCATGGGCCTTTCGGTCCTGGTCGCGCTGATCTTCACCCCGGCGCTGTGCGCCACCATGCTCAAGCCGCTTAAAAAGGGCGAACACCATGAGGCCAAGGGTGGTTTCTTCGGTTGGTTCAACCGCAACTTCGACCGCAGCGTAAACGGCTACGAGCGGAGCGTCGGTGCCATCCTGCGCAACAAGGTGCCGTTCCTGCTCGCCTATGCGCTGATCGTGGTCGGTATGATCTGGCTGTTCGCACGCATTCCAACGGCGTTCCTGCCCGAGGAAGACCAGGGCGTACTGTTCGCCCAGGTACAGACCCCGGCTGGCTCCAGTGCCGAGCGTACCCAGGTGGTGGTCGACCAGATGCGCGAATACCTGCTCAAGGACGAAGCCGATACCGTGGCGTCGGTGTTCACCGTCAACGGCTTCAACTTCGCCGGTCGCGGCCAGAGCTCGGGTCTGGCGTTCATCATGCTCAAACCGTGGGGCGAGCGCTCCAAGGAAAACAGCGTATTCGCCCTGGCCCAGCGCGCCCAGCAGCACTTCTTCACCTTCCGCGATGCGATGGTATTCGCCTTCGCCCCGCCTGCCGTACTCGAACTGGGTAACGCTACCGGCTTCGACGTGTTCCTGCAGGACCGCGGCGGTGTAGGCCATGAAAAACTCATGGAAGCGCGCAACCAGTTCCTGGCCAAGGCCGCACAGAGCAAGGTGCTCAGCGCCGTGCGCCCGAACGGCCTGAACGATGAACCGCAGTACCAGCTGACCATCGATGACGAACGTGCCAGCGCCCTGGGCGTGACCATTGCCGACATCAACAACACCCTGTCGATTGCGCTGGGTGCCAGCTATGTCAACGACTTCATCGACCGTGGCCGGGTCAAGAAGGTGTACATCCAGGGCGAATCGAACGCACGGATGAGCCCGGAAGACTTGCAGAAGTGGTACGTGCGCAACGGTGCGGGCGAGATGGTGCCGTTCTCCTCCTTCGCCAAAGGTGAGTGGACCTACGGTTCGCCTAAGCTGGCCCGCTACAACGGCGTCGAGGCGATGGAAATCCTCGGTGCCCCGGCCCCGGGTTACAGTACCGGTGAGGCCATGGCCGAGGTAGAACGTATCGCCGGCGAGTTGCCAGGTGGTATCGGCTTCTCCTGGACCGGCATGTCCTATGAGGAAAAACTCTCCGGCTCGCAGATGCCGGCACTGTTCGCCCTCTCGGTACTGTTCGTGTTCCTCTGCCTGGCGGCGCTGTACGAAAGCTGGTCGATCCCTATCGCAGTTGTGCTGGTCGTTCCGCTGGGTATCATCGGTGCGCTGATTGCTACCAGCTTGCGCGGGTTGTCCAACGATGTGTACTTCCTGGTCGGTCTGTTGACCACCATCGGTCTGGCGGCGAAGAACGCCATCCTGATCGTGGAATTCGCCAAGGAACTGCACGAGCAGGGCCGCAGCCTGTATGACGCGGCGATCGAGGCCTGCCGCATGCGTCTGCGCCCGATCATCATGACCTCGCTGGCCTTCATCCTGGGCGTGGTACCGTTGACCATCGCCAGCGGCGCCGGTGCCGGTAGCCAGCACGCGATCGGTACGGGTGTGATCGGCGGCATGATCAGTGCGACCGTGTTGGCAATCTTCTGGGTACCGCTATTCTTCGTCGCAGTGTCGTCGCTGTTCGGCAGCAAAGAGCCGGAAAAGGACGCCACCCCTGAAACTCCACGTTATGAGGCTGGGCAATGACCAAGTCTTTGTTGTCCCTGGCGGTAACCGCTTTCATTCTGGGCGGCTGCTCGCTGATCCCTGACTACCAGACCCCGGAGTCGCCGGTGGCTGCGCAGTGGCCGCAAGGCCCAGCGTACTCGCCGACCGAGTCGGCCGACGTGGCCGCCGCCGAACAGGGCTGGCGCCAGTTCTTCCACGACCCGGCGCTGCAGAAGCTGATCCAGACGTCGCTGGTCAACAACCGCGACCTGCGTGTCGCGGCCCTGAACATCGACGCCTACCGTGCGCAATACCGCATCCAGCGTGCCGACCTGTTCCCGGCGGTTTCCGCCAACGGCAGCGGCAGTCGTCAGCGGATCCCGGCGAACATGTCGACCACGGGTGAATCGAACATTACCAGCCAGTACTCGGCCACCCTGGGTGTCAGCGCCTACGAGCTTGACCTGTTTGGCCGGGTGCGCAGCCTGACTGACCAGGCCCTGGAAACCTACCTGTCCAGCGAGCAGGCACGCCGCTCCACGCAGATCGCCCTGGTGGCCAGCGTGGCCAACGCCTACTACACCTGGCAGGCAGACCAGGCGCTGTTCAAGCTGACCGAAGACACCCTCAAGACCTACGAGGAAAGCTACAACCTGACCCGCCGCAGCAACGAAGTGGGTGTAGCGTCGGCGCTCGACCTGAGCCAGGCACGCACCGCCGTGGAAGGCGCGCGGGTCAAGTATTCACAGTACCAGCGTCTGGTTGCCCAGGACCTCAACAGCCTCGCCGTGCTGGTCGGTACGGGTATTCCGGCCGACCTGCCCAAGCCACTGGACCTTGATGCCGACCAGTTGGCTGAGGTACCCGCTGGCCTTCCGTCCGACATCCTCCAGCGTCGCCCGGATATCCAGGAAGCCGAGCACCTGCTCAAGGCCGCCAACGCCAACATCGGCGCAGCCCGTGCAGCGTTCTTCCCGAGCATCAGCCTGACCGCCAATGCCGGGACCCTGAGCCCGGACATGGGCGGGCTGTTCAAGGGGGGGTCGGGCACCTGGCTGTTCCAGCCGCAGATCAACCTGCCAATCTTCAACGCCGGCAGCCTGCGCGCCAGCCTGGACTACTCGAAGATCCAGAAGGACATCAACGTCGCCAAGTACGAAAAGACCATCCAGACTGCCTTCCAGGAAGTCTCCGATGGCCTGGCGGCGCGCAAGACCTTCGAAGAGCAGCTGCAGGCGCAACGCGACCTGGTGCAAGCGAACCAGGATTACTACCGCCTGGCCGAGCGCCGGTACCGCATCGGGATCGACAGCAACCTGACCTTCCTCGATGCCCAGCGCAACCTGTTCAGCGCACAGCAGTCGCTGATCACCGATCGCCTGTCGCAGCTGACCAGCGAGGTCAACCTGTACAAGGCGCTCGGCGGTGGCTGGTACGAGCAGACCGCGCAAGCCAATCAGCAGGCATCGGTCGACACCGTAAAACGCTGATCCAACGGCAACAGCATCAAGCCCACCCTCGCGGTGGGCTTTTTGTTGCGACCTGGACTGGCAAACAATTAACCAGCTGGAACATTCCGTTCGATTATCGCCCTCTTCCGCTTGCGGCGAATTGCCTCTCCCCCGCTCCTCCACGCACCATCGCCGTCAGCAACGTTGCCCAGGTTCATCACTAGCCCCGCACCTGCAGGCCGCACCCTGCAGCGCACCGGCTCGCCAATAAAAACAAGAGATCCACGACAGATGAGCATTTCGCACCCTGCACGCCAGCTGCTGCCCGGCCTGTTGGCCGTGTCCTGCGCCCTCCCCGCATCCGCCGCCGACAACGGGTTCTTCGAGGACGCCAAGGCTACCCTCAACCTGCGCAACTTCTACATCAACCGCAATTTCGTCGACCCGGCCTACCCACAAGCCAAGGGTGAGGAGTGGACGCAAAGCTTCATCCTTGATGCACGGTCCGGCTTCACCCAGGGCACAGTTGGTTTTGGCGTAGACGTACTGGGCTTGTATTCGGTCAAGCTGGACGGCGGCAAAGGCACCGCCAACACCCACCTGCTACCGGTGCACGACGACGGCCGCCCCGCCGACGATTTCGGCCGCCTGGGCGTGGCGCTGAAGGCCAAGTGGTCAGAGACCGAACTCAAGGTCGGTGAATGGATGCCGGTGCTGCCAATCCTGCGCTCGGACGACGGCCGGTCGCTGCCGCAAACCTTCCGCGGCGGCCAGTTGACCTCGAAGGAAATCGACGGCCTGACCTTGTACGCCGGTCAGTTGCGCGGCAACAGCCCACGCAACGATGCGAGCATGGAAGACATGTCGCTCAATGGCCGCGCGGCCTTCACCTCTGACCGCTTCAACTTCGGTGGTGGCGAATACACGTTCAACGACAAGCGCACGATGATTGGCCTGTGGGACGCCCAGCTCAAAGACATCTATCGCCAGCAATACCTCAACCTGGTTCACAGCCAGCCGCTGGGCGACTGGACCCTAGGCGCCAACCTCGGTTACTTCATCGGCAAGGAGGATGGGGCCAAACGTGCCGGTCAACTCGACAACCGCACCGCCTCGGCAATGCTGTCGGCCCGATACAAAGGCAACACCTTCTACGTCGGCCTGCAGAAGGTCAGCGGTGACGATGCCTGGCTGCGGGTCAATGGCACCAGCGGCGGCACACTGGCCAACGACAGTTACAACGCCAGCTTCGACAACGCCAAGGAACGTTCTTGGCAGGTGCGCCATGACTTCAATTTCGTCAGTGTCGGCATCCCGGGTTTGACCCTGATGAACCGCTATATCAAAGGCGACCATGTGGCGGCCGGTGGCGTCGAGGATGGCAAGGAGTGGGCACGGGAGACCGAACTGGCTTACGTGGTGCAGGCAGGTAGCTTCAAGGACCTGTCGGTGAAGTGGCGCAATTCCACGATGCGCCGGGACTTCAGCACCAACGCGTTCGATGAGAACCGGCTGATCGTGAGCTATCCATTGAATCTGCTGTGAGCTCACAGGCCTCTTTGCGGGCTCACCCGCAAAGAGGCAGGCTGGCCCATGAAATAACAAAAACGAATAACAACCTAAATAAACCTTCGTTGACGACATAAGATGTAACCGATTAAATCTAGCCCTGTTTTCCATCGCAGAGCTCGACATGGACCTTCGCCAACTGCGCTATTTCATTGCCCTCACCGAGTACCGCAGTTTCGTCCGCGCCGCCGAGGCCATGGGCATCACCCAGCCCGCGTTCAGCCGTGCCATCCAGGGCCTGGAGCAAACCTTCGGCTGCCCGTTGGTCGACCGCGCCAGCAAAGCCCTGCAGCCAACCCCGGAAGGCCTGGTAGTACTGCAGCACGCCCGTCGCCTGGTACAAGGCGCCGCGCAGCTCAGTAACGAAGTGCTGCAGATGACCAAGCTCGATGCCGGCGAACTGCACTTTGGCAGCGGTCCGGCCCTCGCCGTGCGCCTGGTCCCGGAGGCACTGCGCCATTTCATCGGCAACCACCCTGGCATCCGCACCGCACTGCTGGTGGACAATGCAGAACGCCTAGGACAAGCGCTGCGCCGCGAGCAAATCGAATTCTTCGTCGACGACATTCGCCCGTTCGAAGCCGACCCCAACTTCCATACCGAAACCCTCAGCCCCCGCCCGGGCCTGTTCTTCTGCCGCCCTGGCCACCCCTTGCTGGCCAAGGACAGCCTGTCGACCAACGATCTTTTCGCCTACCCGCTGGCCAGCGCCCTGCTCGCCCCCGGCGTACGCAAACGCCTGGCCAACCTGAGTGGACGCAGCGACTTTACCCCGCACCTGCAGACCGAGCACCTGGCGGTGTTGCGCAGTGTGGTGCAATCCACCGATGCCATCGGTACCGCCAGCGAGGAAGCCGTCGCCGAAGACCTCGCCGCCGGGCGACTGGTACGCCTGCACTGGCGCAACCTGCCACCGGCGCTTGAGGTACTGAGCGTGCGCTGTGGCGTGGTCACCCGCAGCGGCTACCGCCTGTCGCCCGCCGCGCGGGCAATGATCGAAACCCTGGTGGAGCTGGATGCGCCCCTGCGGACTGCTGCCATTCGCTGAACTGATGATAGTGGTGGGCTGCAGGCTATTCTGAGCACTATAGGCCAGCACAGGCCCAACCCTGCACAACGGCCACCCAGGGAGGAACAACAATGAAAAACCTCGTCGAACACCTGAGCCAGTACGCCAACTACCACCGTGACCCACGCAACATAGCCACCCACTTCGTCGGCATTCCGCTGATCGTGGTGGCAGTGACCATCCTGCTGTCCCGCCCGGGCTGGGACGTGGCGGGCCTATGGCTGTCCCCTGCCCTGCTGGCAGCTGCGGCCTCGGTGTGGTTTTACTTGCGCCTGGACCTGCGCTTCGGGCTGGTCATGGGCCTGTTACTGGGGCTGTGCCTGTGGCTTGGCCAGGCACTGGCGGTGCAGAGCACAGCACTGTGGCTCAGCGCCGGGCTGGGGGCGTTCGTGGTCGGCTGGGTCATCCAGTTCGTCGGGCACTATTACGAAGGCCGCAAGCCGGCCTTCGTCGACGATGTCAGCGGCCTGATCATCGGGCCATTGTTCGTGGTGGCGGAAGCGGCGTTCATGCTTGGCATCTGCCCAGCGCTGAAACGGGCCGTGGAGGCCAATGCGGGGCCAGTGGCGCTGCGGCAGAAGAACGCTGCTGCATGAACATGCAGTGATTCGGCTGGCCGTTTCGCAGGCAACACCTCCCCACCCTCAGCGCAATATCACCGTTGCACTGAGGGGGGGCAGCAGGCCTGCCACGTGAAACGGCCGGATCAGACTATCAATTACTGCCGCGACTCCACGCCCAACTCATCCCACACCGACTCCGCCAGGTGGAAGGTGGCATTGGCGGCCGGGATCCCGCAGTAGATTGCGCTTTGCATGAGCACCTCCTTGATCTCGTCACGGGTCACACCGTTGTTGGCGGCTGCCCGAAGATGCAACTTGAGCTCGTCGTTGCGGTTCATGCCGATCAGCATGGCGATGGTAATCAGGCTACGGGTGTGCCGCGGCAGCCCCGGACGGGTCCAGATATCACCCCAGGCATGTCGGGTGATCATCTCCTGGAACTCGCCATTGAAGTCGTTGAGCTTCTCCAGGCTGCGGTCCACATGGGCATCGCCGAGCACCGCGCGGCGTACTTGCATGCCGGCGTCGTAACGTTGCTTCTCATCCATCGCAAATTCCTCAGCGGGCCAGCAGGAAGTCGAGTACGCGACGGCTGAATGCCTCGCCAATCTCGACATTGGACAGGTGCGCTGCCGGGAACTCAGCGTACTTGGCCCCCAGGATAGCGTCCTGCAGGAAGCGCCCATGTTCAGGCGTGGTGACCACGTCCTCGGTACCAGCGACGACCAATGTCGGCACCTGGATACGGTTCAGTTGCGCACGGTAGTCGGCATCGCGCACCGCTGCGCAGTTGGCGGCATAGCCCTCAGGAGAGGTTTGCGCGAGCATCTGGCAGATGTGCTGGGCCTGGGCCGGTTGGGCCTGGGCGAAAGCAGGGGTGAACCAGCGGGCAATGGAGGCGTCACGCAGATCCGCCATGGCTTGCTTGCCGCCCTTGAGCACGGTGTCGATGCGGGTGTTCCACACCTCGTCATTGCCGATTTTCGCAGCCGTGTTGCACAGCGTCAGACTGTGCAGGCGCTGGCCTGCATGAATACCCAGCCACTGCCCGATCAGACCGCCCATCGACAGACCGACGAAGTGTGCCTGGGGGATATCCAGGGCATCGAGCAGCGCCAGCACATCGCGACCCAATTGCTCGATGCTGTAAGGGTCTTCAGTGACCAGCGAGGCACCGTGACCACGGGTGTCGTAGCGCAGCACACGCAGGTGCTCGCTCCACAGTGGAATCTGACGGTCCCACATGCCCAGGTCGGTGCCGAGGGAGTTGGACAATACCAGCACCGGCGCATCGTCCGGGCCGTCGAATCGATAGTTCAGTACGCCATCGGCCAGTTGCAAATGCGCCACAGCGGTCTCCTTCAGGCAGTCAAACGTTGATGTTCAGCCACGGCGCGCGCCACCCAGACGCGGGCCTGGCCCAGGTAATGGGCCGGGTCTAGCAGACGGTCGAGTTCTTGCTCGGTCAGCTCGGCGGTGACCTGCGGCTCGTCACCGAGCACGGCGCGCAACGGGCGCTGTTCGGCCACGGCGCGCTGGCAGCATTGCTCCAGCAGATGATGGGCGCGGTCGCGGCCCACGCGCTGGGCGAGGACAATGCTCACCGCTTCGGCCAGCACCAGGCCCTGGGTCAGGTCAAGATTGCGGCGCATACGCTCGGCGTCCACCTCCATACCCTCGGCAATCACCTGGGCCTGGCGCAGCGCGCCGGACACCAGGCAGCAGATGTCCGGCAGGGTTTCCCACTCGGCATGCCACAGGCCGAGACTGCGCTCATGTTCCTGCGGCATGGCGGTGAACAGTGTCGAGAGCAGGCCCGGCACGCGGGTGGCAGCGCCGATCAGTACTGCCGCCCCCACCGGGTTGCGCTTATGCGGCATGGTTGACGAACCACCCTTGCCGGGCGCCGAAGGCTCGAACACTTCCCCGGCCTCGGTCTGCATCAGCAGGCTGATATCACGGCCGAACTTGCCCAGGCTGCCGGCAATCAGGCCCAGCACAGCGGCAAACTCCACCAGGCGGTCGCGCTGGGTATGCCAGGGCTGCTCGGGCAGGTTCAGCTTGAGCTGTTCGGCCAGGCCCTCGGCGACCGCCATCGCCTTGCTGCCCAGCGCCGCAAGGCTGCCAGAGGCGCCGCCGAACTGCAGCACCAGCAGACGCGGGCGCAGTTCCTGCAGCCGTTGGCGATGCCGAGTGATGGCGCCGAGCACGCCTGCCAGCTTCATGCCCCACGTCACCGGTGTTGCATGTTGCAGCCAGGTGCGGCCTACCAAGGGCGTATCGGCATGCTGCAGGGCCTGGTGCGACAGGGTGTCGGCCAACTTGGCCAGGTCGGCCTCGATCAACGCGAGGGCGTCACGCAATTGCAGCACCAGCCCGGTGTCCATCGCATCCTGGCTGGTGGCCCCCAGGTGCACATAACGTTCGGCCTCCGGCACACCACTGGCGATCACCTTGCCCAACGCCTTGACCAGCGGGATGGCCGAGTTGCCTGCCGTGGCAATGGCATCGGCCAGCGCACGGGTGTCATAGCGCTCGGCCTGGCAGGCGGCCTCAATGGCGGCCACCGCGCTGTGGGGCACCAACCCAGCGCCGGCTTCGGCGCGGGCCAGAGCCGCCTCGAAATCGAGCATGCCTTGCAGGCGGCCACGGTCAGAGAACACCTCGCGCATGGCCGGCGCGGTGAAGTAGGCGTCGAACAATTGGTGGGTCATGCAGCGTCCTTAGTCATCATGGTGCAGGTACGCTGCCTGTTTCGGCAGGCGCAGGCTAAACAGGAAAGCGATTGCCATCATGGCCGTCACGTACCAGTAGAAGGTGTTTTCCATGCCCAGGGTTTTCAGGCCAAGCGCCACGTATTCGGCCGAACCCCCGAACACCGCGTTGGCCACCGCATACGCCAGGCCTACGCCCAACGCGCGCACCTGCGGCGGGAACATCTCGGCCTTCACCAGGCCGCTGATCGAGGTGTAGAAACTGACGATGCACAGCGCCAGGGTTACCAGCACGAACGCCATGAACGGGCTGCTCACGGTCTTCAACGCCATCAGCAACGGCACGGTGAACAGCGTACCCAAGGCCCCGAAGAGCAGCATCGAATTGCGTCGGCCAATGCGGTCAGAGAGCATGCCAAAGAACGGCTGCAAGACCATGAACAGGAACAGCGCACCGGTCATCACGTAGCTGGCGTTCTTGGCCGTCATGCCGGCAGTGTTGACCAGGTACTTCTGCATGTAGGTGGTGAAGGTGTAGAAGATCAGCGAGCCGCCAGCGGTGTAACCAAGCACGGTGATGAAGGCTGCGGCGTGGTTGCGGAACAGGCCTTTGATGGAACCGGCGTCCTTGTCCTTGCGGGTTTCGGCGCTGCTGGTTTCGTGCAGCGAGCGGCGCAGCATCAGCGAGATCAACGCCGCGACGGCGCCGACCACGAACGGTACACGCCATCCCCAGGCACGCAGTTCGTCTTCGGTCAGCAGTTGCTGCAGGACCACCACCACCAGCACAGCCAGCAGTTGGCCGCCAATCAGGGTCACGTACTGGAACGACGCGAAGAAGCCACGCTGGCCACGCAGCGCCACCTCACTCATGTAGGTCGCGGTGGTGCCGTATTCGCCCCCCACCGACAGGCCCTGGATCAAGCGGGCGAGCAACAGCAGCGCCGGCGCCCAGGTGCCGATGCTCGAGTAGGTGGGCAGGCAGGCGATCATGAGCGAGCCGAAGCACATCATCAGCACCGAGATCATCAGCGAATTCTTGCGGCCATGGCGGTCGGCCAGGCGGCCGAAGATCCAGCCACCAATGGGACGCATCAGGAAGCCCGCAGCAAATACACCAGCCGTATTGAGCAACTGCACGGTGGGGTCGTCGGAGGGGAAGAAGGCCGGGGCGAAATAGATCGCGCAGAAGGCATAGACGTAGAAGTCGAACCATTCCACCAAGTTGCCGGAAGAGGCACCGACGATGGCGAAGATGCGTTTACTGCGTTCTTCACCGGTGTAATAGGCTGAGGTCATGACGGTTTTACTCCTGGAAGGTCCTAGGTAAGTCTAGACATACCTAGTAACACACCGTTCCGCTTCAGGGGCTAGCAATTGGCCTTGTGTCGTACAACACCGGCCGCTTCGCGGGTAGACCCGCGAAGCGGCCGACGCAGGTTAAACGCGCTCGATGGCCAGCGCCAAACCTTGGCCGACGCCCACACACATGGTCGCCAAGGCCTTGCGACCCCCCTGCTTCTCAAGTTGATGCAACGCCGTCAGCACCAGGCGCGCACCACTCATGCCCAGCGGATGGCCCAAGGCGATTGCGCCACCGTTCGGGTTTACCTGCGGCGCATCATCAGCCACGCCCAACGCGCGCAGCACTGCCAAGCCCTGGCTGGCGAACGCTTCGTTGAGTTCGATCACATCGAAATCGCTTACCGCAACGCCCAGGCGCTCGGTCAACTTGCGTACGGCTGGCACCGGGCCGATACCCATGACCCGTGGCGCCACACCCGCGCTGGCCATGCCCAGCACCCGGGCACGCGGGGTCAGGCCGTGCTGCTTCACCGCTTGCGCCGAAGCCAGGATCAAGGCCGCCGCACCGTCATTGACACCCGAGGCGTTGCCGGCAGTGACAGTCTTGTCCGGGCCATTGACCGGCTTGAGCCGTGCCAGTGCCTCAAGTGTGGTTTCCGGGCGCAAGTGCTCATCGTGCTCGACGAGGGTTTCGCCTTTCTTGTGGGCGATACGCACCGGCACGATCTCTTCGGCGAAGAAGCCGGCAGCCTGGGCCGCCGCGGCCTTCTGCTGACTGCGCAGGGCAAAGGCATCTTGGTCAGCGCGCGAAACCTGGTAATCGTCGGCGACGTTATCAGCCGTTTCAGGCATCGAATCCACGCCGTACTGGCTTTTCATCAGCGGGTTGATGAAGCGCCAGCCGATGGTCGTGTCTTCCAGCTTCATGTTGCGCGAGTAGCCGCTCTCAGCCTTGCCCATGACAAACGGCGCACGGGACATCGACTCGACGCCGCCGGCGATGGCCAGCTCCATCTCACCGCTGGCGATGGCACGAAAAGCAGTGCCGATGGCGTCCATGCCCGAAGCGCACAGGCGGTTGAGGGTCACGCCGGGGATGCTCTCGGGCAGGCCGGCCAGGAGCAACGCCATCCGCGCCACGTTGCGGTTGTCCTCACCGGCCTGGTTGGCACAACCGAAAAACACTTCGTCGAGTTGCTCCCACTGTACCGAGGGGTTGCGCTCGATCAGCGCCTTCAGCGGCACCGCCGCCAGGTCGTCGGCACGTACGCTGGCCAGGGCGCCGCCGAAGCGGCCGATGGGGGTCCGGATGGCGTCACAGATGAATACCTCACGCATCATGCTTCTCCTGCTACCTGGCCATGAGCAACGGCGGTACGGGCTTCCAGATCGCGTAGTGCGCCCAGCTCGACATCGGTCGGCGCGCTGGTGCTTTGTACGTTTTCAGCGAAACGGATTGGCCAGCCGGTGGCGGCGACAATCTGCTCGCGGGTCACGCCTGGGTGGATCGAGGTCACGACGAATTCGTGGGTACCAGCCTCCGGCTCCATGATGCACAGGTCGGTGATGATACCGACCGGCCCTTCGCCCGGCAGGCCCAGCCGCTTGCGCGAATCCCCGCCTTCACCGTGGCCGACCGAAGTGATGAAGTCGAGCTTGTCGACAAACGCACGTGGCGACTGTTTGAGGATGATCAGCACCTGCTTGGCCGAGCCAGCGATCTCCGGCGCGCCACCGGCGCCCGGCAGGCGGGTCTTGGGCGCATGGTAATCACCGACCACGGTGGTGTTGATGTTGCCGAAGCGATCGACCTGGGCTGCACCCAAAAAGCCGACATCGATACGGCCCCCTTGCAACCAGTAGCGGAAGATCTCGCCAGTGGGCACCACTGTATCAGCGGTTTCGGCCAGCTCACCGTCGCCGATCGACAGGGGCAACACGCTTGGCTTGGCGCCGATCGGGCCGGACTCGTAAATCAGCACCACGTCTGGCGACGAGGTCAGGCGCGCCAGGTTGGCGGCCTTGGACGGCAGGCCAATGCCGACGAAGCAGACAGCCCCGTTACGCAGGCGACGGGCAGCGGCAACGGTCATCATTTCAGAGGTGGAGTAGCTCATTGTGCAGCCTCCGCGGTGCTGGCCAGCTTGGCCTTGAATTCATTGAAGTCGGCGGTACCACGGATATAGGTGTCGATCCAGGCGCTGAACGACTCGCGGTTGCGCGCGATCGGGTCCCAGTCCTGATAGAAGCGGTTGTCACGCTCGTAGTAGCCATGGGCGTAGGACGGGTGCGCGCCCCCCGGGACCAGGCACACGGCGCTGAGGGCCCAGGTCGGCAGAACACAGGCGTTCATCGGGGCCTGCAGGTCATCAACGATCTCTTCGACGGTGACGATGCAGCGCTTGGCTGCAAGGGCCGCTTCTTTCTGCACGCCAAGGATGCCCCACAACAGTACATTGCCTTTGCGGTCGGCCTTCTGTGCGTGGATTACAGTCACATCCGGGCGCACCGATGGCACGGCGGCCAGCACTTCACCGGTGAACGGGCAAGTGACGCTCTTGATCAGCGGGTTGACCTTCGGCAGGTCGGAACCTGCGTAGGCACGCAGCACCGCGAACGGCAGGCCGGACGCACCGGCAACATAGGCATTGGCAAGGTCGGCGTGGCTATGCTCTTCGATGTCGATCGCATGCGGCCATTGCTTTTCGACCGCATCGCGCAGGCGGTGCAGCGACCCTACGCCCGGGTTCCCCCCCCACGAGAAGATCAGCTTGCTGGCGCAACCGGCGCCGATCAGTTGATCGTAGATCAGGTCCGGGGTCATGCGTACCAGCGTCAGGTCGCGCTTGCCCTGACGGATGATCTCGTGGCCGGCAGCGGTCGGGATCAGGTGGGTGAAGCCTTCGAGGGCGACGGTATCGCCGTCCTGGATGAACTGCTTCACGGCGTCGTGAAGGGGGAGAATTGCAGCCATGTGGAGACTCCTGGTCAGGGTGCTACGTTGAACTCAGATTAAGGAGACAGGTGGGTGACTTACAATCCGATAATCGACTATTGGTGCGATTATCGAACGATTTGTTGCCTCCCTATCCATTCCCTGCTTCCAGTCAGGTCGCGTCTGCGTGGCTGACCAGGCCCTTCACGATCACCCCCACCGTCGCCAACGCCGCCGGCACCAGCAGCGCCGTCAGCACTTGCTCGAAGTTCCAGCCCAGGCCCAGCAGGGTAGCGCCACTCCAGGCCCCTAGAATCGCGCCGAAGCGCCCGATACCCAGCATCCAGGACACACCCGTGGCACGCCCCTGGGTCGGATAGAACCGCGCCGCCAACGAAGGCATCGCCGACTGCGCGCCGTTCACGCACATCCCGGCAATGAGCACCAGGGTCGCCAGCAGGGTAATGTTGCCCAGGCTCTGCCCGACTGCGTAGGCAAATACGCCCGCCAGTAAGTAGAAAAGGCCGATGACCTTGTGCGGGTTGTAGCGGTCCATGGCCCACCCCACTGCCACTGCACTGAGCACGCCACCGAACTGGAACAACGCACCGATGAACGCCGCCTGTTCCATGCTCGCGCCACTGTCGCGCATCAGCGTCGGCAGCCAACTGGTCAGCAGGTAGACGATCACCAGGCCCATGAAATAGGTCAGCCACAGCAGCAAGGTGCCCAGCCCATAAGTACCGGAGAAAATCACGGCGAAGACATTGCGCGCCGCCACGGCTTTCTGTTCCGGTACGCTGAAGCTGGCTGCCTGCGCCACGACGGCGGGGGCAATCGGTGCCAGGGTCTTGCGCACCTTGTCAGTACCACGGTTGCGTACGACCAGAAAACGCGCCGACTCCGGCAGCCACACCATCAGCACCACCGCCAGCAACAGCGGCAGCACGCCACCGATCACCAGCAGGCTGTGCCAGCCGTACGCCGGGATCATCTTGGCGGAAATGAACCCACCGCCCGCCATGCCCAGGTTGAAGCCGCAGAACATGCTGGTCACCAGCAACGACTTGAGGCGCTCGGGGGTGTATTCGGACAGCAGCGTGGTGGCGTTGGGCATCCCAGCGCCCAGCCCCAGGCCCGTCAGGAAGCGCAGCACCAGCAACTGGTCGACGTTGCCGGCATAGGCCGAGGCCAGGCTGAAACCACCGAACACCAACACCGCCCCTACCAGTACACCCTTGCGCCCGAAGCGGTCGGCCAGTGGCCCGGAACCCAAGGCGCCGAACACCATGCCAATCAACGCGGCGCTCATCACCGGCCCCAGGCTGGCGCGGTCGATCCCCCACTCCTGGGACAAGGCCGGCGCGATGAACCCCATGGCCGCCGTGTCCAGACCATCGAGAAAGACAATCAGGAAGCAAAGGATCACCACCCGCCATTGATAACGCGACAGCGGTTGTTCATTGATGAACGACTGAACGTCGAGACAGTTCCCGACAGATTGGGGTTTGTTCATTGTTGTTATCCAGTGATTGGGCACGGTCAAGCCACTGCACAAGCGCAACCAGTACAGGGTTCAATGTCGAAGAAGTGCGGCCTAGGTCAGCCTGGATACAACGGTACTGCGTGCGGGTGCGGCCGCAGCAGCGAAAGGACAGTAGTCATGGTATGCGTCTCTTATGTTTTTTGTTCGGTCGGCAAAGCCGACCGTTGCGAGAGACATTAATCAGTGGATGACGGGGGCGCAATTCGCCTGGCGCGACACTGTGCGTTTATCGAACAGGAAACGGCCGGCGTGTTCGATAACAGCGCACGGCGCCACCTGAACCCGAACGTGCTTCAGCCAAACAGTTGGTGACAAAGGTCACGGCTGCAAGCCAGCAGGATCGGCAGGAATCGCTGTTCCAGTTCGCTACGGCTCACACGCCCCACATGGGTACTGACATTCAACGCCGCCAATACCTGGCCCGAGGCGTCGTAGATTGGCACCGCGATAGACCGCAGTCCCTGCTCCAGTTCCTGATCGACCACGCACCAGCCCTGCGCGCGCACCTGTTGAATGCAGGCGAACAACGACTCGGCATCATGCAGGGTACGGCTGGTGCGGGCCTTGAGGTCAGCACGGTCGAGGTATTCACGTAGGCTCGTATCGTCCATCGCCGCCAACAGGATACGGCCCATGGAAGTGCAATAGGCCGGCAAGCGCCCGCCCACCGACAGGTCGACCGATATCAGCCGCTCGACCGTAGCCGAGCGGGCTATATAAAGAATGTCGTCACCTTCGAGCGTGGCCATGTTGGCGGCTTCGTGCAACTGATCGCTGATGCGGTCCAGGTAAGGCTGGGCCGAGACCGCCAGTGGCGTCGAAGACAGGTAGGCATGCCCAAGGGTCAACACCTTGGGCAGCAGCGAGTAGGTGCGCCCATCGGTGGTGGCATAACCGAGCTTGATCAGCGTATGCAGGCAGCGGCGTACGGCTGCCCTGGGGATCTCGGTACGATGGCTTATCTGCGCGATGGTCAGGTGGCGCTTGCGCTCCTGGAAGGCCTGGATGACAGCAAGGCCCCGTGCCAGCGAGGTCATGAAATCCGGATCACCGGTAAAGGCCTGGATGCGCTTCGCCGGGGAGGCCACGATGGGCGGCGCCATCGCAGGCACGCTCGGACGCGCAGGATCGGCACTGGCAGATTCGTTGCCCGTGGTTTCGTCACTCATCGCTCACCTCAAAAAATCGCAGCCTCGTGCGATTATCGAACAAACGGCCGATAATCGCAATTGACCGCTGACACGTTTGCTTATACCTTTCTCCTGCCACTTGTGGCTTCTTTGGAGAGACTGGTCAGGTACCCACCGTAGAAGTCCCCAGGCAACGGCCTCGCCTTGTGCGAGGCCGTTTTTCATTACGCGCTGCCTTGCCTTCAACCGTCACGAACTTTCCCTCCACGGTTCGCTCAAACTTTGCACGGGCAGGCACCTACCGGACAACTTCTGTCACTTGATGTCAGCATGGGTAAATAACGCTGTTTGGCGATTTGCCGATTGCTATAATCGCTAGTGCTGGCCCGGATCAACTGGCCCGGTAATAGAAGCACCCGCCTGGGCTTATCCGCCAACTGGCGCATCATGCGCATGGGCAACTTGCACCTGCAGGGGCATCGACCCTTCTACTTATTTAGGTACTACTGTGACGAAAGATGAACTGCGCGCGGAACTTGAGCGCCAGGCTGAACGTTACAAGGAAGTTTACGGTGGTGAGGTCACCACCTATGCCGCTCAACCGGACCCTGAACGCAAACCCTGGCGCAAACGTGCCACGGTTCAGGACCAGGCCTTCAGCCAGGAACTGGAAAAAATGGAAAAGGAGCTGCGCAGCGAGGAATCCTGAGCCGTCGCTCACCGCCACTGCGTCGCGGGCCGTTGCCCACGACGCGGCTTATCCTTACCGAAAGGCTGAGGATGAAATGGATTTATACAAATTTCATACAACCGTTTGAACTCTAGCCGCAACGGCTCATTCTCAGACGTTTGAAGATTTTTTGCTGTTTTCGGTTTTTTTAGCGGAAGGTTTTTGGCTTTAACGGGGCGACTGCCGCCGCCTGAAGCCATTTGCAACGCTGCCATCGGTCAGCAGCGGGTGCATCGATTGCCAAGGTTTTCTGGCATAATCCGGCCCCCCTATGACCGCCAGACAACCTTCATGATCGATTTATTCAGCGGACTGGATGCCTGGGTATTGGTGAGCCTGCTGCTTGCCCTGACCTTCGTGCTCGCATTCGAGTTCATCAATGGCTTTCATGACACCGCCAACGCGGTAGCCACCGTCATCTATACCAAAGCCATGCCACCACACCTGGCCGTGTTCTTCTCCGGGGTGTTCAACTTCCTCGGCGTTCTGCTCGGTGGTGTCGGGGTGGCCTACGCCATCGTTCACCTGCTCCCGGTCGAACTGCTGATCAATGTGAATACCGGGCATGGCTTGGCCATGGTCTTCTCGTTACTGGCTGCAGCCATTACCTGGAACCTGGGCACCTGGTACTTTGGTATCCCCGCCTCCAGCTCGCATACCCTGATCGGTTCGATCCTCGGCGTAGGCCTGGCCAACGCGCTGATCAACGACATTCCCCTGGGTGACGGCGTCAACTGGCAGAAGGCGATCGACATCGCCATGTCGCTGGTGGTCTCGCCCATGGCCGGCTTCGCCATTGCTGCGCTGGTGCTGATCGGCCTCAAGTGGTGGCGCCCGCTGTCGAAGATGCACAAGACGCCCGAACAGCGTCGCAAGCTCGACGACAAGAAGCACCCGCCGTTCTGGAACCGCCTGGTGCTGGTGATTTCGGCAATGGGCGTAAGCTTCGTGCACGGTTCCAACGATGGTCAGAAAGGCATCGGCCTGATCATGCTGGTGCTGATCGGCATCGTACCGGCCAAGTTTGTGCTCGACCTGAACAGCACCACCTACCAGATCGAGCGCACCCGCGATGCGACGATGCACCTGAGCCAGTTCTACCAGCGTAACGCCGCCACCCTGGGCGAGTTCCTGGCCCTGGGCAAGGCGCAGTCCAGCGACCTGCCAGAGCAGTTCAGTTGCAACCCGCAACAAACCGAGCCGACCATCGCCGCACTGCAGTCCTCGCTGCAAGGCGTGACCGATTACCGCGCCCTGGATGCTGAAAAGCGCGTCGAAGTACGCCGCTACCTGCTGTGCCTGGACGACACGGCGAAGAAGGTCGGCAAGCTCCCAGGCCTGGATGCGCGTGAAAAGGCTGATCTCGACAAGCTGCGTAAAGACCTCACCGCCACCACCGAATATGCGCCCTTCTGGGTGATCGTGGCCGTAGCCCTGGCCTTGGGCCTGGGCACCATGGTTGGCTGGAAGCGCGTGGTACTGACCGTAGGCGAGAAGATCGGCAAACAGGGCATGACCTACGCCCAAGGCATGTCGGCGCAGATCACCGCGGCGTGCGCCATCGGCATGGCCAACGTCTTCGCCTTGCCGGTTTCCACTACCCATGTGCTGTCCTCCGGCGTGGCCGGCACCATGGTCGCCAACAAGAGCGGCCTGCAGGGCGGCACCGTGAAAACCATCCTGCTGGCCTGGGTGCTGACCCTGCCGGCATCGATGGGCCTGGCAGCCGGCCTGTTCTGGCTGGCGTCCAAGGCGCTTGGCTGAGTCACCGCTCCAACAGAAAAGGCGCCTTGCGAGGCGCCTTTTTTTTGAGCAAGCGCTGGCGATTACCGCTTCTTGCCCCCCAGCAACGACCCCATCAGCCCACGCACCAACTGCCGCCCCAGCTGATTGGCTGCCTGGCGCACCGCGGACTTGATCGCCTGCCCAGCCGCACTCTGCAGAAACTCCCCCGCCTTGTCGGCCAGGCTTTCTTCTGCCTTCGGCACCGGCGCAGGCTCCACGGGCTCTCCCTTGCGCTGGGTGAGCATTTCGTAGGCCGACTCCCGGTCGATAGGTTTGTCATAACGCCCCAGCAAAGGTGACGCAGCGATCAACGCCGTGCGCTCGGTCGCACTCAATGGGCCTATACGCGACTGCGGCGGCGCGATCAGGACGCGCTGCACCATCGCCGGCGTGCCCTTTTCCTCCAAGGTACCCACCAGCGCCTCGCCTATACCCAGCTCGGTCAGCACCGCCAGGGTGTCGAAGGCCGGGTTAGGACGGAAGCCGTCGGCCACGGCCCTGAGCGACTTCTGCTCCCTGGCGGTGAATGCCCTCAAGCCATGCTGAATACGCAAGCCCAACTGAGCCAGCACGGTATCTGGCAGATCACCCGGCGACTGGGTGACGAAATACACACCGACACCCTTGGAGCGAATCAGCCGTACCACCTGCTCCAAACGGTCCTGCAGCGCCTTGGGCGTACCATTGAACAGCAGATGGGCTTCGTCGAAAAACAACGCCAGTACTGGTTTGTCAGCATCCCCGCGCTCCGGCAACTGCTCGAACAACTCGGCCAGCAACCACAGCAGGAAGGTGGCATAGACCTTGGGCGCCTCATGCACCAGCCGGCTGGCATCCAGTAAATGGATCCGGCCACGGCCGTCACCCTCGGGCCGCAGAAGGTCTTCCAGTTGCAGCGCCGGCTCGCCGAACAGCGCTTCGGCACCTTGCTGTTCCAAAGTTGCCAGGCGCCGCAACAGCGCCTGGGTCGAGGCAGAGGTCATCAGCGCGCTGTCTTCACCTAACAACTGTGGGTTGTCTTTAAGGTGCGCGAGCAGCGCCTTGAGGTCCTTCAAGTCCAGCAATAAAAGGCCTTCTCGATCGGCCACCTTGAACGCTGCGTAAAGGGCCGCCTGCTGGCTGTCGGTCAGCTCCAGCAGATTGCCCAGCAGCAGCGGCCCCATTTCGCTGAGGGTGGTGCGCAATGGGTGGCCCGATTGCCCGGCAATATCCCACGGGGTTACCGGATAGGCCTGCGGGGTGTACCCCAGCCAGGGCATGCCGGCAATCCGCTCGGCCACCTTGCCCTGCGGCGAACCGGCCGCGCCGAGCCCGCACAGGTCACCTTTCACATCCGCCGCAAACACCGCCACGCCCGCATCACTGAAACTTTCCGCCAGGTGCTGCAAGGTCACGGTCTTACCCGTGCCGGTGGCACCGGCAACCAGCCCATGGCGATTTGCCAGGCGCATGGCTTGCTTGATGGGCTGGCCATCAAGGCCGCCTCCTACAACTAAGTCCGAAGATTCCGACATCTTTTCAATCCTCTACTCAAGCTTTACCGCATTTCGGCCGATACCTCGGGGTGATATTGCCTTTGAAGACAGGAACAACCCAAAAGGACGTCCCGGGATGTTGCACTGTTTTATAGCTGTATTCGTGCGAACGCCCGATAAAAACCTTAGCGGAATCGATTACGTCATGAACAAAAGCCTGCGTTTCAGCCACAAAATCCTATTGGCCGCCTCACTGATCGTGATACTCGCCTTCAGCCTTTTCACCCTTTACAACGATTATCTCCAGCGTAATGCGATCCGCGAAAACCTGGAGAATTATCTGGCTGAAATGGGCACCTCCACTTCGAACAATATTCGCAACCTGCTCGAAGGCCGTATCAAGCTGATCGAGAACCTGTCGCAGAACATCGCCCTGCAACCTGCCAACGCCGAAACGCTGATGGGCCAGAACGCCTTGATCTCCAGCTTCCTCACCGTCTACCTGGGCAAGGTCGACGGCGGCTTCAGCGTGCGCCCCGACACCAAGATGCCTGACGGCTACGACCCGCGCCCCCGCCCCTGGTACAAGGACGGCATGAACGCTCAGGGCGCCCTGCTCACCGAGCCTTACATCGACCTGACCACCAACAAGATGGTCATTGGCATCATCAGCAAAGTGGCCTCCAGCGTCGGCGTCGTCGGCGGCGACCTGGACCTGGACGGCCTGGTGCAAATCATCAACTCGCTGAACTTCGGCGGCATGGGTTACGCCTTCCTGGTCAACGACCAGGGCAAGATCCTGGTCCACCCGGACAAGGCGCTGGTCATGAAGTCGCTGTCGGACCAGTTTCCGCAGCACACCCCCAAACTCTCGGGTGAGCTGACCGAAGTGCAGGTCGACGGCCAGACGCGCCTGCTGACCTTCACCCCCATCAAGGGCCTGCCATCGGCCAACTGGTACATCGGCCTGTCGGTAGATAAGGACAAGGCCTTTGCCATGCTCAGCACCTTCCGCACCTCGGCGGTGATTGCCACCGTCGTCGCGGTGGTCATCATCATCGGCCTGCTGGGCCTGCTGATCCGTGCCCTGATGCAGCCGTTGCTGACCATGACCCGCGCCATGGAAGACATTGCCGAAGGCGAAGGCGACCTGACCAAGCGCCTGAAGATCCACAACCACGACGAGTTCGGCATCCTCGGCACTGCCTTCAACCGGTTCGTCGAGCGCATCCACAGCTCGATCACCGAAGTGTCCTCTGCCACCGAACAGGTCAATGAAGTGGCGCTGCGGGTAATCAGCGCCTCCAACTCGTCGATGGCCAACTCCGACGAGCAATCCAACCGCACCAACAGTGTGGCCGCGGCCATCAACGAACTGGGCGCTGCCGCCCAGGAAATCGCTGGCAATGCCGCCCAGGCCTCTCAGCATGCCAGCTCGGCGCGCCTGTTGGCCGAAGAAGGGCAGCAGGTGGTGGAGCGCAATATCGCTGCGATGAATCGGCTGTCCGACCTGATCGTCACCTCCAGCGCCCATATCGAGACGCTCAACAGCAAGACCGTGAATATCGGACAGATCCTTGAGGTGATCACCAGCATTTCCCAGCAGACCAACCTGCTGGCACTCAATGCCGCGATCGAAGCGGCCCGCGCCGGTGAAGCGGGGCGTGGTTTCGCCGTGGTGGCTGACGAGGTGCGCAACCTGGCGCACCGTACTCAGGAATCGGCGCAGCAGGTGCAAACCATGATTGAAGAACTGCAGGTGGGTGCCCGCGAGTCGGTCGACACCATGGGCCAGAGCCAGCGCCACAGCCAGGACAGCGTGCAGATCGCCAACCAGGCCGGCGAACGCCTGGACAGCGTGACCGTACGTATTGGTGAGATCGACGGCATGAACCAGTCGGTGGCCACAGCCACTGAGGAACAGACCGCCGTGGTCGACTCCATCAACATGGATATCAACGAGATCAACATGCTCAACCAGGAAGGTGTCGAGAACCTGCAGGCTACCCTGCGGGCCTGTTCGGACCTCGAGCAGCAGGCCACCCGCCTGAAGCATCTGGTGGGCAGCTTCCGGATCTGAAGCCAAGCTACAAGCTTCAAGGCTCAAGTCAGGCGCAGGCGCTGCCTCGCCCTACTGGTAGCTTGTAGCTTGTAGCGTGAAGCTCACAGCTAATCCAACCGAACAAACTATCCTTCAGGAAGGTCAACCTTTAGGCGCGTCATCGCCGGCCCATTACAGCCGGATGACAGACCCGAAGACGATCCCGGAGGGATGCTGATCGTGCACATCGCTGACATCACCATGTTCTACGCCCCCGCCAGTGGCGGCGTACGTACTTATCTTGATGCCAAACACCATCGCCTCGGCGCCCTTCAGGGCGTACGCCACAGCCTTTTGATCCCTGGCGCCAGCGCGCGCCACGCCGATGGCATCTACCAGGTCCCAGCCCCTCCCCTGCCCTTTGGCAACGGCTACCGATTCCCGGTGCGGCTGGCCCCCTGGTGCAATGTGCTGCGCCGCCTCAAGCCTGACCTGATCGAAGTCGGCGACCCCTACCTGACCGCCTGGGCGGCGCTGGAAGCGCGGCGCCAGCTCGATGTACCCGTGATTGGCTTCTACCATTCCGACCTGCCGTTGCTGGTGAGCAATCGCATGGGCAACTGGTTCACGCCCAATGTGGAAGCCTATGTCAGCAAGCTGTACGGCAATTTCGACCGGGTGCTCGCTCCCAGCCAGGTCATGGCCGACAAACTGCGCCGCCTGGGCGTGCGCGATGTGCATGTACAGCGCCTGGGTGTCGATCTGGCCACCTTCAACCCCATGCAGCGTGACCTGCAGTTGCGTGCCGAGCTGGGCATCCCCGACACCAGCCGGTTGCTGGTCTTCGCTGGCCGTGGCTCACGGGAAAAGAACCTGCCCATATTGCTCGACTGCATGCAGCGCCTTGGCCGCCCTTACCAACTGTTGCTGGTGGGCTCCAACATGCCGGCCAACGTACCCGACAACGTCAGCGTGATCGACCGTTTCTGCACACTCCCGGAGGTCGCCCGCCTGGTGGCCAGCGCCGACCTGCTGGTGCATGCCGGCGACCAGGAAACGTTCGGCCTGGTCATCCTCGAAGCCATGGCCAGCGGGACACCGGTGGTCGCGGTACGTGCAGGCGCCTTCGGTGAAATCGTCAACGAGCAGTGCGGGCGCCTGTGCCGCGCCAATGATGGCCTGGCCATGGCCACGGCAGTGCGCGAAGCCTTCGAGGAAGGGGTACGCAAGCTCGGCGCTCAGGCGCGCCAACATGTAGAGCAGCATTATTCCTGGGACAACGTCGTCAACGGCCTGCTGCAGCACTATCAGGCCGTACTGGGCCACGAGACGCTGGTGCGCGCCCATGGCTGAGGGTAATGACGCACCGCGCAGCCTGATGCTGGTGCTGCACGACATCGCGCCAGAAACCTGGCCGGACTACCAGCCGTTCGTGCAGGCGGTGGATGAAATGGGCAATGTGCCCATGACCTGGCTGGTGGTGCCCGACTTCCATCACCGCAATCCACTGGCGCAGTCCCCCAGCTTTTGCCGCCTACTGGAAAAGCGCCTGGCACGGGGCGACGAGCTCGCGCTGCACGGTTTTTTCCACGCCGACGACGGGCCTGCACCCGGGGGGCTGGGTGAGTATTTCATGCGCCGCATCTATACCCATGAGGGTGAATTCTATGGGCTCGACCAGGCGCAAGCCTTGCAGCGCCTGGAAGAGGGCCTGGCGTTGTTTGCCCGGCAGGGGTGGCCGGTATCCGGGTTCGTCGCCCCTGCCTGGCTGATGAGCGAAGGCACGCGCCAGGCCTTGCGCCAGCTGCCGTTGCGTTATACCAGCACGCCACAGCACCTGTACCGCTTGCCGGACTTTACCGCGTTCGATGCCCCCGGCCTTGTGTGGAGTGCCCGCAGCGCCTGGCGCCGCGGCGTGTCGCGGGTGGTCTGTGACTGGCAGTGCAGGCGCTGGCGTGCGGCAGAAACCTTGCGTCTGGGGCTGCACCCGGTGGATATGCGTCACCGCTCATCACGCCATTACTGGTTGCGCACGCTCGACAACCTGCTGCTGCAAGGCCGTGAACCGCTGACCAAATCGGCCTGGCTGGAGCGCCAGGTGGTCGCATGAACCGTTTGGGCTGGCTGGGCCTGGCCCTGCTGTTTGCAGTGCTGGTCCCGACCGTGCTGGGCGGCAACGAACTGCTACCCAGGCTCAAGGCCTTCGACCCTGGGCTGATGCTCATACTCCTGGGCATGATATTGACCTGTTGGGTCATCAATGCCATACGCCTGCGCCTGTTGCTCGGTCAGCAGGGTGCCCGGCTGGGGCACATGCGCAGCCTCGGCGTGGTGATGGCCACAGAGTTCGCCATCTGCACCACCCCCGGCGGTAGTGGCGGGCCTCTTGCACTGATGGCCTTGCTTGCGCGCGATCGCATCGGTCCCGCACGCAGCGGCGCGGTGTTCGCCATGGATCAGTTGAATGACTTGGTGTTCTTCTTCTGCGCGATGCTGGCGATTGCCGGATACGCCCTGTTCCACAGCCTTGGCCGCAGCCAGGAAAGCATGTTGCTAGGTAGCGCTCTGTTGCTGTGTTCGGCCTTAGCAGTCATCGTCGCGCTGCTACGTTACCGGCGTGCCGTGATGCGCTTCAACGGGCGGATGCTGCAGCGCGTGGGCATGTCCGAACGGCGCAAGCGCCGTTGGGCCCGCAAACTCTTGCACTTCATCGACGCCCTGGCGCAAACCTGGCAACTGCCCAAGCGCACCCTGGCCCTGGTATTCACCCTCACCTGCGCGCACTGGAGCCTGCGCTACAGCGTGTTGTACCTGGTGTTAAGGGGGTTGGGCGTGGAATTGTCGTGGATCCCGAGCTTTCTGGTGCAGATGCTTTCGCTCAGCGCCGGGCAGTTCAGCCTGTTGCCAGGCGGTGCTGGTGCTGCCGAGCTGACATCAGCCAGCCTGCTCTCGCCGCTGGTGGGCAGCTCGACCGCCGCGGCGGCAATCCTGATCTGGCGTGCAGTCACTTACTACTTTTATCTGCTTGCCGGGGGCCCGGTGTTTGTTTGCCTGTTGGCGCGGCCGCTGCTGGAGCGTTGGCGGCGTCAGACGGGTTGAGCTGGCGCCAGAGCTCGGCAGCGCCGGGGAAGTCGGTGCCGTCTTCCTCGCTCAGGGCGTCGGGGTCGAAGCGGGCCAGGCAGCCTTCACCGAGGGTCGGTGGTGGCAAGGCGGTGGGCTTGTTGCGGGAGTTTGCCATTACATCCCTCAAAGTAATGGGGCTGCGCTGCAGCCCCCGGGTGTGTCAGTCGAACACCACCGTTTTGTTGCCATGCACCAGCACACGGTCTTCCAGGTGATAACGCAAGCCGCGGGCAAGCACCATCTTCTCGACGTCACGGCCGAAGCGGACCATGTCTTCGATGCTGTCAGCATGGCTGACACGTACCACGTCCTGCTCGATGATCGGGCCGGCGTCCAGCTCTTCCGTCACGTAGTGGCAGGTTGCACCAATCAGTTTCACCCCACGCAGGGCGGCCTGATGGTAGGGCTTGGCGCCGACGAACGAGGGCAGGAAGCTGTGGTGGATGTTGATGACCTTCTCGGCGTAATCCTGGCACAGTTGCGGCGGCAGGATCTGCATGTAGCGCGCCAGTACCACCACATCCGCCGCATGCTCCTGAACCAGGCGCGACACTTCGGCAAACGCCGGTGCCTTGTCTTTCGGGTCGACCGGTACATGGAAGAACGGGATGCCATGCCACTCGACCATACTGCGCAAGTCGTTGTGGTTGGAAACAACACAAGGAATCTCGCAATCCAGTTCGTCCGTGTGCCAACGGTGCAACAAATCGGCCAGGCAGTGGGACTCACGGCTGGCCATCAGCACCACGCGCTTCTTCTGGGCCGAATCGGTAATGCGCCAAGTCATGGAGAACTCTTCGGCAATCGGCGCGAACGCTTCGCGGAACGCCTCGATACCAAAGGGCAGAGATTCAGCGCGGATTTCATGGCGCATGAAGAACCAACCACTCTGTTCATCGGAGTGGTGGCTGGCTTCGTTGATCCAGCCATTGTACAAGGCCAGGAAATTACTGACTTTCGCCACGATGCCTACGCGGTCGGGGCAGGCGATCACCAGACGATAGGTGCGCATGAATTAAGACTCCAGAACTTCGCAAAGGCGCCCATTCTAGCGGCCCTCCCGGAAAAACGCAGTAATCATTGCACCCTGCGCCGCCGGTGCCTCTACCGGCCGCTGCCGCAGCAGCAGTCAGCGACCGCATGATGACAATCACACTGCCTTGCACGCCCTTATGTAAATTTTTCTTAACCTAGCGATAATTTGTCACAGCACAATTAACAGTTGAGTGCCTGATTAATATGTTTACTTGAGAGTATGGCCTGTCTATTATTGCCCCACACATCCCGAACACGCATTAAGGAACACTCCATGTCCCTGATCAACGAGTACCGCGCTACCGAAGAAGCCATCAAGGAACTTCAGGCCCGCCTGGCCAACCTGTCGCAGGATGACAAGCTGAAAAAAGAACTGGAGTTCGAAGGCAAACTGCGCACACTGATGGGTGAATACTCCAAGTCGCTGCGCGACGTCATCGCCCTGCTCGACCCCGAGTCGAAACTGAGCAAAGCACCGCGCGGTGCCGCCAAGACCACTACCACCAAGCGTGCGCGCAAGGTCAAGCAATACAAAAACCCGCACAACGGTGAAGTGATCGAAACCAAAGGCGGCAACCACAAAACCCTGAAAGAATGGAAAGCCAAATGGGGTGGCGATGTGGTTGAAGGCTGGGCAACTCTGCTGGACTGATAGTCCACACCCCGCCTTGCATATTGCAAACAAAAACGCCGGCTCGATGCCGGCGTTTTTGTTTGCCATTCAAATAAGCGATTCAAAGACTGATGGCAAATTGCTCACGACGCTCAAGGGCATGGGCCTGCCAAGCTTCCAGTACACGCCGCCCCGCTTCACCGGCAGTGGCCCAGGCGCTCTGCAGGGCCCGCTCGAAGTCGCCCAGCGTGTTAGGTGCGCCCCACTGCGGATCACTCAGCCGCTGCTGGCAGAAACCATACCAGCGCTGACGCTCCTCGTGGCTCAAGGTGTCCGGGAAGTTGCGCGCCCGGTACCGGAACAGTAATTCAGGCAAGCGCGGATCATCGAACATCCAGTGGCCCTGGGCCAACTGCGCAGGGTCCAGCGTGCGAACTTGCTCGCACAGGCGCCGGTCACGGTCCCCAACAAAACCGTCATACAACTGCTGTTCCGGATCTTCACTCGGGGCAAAATCCTCTTTGCCGTAGATATGCTCAAGCTTGTATTGCCACGCTTGCTGTTGATGGGCCAACGTTTCACCGCGTGTTTGCAAAAGCGCCAAATCGATACCGAGCCGTTGTTGATCCACCGGGCGCAACACCGAGAGCGGCGCCAGCACCGGGCAGCGATTGATCTGTACTAACTTCAGCGGTACCGGTAATTGGCCTTCAGACAATTCCTCATGCCGCGTGTACAGACGCTCACGAAGTACGTCGGCACTTTCCCTTAATAACGGTAGGGTTTCCTGGTGCAGGTCGCACACAATCAGTGCGTTGCGATTACGCGGGTGCCAGGCCAACGGCAAGACCACCCCCAGATAATTACGCGCCGCCGAGAACCGGCCGGATATATGTACCAACGGCTGCAACAAACGGATTTGCTCCATCACTTTGTGCTTGCTGCGCAACTGGAACAGCCATTCATACAATTTGGGTTGTTTCTGCCGTATCAGACGCGCCAGGGCAATGGTGGCCCGCACGTCGGAAAGGGCTTCATGCGCGTGCCCATGGTCAATGCCATTGGCTTGGCTGAGCAGTTCCAGACGCAAACTGGTGCGCCCGTCCTGTTGTGGCCACTCGATACCCTCGGGCCGCAGGGCATAGGCCGTGCGCACCACGTCAATCAAATCCCAGCGGCTGTTGCCACCCTGCCATTCCCGGGCATACGGGTCGAAGAAGTTGCGGTACAGGCTATAACGGGTGACTTCATCGTCGAAGCGCAGGGTGTTGTAACCGGCGCCACAGGTGCCTGGTCGCGCCAACTGGTCATGTACGCGGGTCATGAACTCAGCCTCGCACAGGCCCTGGCTGGCCAGCTGCTGCGGCGTGATCCCGGTCACCAGGCATGCTGCCGGGTGGGGAAGAATGTCATCGGATGGGCGGCAGTAAAGGCTGATCGGCTCATCGATCTCATTGAGCTCGAAGTCGGTGCGCAGACCAGCCACCTGCAGCGGCCGGTCACAGCGCGGGTTGATGCCGGTGGTTTCGTAGTCGTGCCAGAAAATGCTGGAGGTCACGGGGTCGTCCTGTTTCAAGGTCGCCCCGATTCTAGCGGACCTGACCTCAGACGGAAGCGTTGGCCGGGCGGAAACTGAAATAGTCGCGTAGCGAGCGCACAAAATCTTCGTATTCGCGCGGTGCCTGCAGCAACATGAACCCCGCATCGTAATGGCCTGGGGTCTGATCTTCGCGGCACCACAGGCAACTGGCCGTCAGCTGGATGAACTGGAAGCCGCCACCGGTGAGGGGCAAGCGCAATTGCAGTTCAAAATCCGGCCCGACCAGTATGGGTAACTGGCTGATCAACATCAGGCCGTCTTCAGAGGCATTACCTAGCTGCCCGATCAGTTGGCCGGTGAACGCGTTATAGACCTTGAGTACACAAGGTAGCTGGTGGCGCTCGATATGACGCTGGTTGAACGTAGTCACAAGTGCAGTCCGTACCCGGTGCCAGGAATGCGCGGTACTGGCGGTTGTTGTAACAGCTGGTTAACAGATTAGCGCAGCGCGCGCGGCAAATCTCGTGAAATCAACCATACCTTTGCATTAACGCCAAGGAGCAGTAGTCACCGGGCTGGCCACCGCCGGTTCGCCAGCGCGATAGTGCCCTAGCTTTTCCAAGGTCTGCAGGCGGGCCTTGGCCCGGTAGGCGTATTCGTTGCGGGGGTACTGCTGGATCAGGTACTCATAGGTTTGCGCTGCATCCACAAAAAGCTTCTGGCGCTCCAGGCATTGTCCGCGCAGCAGCGACACTTCCGGGTGGATGAACGGCCTTGCGCGGCTGGTGCGGTCGACCTGCGACAACTCCAGCATGACCCGCTGGCAATCGCCACGGTCGTAGGCGCGGTAGGCATTGTTCAAGTGATGGTCCATGGACCAGCGGGTGCAGCCGACGGCGCTGGCCGCCAAGGCTAAAACGATCAGGGCTCGCATGGGGGATCTCCTTTGATAGGCAGTTTATCGGCCTTGCGGGATATTTCTTCAACCTCCGGTTGCAATAGAGGCACCAGCGCTCATGCGCCTGTAGCGTGCCGCCTGTAACTTGCAGCTGCCCTACCTGGGTTACTTGCAGGTAGTGCAACGGAACAATGACTACAGCGCGATTCAGGAGTAGCCTTTCGCTGCGCTTCACTATAGGAGTCTGTGCATGACCATCCGCCGTACCAAAATCGTCGCCACCCTTGGCCCCGCCAGCAATTCGCCGGAAGTGATCGAACAGCTGATCCTTGCCGGCCTGGACGTGGCACGCCTGAACTTCTCCCACGGCACCCCGGACGAGCACAAGGCGCGCGCCCGCCTGATCCGTGACATCGCCGCCAAGAACGGCCGCCATGTCGCGCTGCTGGGCGACCTGCAGGGTCCGAAGATCCGCATCGCCAAATTCAGCAACAAGCGCATCGAACTGAAAGTCGGTGACAAGTTCACCTTCTCCACCGCCCACCCGCTGACCGAAGGCAACCAGGACATCGTCGGTATCGACTACCCGGATCTGGTCAAGGACTGTGGCGTCGGTGACGAGTTGCTGCTCGACGATGGCCGCGTGGTCATGCGCGTCGAAACCGCCACTGCCGATGCCCTGCATTGCGTGGTGATCATCGGCGGCCCGCTGTCGGACCACAAGGGCATCAACCGCAAAGGTGGCGGCCTGACCGCTCCGGCCCTGACCGAAAAAGACAAGGCCGACATCAAGCTCGCCGCGCAAATGGACCTGGACTACCTGGCCGTTTCCTTCCCGCGTGATGCCAAGGACATGGAATACGCTCGCAAGCTGCGTGACGAGGCAGGTGGCAGTGCCTGGCTGGTCGCCAAGATCGAGCGTGCCGAAGCCGTTGCCGACGACGAAACCCTCGACGGCCTGATCGCTGCTTCCGACGCCGTGATGGTTGCCCGTGGCGACCTGGGCGTGGAAATCGGCGACGCCGAGCTGATCGCCATCCAGAAGAAGATCATCCAGCACGCCCGCCGTAACAACAAGGCGGTGATCGTGGCGACCCAGATGATGGAGTCGATGATCCAGAACCCGATGCCGACCCGCGCCGAAGTCTCCGACGTGGCCAACGCCGTGCTGGATAACACTGACGCGGTGATGCTGTCGGCCGAAAGTGCCGCTGGCGCTTATCCGATCGAAGCGGTACAGGCCATGGCCCGCATCTGCCTGGGTGCCGAAAAGCACCCGACCAGCCAGAAGTCCAGCCACCGCCTGCACACCACCTTCGAGCGCTGCGACGAAAGCATCGCCCTGGCGGCCATGTACACGGCCAACCACTTCCCGGGCGTGAAAGCGATCATCGCGCTCACCGAGAGTGGCTATACCCCGCTGATCATGTCACGCCTGCGTTCGCACGTGCCGATCTTCGCGCTCTCGCCGCACCGTGCCACCCAGGCGCGTGCCTCGATGTTCCGCGGCGTCTACCCGATTGCCTTCGACCCGGCGTCGCTGCCGGCCGACAAGGTCAGCCAGGCAGCGGTCGACGAGCTGCTCAAGCGTGGGCTGGTGGAGCAAGGTGACTGGGTCATCCTGACCAAGGGCGACAGCTACCACACCATCGGTGGCACCAACGGCATGAAGATCCTGCACGTGGGTGATCCGCTGGTTGGTTGATCCCGTACCGGGCCGCACTGCGGCCCATCGCCGGCAAGCCGGTCGGCGATGGGCCCAGCTCAAACAACCTATTGCTCTCAGGCATGCTCGACAAATACATCGGCAAGCACCTGATTCCTCGGCACCCCCGCAATGAACAGCCGCCGGGCAAACCGCTCGACACTTCCAGGTGCGCCACATAGCAGCGCAATGGTCTGCCGTGACGACGGTCGCAACCCCGCCAGCGCTTCATCCAGCTGATTGACCAGCACCCGTTCGACACTCACGCCTTCACGTTCCAGCAATGGCTCAGCCAGGTAATGCCCCGCGTGGTCATGGGCCACATGCATCACCCTGATCTCGCCGCCATGGCCCTGCCGCACCGCCTCGCGCAAGATGCCCCACAGCGGCGCAAGCCCGGTACCCGCCGCCAGCAGCCACAACGGCCGTGCGTGCCAGTCGGGGTCGTAGTGCAGCGCCCCACCCCTGAGTTCACCCAGGCGCAGCACGTCGCCCACCTGCAACTCCCGCGCCTTGTCGCAAAAGGCACCGGGCCGCCGGCAGTCGATATGGAATTCGAGGAAGTCGTCCTCACCCGGCAGGCTGGCCAAGGAATAAGGCCGCGCAACGCTACCGTTCCACAACACCAGATGCTGGCCAGCCTGGTAACGCAGCGCACGCTCGGGGCGCAGGCGCAAGCGCAGCACATCGCCATACCAGTCCAGCGCACACACCTGCGCGGCAATACCATCCTGCACCGGGTCGAACACCGCCACGCGCAGGTCGCTTACCACTCGGCACTGGCACGCCAGACGCCAGCCCTGGGCATGCTTGTCCAATGCCAAGGCCTCGGGCAAGGCATCCGTCGGCTGCCCGTCCAGGCAGTGCACCAGGCAGGCATGGCAACTGCCAGCCCGACAGCTGTACGGCACATTCAGGCCTGCCTCGTTCAGGGCATCGAGCAGGTTGCTGCCAACCGGCACCGTCCAGCGGCGCTCACCCACACACAGCTCAGGCATCTTCATTACATCCCCGGGTATCTATCGCCACTCTAAGGCAAGCCGTCATCGGCAGCAAAAAGGATGCCGAGCCCCCTGCCGACCAAGGTCCAGACCGTCCGCAGGTGTTTCGCCCACCGATGCGCGCTATACTGCCGCGCCTTTTTGCGTTGGCCTGACCTGCCAACGCCTTGCCAGGCGTTTCGACACGCTGGTCGGCACCGTCGGAAAGCCTTTACGAATGTTCCCGTCTTTAAGAGGAGCGCGCTGCATGACCGTGATCAAGCAAGACGACCTGATTCAGAGCGTCGCCGACGCCTTGCAATTCATCTCGTACTACCACCCCGTCGATTTCATCCAGGCGATGCACGAGGCCTACCTGCGTGAAGAGTCGCCCGCTGCGCGTGACTCCATCGCCCAGATCCTGATCAACTCGCGCATGTGCGCCACCGGCCACCGCCCGATCTGCCAGGACACCGGTATTGTCACCGTATTCGTCCGCGTAGGCATGGATGTGCGTTGGGACGGCGCCACCCTGAGCGTCGACGACATGATCAACGAAGGTGTGCGTCGCGCCTACAACCTGCCTGAAAACGTCCTGCGTGCTTCGATCCTGGCCGACCCGGCGGGTGCCCGCAAGAACACCAAGGACAACACCCCAGCCGTCATCCACTACTCGATCGTCCCCGGCGACAAGGTCGAAGTCGATGTCGCCGCCAAAGGCGGTGGTTCCGAGAACAAGTCGAAGATGGCCATGCTCAACCCGTCCGACTCGATCGTCGACTGGGTACTCAAGACCGTCCCGACCATGGGCGCTGGCTGGTGCCCGCCTGGCATGCTCGGCATCGGCATCGGCGGTACCGCCGAGAAGGCTGCAGTCATGGCCAAGGAAGTGTTGATGGAGTCCATCGACATTCATGAACTCAAAGCCCGTGGCCCGCAGAACCGCATCGAAGAGATCCGCCTGGAGCTGTTCGAGAAGGTCAACCAGTTGGGCATCGGCGCCCAGGGCCTGGGCGGCCTGACCACCGTGCTCGACGTCAAGATCATGGACTACCCAACCCACGCCGCCTCGCTGCCGGTGTGCATGATCCCCAACTGCGCCGCCACCCGTCACGCGCACTTCGTGCTCGACGGCTCTGGCCCTGCCGAGCTGGAAGCGCCGTCGCTGGACGCCTACCCGGAAATCGTCTGGGAAGCTGGCCCAAGCGCCCGTCGCGTCAACCTCGACGACATTACCCCAGAAGAAGTCGCCAGCTGGAAGCCGGGCGAAACCATCCTGCTCAACGGCAAGATGCTCACCGGCCGCGATGCGGCGCACAAGCGCATGGTCGAGATGCTCAACCGTGGCGAAGCGCTGCCGGTCGACCTCAAAGGCCGCTTCATCTATTACGTCGGGCCGGTCGACCCGGTCGGTGACGAAGTGGTAGGCCCCGCCGGCCCGACTACCGCCACCCGTATGGACAAGTTCACCCGCCAGATTCTTGAACAGACCGGCCTGCTGGGCATGATCGGCAAATCCGAGCGCGGCCCGACCGCCATCGAAGCAATCAAGGACAACAAGGCCGTGTACCTGATGGCCGTCGGTGGCGCCGCCTACCTGGTGGCCCAGGCGATCCGCAAGTCCAAAGTTCTGGCCTTCGCCGAGCTGGGCATGGAAGCGATCTACGAGTTCGAAGTCAAGGACATGCCGGTCACCGTCGCGGTGGACAGCAACGGGGAGTCGGTGCACATCACCGGCCCAGCCCTGTGGCAGAGCAAGATTGCCGAGAGCCTGGCTGTTGAAGTGAAGTAAGGCAGTTGTAACAGTGACGGCCCCTCGGGGCCGTCGCCGTTTCAGAGGATCCGTTCGAACTGCTCTGGCCAATCGCGCCGGGTAAACACCTGCCCCTGCTCCCTGACCCGCCGAACCTCAGCCAGATTGAGTTCGCACACCAGCCACTGGCTGTTGACCGGGTTCAGTTCCTCACTCAGGGCAACCACACCATCCCCCGGCATTCCATGATCCGGCGGCACGAATAGCCCCGAACGCCCGGTGTTTTCATCCAGTGCCGGCGACCAGGCTGCCTGGCCCACGGTCGTGGCCTGCAACACCGCAATCTGGTTCTCCAGCGCACGGGCCTGGGCGCCGATGCGCACACGGTGGTAGCCGGCCGCAGTATCGGTGCAGCTGGGCGCCAGAATCAGGTCCGCCCCCGCTTCAGCCATGCCCCGCGCCAGCATCGGAAATTCATTGTCATAACAGATCAGAATACCCAGGCGCCCCAGCTCGGTATCGAACACCTTCAGCCCCTGCCCCCCCGCAATGCCCCAATGCTCACGCTCGAAGCGGGTCATCATCAGTTTGTCCTGATGCCCTAGCACACCCCCTGGCCCGAACAGCCAGGCGCGGTTACGGTAGTGTCCGTCACTATCGAGCACAGGCAGGCTACCCGGTTGCAGGTACACGCCCCACCGCCGGGCAATGCTTGCGCACAGCGCCAGCCAAGGTGCAATCAAGGGCTGGATGCCAGCGATCGAAGCTTTCAGATCGCCCCGCTGCCCAGCAGGCAACTGGCCACTGAGCACCAGACCGGCGTATTCCGGCAGCAACAACAGCTGGGCGCCCGACGCTGCCGCTTCGGCGCACACACCTTGCAGGTGCGCGGCGTAGGCATCCCAGGTTTCATGCAATTCGATCGCGTACTGGCAGGCCGCCAAACGGATCATATGGGCAACTCCTTGAGCCAGAACGACATGATCTTTTCAGACGCGGCCTGCTCATCCAGGTCGCGCCAGGCATAGGTGGTGCGCAATGAAGGGTCATGCAGGAAGCCGCGGTTACGCCAGAACCCCTGCAACGGTTTGTAATTGGCTGGCCGCCGAGGGTGAACGCCGGGGCGCTCGACGGCGCAGAAGGCGCAGTAGTCGAATTCGGCAAGCTTGTGGGCGTAGGACTCGCGTTCGATGAAAAAACGCACACCCAGGCCCTGCCCACGGTAGGCGGGCAGTACCAGCGATTCGCCGAAGTAGTACACGCAGGCAGGGTCACGGCCCTGGGCGAGGAACGGCTGCTGAAACTCGGGCGCCCCGTCCACCAGCGGTAGCCCCGTGGAGGCGCCGACGACTTCGTCGTTGTCCAGAGCCAGTACCACCAGGCTGCGGCCGGAGTGGGCATAGCGTGCCAGGTAGTCGGCCTCGTACGCCGGGTCACCGTCATACAGATAGGGAAACTCGCGGAACACAGCCAGGCGCAGGCGAGCGAGGTCATCGATGTAAGGCGCGATAGCGGCGCCGTGCAACAGGCGTATTTGCATGCTTGGCGGTCGTTTTGTCGATGTGGATGACGCGCTCGGCTAAGCCGGGCTTGAGGGGAAACCCTATCATCCGACCCAACGCAGCGCCTTTCCCCTACACGACAGGAAATGTTCCATGACCGCTACCGAACTGGTAAATGCCTACTACGCAGCTTTCAATGCCGGTGACATGCCTGCCTTTCTCGCCCTGCTCAGCGAAGACGTGATCCACGACATCAACCAGGGAGAGCGGCAGATGGGCAAAGCCAGGTTCGCCGCCTTCATGGGCAAGATGAACCGCTGCTACCGCGAGCGCCTGACCGACATCGTGGTCATGCAGAATGCCGACGGCAGCCGCGCTGCAGCGGAGTTCACCGTGCATGGAGAATATCTCGTCGATGACGAGGGGTTACCGGCAGCCAACGGGCAGACCTATGTGCTGCCGGCGGGGGCGTTTTTCTATCTCCACTGCGGGAAGATCGCCCGGGTGACCAATTACTACAACCTCAACGAATGGGTCGAGCAAGTGGGATAAAGCCAATGGCCTCTTCGCGGGAGTACCCGCGAAGAGGCCTTCTCAGGCAATACGCGTGCCCAGCACCTTCAGGAACGCCGCCAACCACGCCGGGTGCGCAGGCCATGCTGGCGCGGTCACCAGGTTACCGTCGACATGGGCCTGGTCCACGGCAATGTCGATGAACGTGCCCCCCGCCAGCCGTACTTCCGGTGCACAGGCCGGGTACGCACTGCACTCGCGCCCTTCAAGCACCCCGGCTGCCGCCAGCAGCTGCGCGCCATGGCACACCGCCGCTATCGGTTTGCCCGCCTGGTCGAACGCCCTGACCAGTTCCAGCACGCGCTCGTCCAGGCGCAGGTACTCCGGCGCGCGCCCACCCGGAATCAGCAGGGCATCGTAGCTTTCAGCACGGACCTGAACGAAGTCATGGTTCAAGGCAAAGTTGTGCCCAGGCTTCTCGCTGTAGGTCTGCTCGCCCTCGAAATCGTGGATCGCGGTGCGCACGGTCTGCCCCGCAATCTTCTCCGGGCACACTGCATGCACGGTGTGGCCGACCATGCTCAAGGCCTGAAACGGCACCATCGCCTCGTAATCCTCGACGTAGTCGCCCACCAGCATGAGAATCTTCTTCGCCGTCATCGCATCCACTCCTTCGGTTAAGGGGAACAATCACTGCACGATAGTCTGCTTCTGTGCGTGTGGATATGGCTCTGCTGCTTTAATCGCGACGGTCGAGCAGGTTGACCACCAGCCGGTCCAGCCAGCCCCACACGCGCTGTTTCACCCGACGCCAAAGCGGCCTTGCATTCCAGTGGTCAAGGTCGACCTCTTCGCTCAGGGCGAAATCATGCTCGAAGCTGGCCCTGACCGCCGCCGTCAACGACGGGTCCAGTGCCTCGACGTTGGCCTCAAGGTTGAAACGCAAGTTCCAGTGGTCGAAATTGCACGAGCCGACGCTGACCCAATCATCCACCAGAACCATCTTCAAATGCAGGAAGCACGGCTGGTACTCGAAGATTCGCACCCCCGCGCGCAACAAGCGGGGGTAGTAACGGTGGCCGGCGTAACGTACCGACGGGTGATCGGTGCGCGGGCCGGTGAGCAGCAGGCGCACATCGACCCCTTTGCTCGCCGCCCGGCGTAACGAGCGGCGCACGCTCCAGGTCGGCAGGAAATAGGGCGTGGCCAGCCAGACACGTTGCTTGCCGCTGTTGAGTGCACGTACCAGCGAATGCAGGATGTCCCGATGCTGGCGGGCATCGGCATAGGCCACCCGGCCCATGCCCTGGCCCTGCGCCGGCACCTTGGGCAGGCGTGACAGGCCGAAACCTTCGGGGGGCCGCCAGGCCGTGCGCCGGTTGTTGGCATGCCACTGGCGATTGAACAGCAGTTGCCAGTCGCCGACCACCTGGCCTTGCATCTGCACCATCACCTCGTGCCACTCGCTGGTCGCCTCGCCCGGCGTCCAGAACTCATCGGTGACCCCGGTCCCCCCCACCACCGCCCAACGTTCGTCCACCAGCAGCAGCTTGCGGTGATCGCGATACAGGTTGCGCAGGCCGCGGCGCCAGCGCAGACGGTTGTACCAGCGCAGGTAAACCCCCGCGTCCCGCAGGCGTTGGCGCAAGGCGCAGGTGAACGCCAGGGAACCGTAGTCATCGAACAGGCAGCGTACCCGCACCCCGCGCCGGGCCGCGAGCGTCAGGGCTTCGACCACGGCTTCGGCGCAGGCGCCGGCCTCGACCAGGTACAGTTCCAGATCGACCTGGGACTCGGCCCCCCTGATCGCCTGGAGCATGCGAGGAAAGAATTCGGGGCCGTCGATCAGCAGTTCGAACTGGTTGCCATCCCGCCAGGGGAAGACCGGCCCCGGCATGTCAGCGAGCGTTGAAGATCAGCACCGCATTGACCGGTACCGAAGGGTTGATGGACTTGAGCCTGGCGAATTTACGCAGGCTTTCCAGCCCGGGCAGCAGGCCATAATCCTCCGCCCGCAGGACCAACGGTTCGAGGGTGACCACTTGAAAGCGCCGCTGGTCCAGACGGGTTGCCAGCAACAAGGCGTTATAGCTGTGCGACTGGCCATGCAAGGTGACGGTCAGCGGCAGGCGCAACTCGATCTGCGCGCCGTCGGCAAGGTCATTGATCGGCCGCAGGTCGAGCTGGGCCTTGATCGTCGCTTCGGCAAAGCGCCCCACCTCGAACAGGTCGTCACGCATGCGCTCGTCGCGCAGCGGGATGCCGCTGCTCACCGAGTCCATCTCGATCCGCAGCCCGGCTGTGCCTTTGCGGTCGACACTGCCATGCAGGACCAGAAAACGATGCACCTCGGCCGTGTCGCCGTTCTTGCCGGTGACGAAAGAAAGCCGTGAAGACTCGCCATCGAGGTGCCAATTGGCGTGGGCGGGCAGGCATAAAGCCAGCAGCAGTGCGGGCAACAGACGGGGCAACTTGAACATGACAGATCTCGTGAAACCAGACCGCCAACCTTACCCGCCCGTCTTCATGGCAGCAAGCGGCAGCCCGCCTGCGGGCCTTGCCAGCTCGCCTGATTGCGCCGGCCCAACCCGGTCGCACTCACCAGGCGCTGCTGGCTGTCTTCCTCCAGCGTGCTCAACGCCAGCCACTGCTTCACGTAACCCCGGCAATAGGCCGCGTCGAAGCCCATGACGAAACGACATGAACAGTACTCCTTGGCCGAATAGGCCGAGAGGATGCCCGGAAAGTCCGCCAATGCCTGGCGTTCCAACCAGGCCCAGCCCAGCAAGGCGACGAGCACGGCCAGCAACAAGCGCTTCATGCACCCTCCTTGGCCAATGCAGCCAGTATCCGCTTGAGCAGCTCGTTATGGCTGTAACTGCCATCCCGGTCGTCGGCGTAGCGGACCACCACCAACCCTAAGGCGGGCAACACGTACAGGGCTTGCCCCCAATGGCCAAGGGCAGCGTACGTGTCCGTCGGTGCGTCAGGCCAAGGGCGCGCAGCCCCCGCCAATGGCTGGTTGAGCCACCAGTGGCCGCCTGGGTTGGCTTCGCCGGGCACGGGCTGGGCCTGGCTGAACAATGTGCGGTTGAAGGCCACCCAACTTGCCGGTAACAGCTGTCGGTCACCCCAGCGTCCTTCGCGCTGCATCAGCAGGCCGATCCGCGCCAAGTCGCGGGCACTGAGGTAGAGGTAGGAGGAACCGACAAAGGTACCCGTCCCATCACGCTCCCACACGGCGCTGTCGATGCCCAGCGGGGTGAACAGCGCCTGCCAGGGGTAGCCGGCATAGGCGCTGGCATCGAGCATGCCGCGCAATGCGGCGGCCAGTACGTTGCTGTCGCCGCTGGAGTAGAGAAACTGCTGGCCAGGCGGTTGCGCAGCCGGGCGCGCTGCCGTGTAGGCAGCCATGTCGTTGCGCCCGCGGGTGTAGAGCATGGCCACCACTGAAGACTTCAGCGGCGCGTATTCGTAGTCTTCCTGCCAGGCCAGGCCACTGGCCCAGTGCAGCAGGTCGGCAAGGCGCACATTGGGGTGCGCCTGTAGCGGCGGGTAAAAGCGCGCCGCAGGGTCCTGCAGTTGGAAACGCCCCTCCCCTTGGGCGACCCCCAACACCGTGGCGAGCACGCTCTTGCTCACCGACCAGGTGAGGTGGGCCGTCTGTGCCGTGGTAGGGGCAGTGTAGCGCTCGTAGAGGATGCGGCCGTCGCGGATGATCAGCAGCGCGTCGCTGCGGATGCCGCTGCGCTCGGCGGCGTTGCGCGGGGGAAAGGCATAGGTGTCCACGGCCTGCCAGTCACGGCCCGTGCTGTCGACCTTCCAGTCCGGCAGGGGCCAGTCCTCGGCCCAGGCAGTGCCCACAGCCATCGCCAATATCAGCAAGCATGCCTTCATCGCCAGGAGCCCCGAGCGTCAACCAATCGCCCAATCCTGGCAGGCGCTCATGACAGTCCTGCAGCGCTCCACGCCTTGGCCAAACGCTTTTCCCGAGCGGCCGCGGCCAACGCCAATACCCCCTGATCCCGCTGCCATAGCTGCGCCCACTGCTCCGGCCCGGCGAGCAACGCCTTGTCGACTGCGCCCCTGAGCCCCTGAAACTGAGCGAACAAGCCTCCCAGCAACAAATGGCACCCCACACTGTCCGCACACTGTCGGCTTCCCTCGGCACACCCTGCCAACAAACCCAGCAGACGCAAGCGTAAATCCTGCGGCCAGCGGCACTCCTGCCCCACCCCGTACAGCCAGGCAACCATCGCCGCGAGCACGTACAAGTCCTCCAGCGAGCGGAACGGTTTGACGTAGGCATCCCAGCCATCACCGGCCAACAGCTCACAGGCCGCCTGCTGCACATGCAGGCGGCCATGGCCCACCTCTGGCATCAACGGCAACGTCGGCAATGCCTCCAGCGTCACCCCAGGCTCACCGGGGTAGACCACCGCCAGGCTGAGCCGCGGCGTCTCGCCGGGTGCTTCACAGCGCGCCGCCACCAACAACCATTCGGCGTCCAGCCCGGCGGTGACGAAATCCTTGTTGCCCGTCAGGCGCAGGCCCTCGAGCCGGGTGTGCATGTCAGCCGGGCGCACGCTGCGCCGCTCGGTGGCGCACAGCGCGCCGAGGCTGGCCGGGGCACTGGGCCAGAGCACCCGCAGGGCGGCCTGGTAGCCCATGAGGAAGGCCAGGCCAGGGGTGGCCATGGCCCGCCCACCCAGCACCGCCAGTTCGAAAGGCGCGGCGCCACCGAGGCGTTCGAGCTGTGCGTTGTAGGTCTCGCCCAACGTGCCAGCCAGGGGCTGACGAAGGGGGTCGTTGAGTCGTTGCAACCAGGCCATCGAACGCTCCTTTCATAGGCGCTTGTCGGGTGGTGTCACGCAAGCATCACCAAAGATTCACAGAGGTGACACCGCGCCTACCTAGGCTGACTTTGCACAACAAAGCCGCCCGGCCGCAACCCTTCATGGCTGGCTTATGGAGACTCGCAATGACTCGGATCGCTCGCTCTGGCGACAACAGCACTGAACGCCGTCTGCAAGCCGAACGCCTGGTCGGCGCCGTGGCCTTGCAGGAAGCACAGGCCCTGCGCTTCAAAGTGTTCAGCGCAGAATTCAAGGCCAAGCTCAAAGGCGCCGAACAGGGCCTGGACATGGATGACTACGACGTACATTGCCGCCATATCGGGGTGCGCGACCTGAGCACCGGCGAACTGGTCGCCACGACCCGCCTGCTCGACCACCAGGCCGCCAGCAGCCTGGGGCGCTTCTACAGCGAAGAGGAATTCAGCCTGCATGGCCTGTTGCAATTGCAGGGGCCGATCCTTGAGCTGGGCCGCACCTGTGTCGATCCTGACTATCGCAACGGCGGCACCATCGCTGTCCTCTGGGGCGAGCTGGCCGAAGTGCTCAACGAAGGCCGCTACAGTTACCTGATGGGCTGCGCCAGCATCCCGATGCAGGATGGTGGCGTGCAGGCTCATGCGATCATGCAGCGCCTGCGCGAGCGTTACCTGTGCACCGAACACCTGCGCGCCGAGCCGAAGAACCCCCTGCCCAACCTGGCTCTGCCAAACAACGTCATCGCCGAGATGCCGCCGCTGCTCAAGGCCTACATGCGCTTGGGTGCGAAGATCTGCGGCGAACCTTGCTGGGACGAAGACTTCCAGGTCGCCGACGTGTTCATCCTGCTCAAACGCGACGACCTCTGCCCGCGCTATGCCCGCCACTTCAAGGCGGCGGTCTGATGCCCAAGCTGCGGGTCATTGCCCGCCTCTCACGGCTGCTGCTGGTGTTGCTGTTCGGCCTGCTGATGGCCAGCGCGATCGCCCTCGGCGAACGCCTGGGCGTGAAGACCTCCCTCGAACGCCGCCAGCGCTGGACCTGCCTGTTCATGAAGCGCCTGGTCGCCGCCCTGCCCTTCGAGGTCCGGGTGCTCGGCGAGTTGCCCAAGCGGCCGATGCTGTGGGTCAGTAACCACGTGTCCTGGACCGACATCCCGCTGCTGGGCATGCTGCTGCCGCTGTCGTTCCTGTCCAAGGCCGAAGTACGCCACTGGCCGCTGGCCGGGTGGTTGGCAGAGAAGGCCGGCACGCTGTTCATCCGCCGCGGCGGCGGCGACAGTCAGCGCTTGCGTGAACAGATCGCCGGGCAGCTAGGCCTGGCCCGCCCCCTGCTGATCTTCCCCGAAGGCACCACGACCAGCGGTCGCAGTTTGCGCACCTTCCATGGCCGCCTGCTGGCAGGTGCCATCGACCGTGGTGTGGCGGTGCAGCCGGTGGCTATCCAGTATTTGCGCGGTGGCCAGATCGACCCGATTGCGCCGTTCGTTGGGGATGACGATCTGGTATCCCACCTGATGCGTCTGTTCGCCCAGCCCCGAGGCGAGGTGTGCATTCACCTGCTGCAGCCGATCTCTAGTGTAGGCAAGGAACGTGCGGTGCTGGCGTTGCAGGCGCAGCAGGCAATACACCTGGCGTTGTTCGGGGTTGACGACGTTGAAGCCATGCCACGGCGTCAGGCACGGGCGGCCTGATTGCGTGCAGCCTCAGTGTCGGCGATGGGAATAGCCAGGCGAACAGGCAATCAGGCGTCAGCCATCCGTCCCGCGGCGGCAAACGCCTGCAGCTGCGGATAGAACGCGCGAAAGTCCGCCAGCAGCGGCTCATACAGCCGCTCCAGCTCATCCATCACACCCACCATGCCCTCGGGCCTGGACAAGCGCCGACCTATGCCGTTGAACACCTGCTCCAGCGTCGCGAAGTCACTGTACGCGCCCAGCCAGTCATCCGCCGCCATGTACGGCGCAATGCGTGCTAACCGGCCGGGTAACTGCGGCTCGGCGAGCAACACCCGATAGAACTCACCGGTAAACTGCTCCAGCGGCTGCGCGGCATAATCGTCCCAGTGCCGGGCCAGGCAATGGTCGAAAAACACATCCAGCACGATCCCGGCAAACCGCCGCCGCTCGCGCGGAAAGCGTGCCAGGGCGGCCAGCACCAGAGGGTGCCGGTCGGTGTAGCTGTCGATGTGCCGATGCAGGCGGATGGCCGCCTCCAGCGCAGGTGGGAAGCGCCCTTCCAGCGTGCCTTTGACGAAGTCGCCGTACAGGCTGCCGAGCAGTTGTTGCGGCGCAGGGCCGCCCAGATGCAGGTGAGCGAGGTAGTTCATGGGCGCAGTTTAGCACTGCACGCTTTTATATCGTTATAACGCGATATAGCGATTCGCACTCAGTTCAGAACTTCTTCATATTTCTATATCGCCTGAAACCGATTTATATTTCGCTCCATCGCGATATACCGCTACACCTTGAGCCTCACACCATGCCTCTCGATCTCGACGAAATAATAAAAGCCTTGGCCCACCCGGTCCGGCGAGAAATCCTCAACTGGCTGAAAGACCCGGCCGCGCAATTTCCTGACCAGCATCACAGCACCGAGCACGGTGTCTGTGCCGGGCAGATCGACCAACGCTGCGGCTTGTCGCAGTCGACGGTGTCCGCCCACCTGGCCACGCTGCAGCGCGCGGGCCTGATCAGCAGCCAGAAGATCGGCCAGTGGCACTTCTTCAAACGCGACGAAGCCACCATCCAGGCGTTCATCGAACAACTGCGCCAAGCGCTTTGACAAGGCAGGTAAACCGTTATGACCACGCTTTTCGATCCGATCACACTGGGCGACGTGCAACTGCCCAACCGCATCATCATGGCCCCGCTCACCCGCTGCCGCGCCGACGAGGGACGAGTACCCAACGCGCTGATGGCTGAATACTACGTGCAGCGCGCCAGCGCAGGCCTGATTCTCAGCGAAGCGACTTCGGTCACGCCGATGGGCGTTGGCTATCCCGACACGCCGGGCATCTGGAACGATCAACAGGTCCGGGGCTGGAACAACGTGACCAAGGCCGTGCATGGCGCCGGCGGCCGTATCTTCCTGCAGCTGTGGCATGTGGGCCGTATCTCCCACCCCAGCTACCTGAACGGTGAGCTGCCGGTAGCCCCCAGCGCAATCCAGCCCAAAGGCCATGTCAGCCTGGTGCGCCCGACTACCGAATACCCGACCCCACGCGCCCTGGAAGCCGAAGAAATCGCCGACATCGTCGAGGCCTACCGCAGCGGTGCCGAAAACGCCAAGGCCGCAGGTTTCGACGGGGTGGAAATCCACGGTGCCAACGGCTACCTGCTCGACCAGTTTTTGCAGACCAGCACCAACCAGCGCACCGACCGCTATGGCGGCTCTGTGGAAAACCGTGCTCGCCTGCTGCTGGAAGTGACGGACGCTGTGATCGATGTATGGGGTGCCGGACGCGTGGGCATGCACCTGGCACCACGGGCCGATGCGCATGACATGGGCGATGCCGACCGTGTCGAAACCTTTACCTACGTGGCGCGGGAACTGGGCAAACGTGGCATCGCCTTCATCTGCTCGCGGGAAAAGGAAGCCGACGACAGTATCGGCCCGCAGATCAAGGACGCGTTCGGCGGCCCTTACATCGTCAACGAACGCTTCGACAAGGCCAGTGCCAACGCGGCGTTGGCCAGTGGCAAGGCAGATGCGGTGGCCTTCGGCGTGCCGTTCATCGCCAACCCCGACCTGCCAGCACGCCTGGCTGCCGATGCGCCGTTGAACCAGGCGCATCCGGAGACCTTCTATGGCAAGGGGCCGGTGGGGTACATCGATTATCCGCGGCTTTAAGTGAGGCCCCCAGGGCCGCGTTGGGGCCCTTATCGCCGGCAAGCCGGCGATAAGGGTTCAGGAGACCTCAAGGCCGGGCGTTGATCTGCTGCTGCAGGTTCTGGATTTGGCTCTGCAGGGTATTGATGCTGCGCGTGGTCTGCCCACGGAACGCATCGAACTCCTGCACAGATGCCCCGCTGGCAGCCGCCGCAGCTGGGCGGTTGTCCACCTGACTCTTCAACACCAGCACATCCTGCGCCAGGCTATCGATCGCCGCCTTCGGGTTACCCTGCTTCTTCAACGCGGCCACTTCGTCGCTCAAGCTCTTGAGCTGGCCGTCAAGTTTGCCGCCATCCACCTGGCCCGACTTCAACGCCGCCAGTTCGCCATTCACAGCCTTCAACTGCGCCTGCAACTGAGTCTGCAATTCGGTGACGGCCTTCTGTTGCTCGCGGGTATCGGCCAGCACTTGCTCCAGGCGCTTGCCCAGGTCGCCCGCCTGCCCCGCCACGCCTTGCTGTTGCTTGCCCTGCTCGGCCAGGCTGGCCTGCAGTTGGCGTATCTGCAGCTTCAGCGCCTCGCTGCCGGTGGTGCTGGAGGACTCGCTGGCCTCGACCTTGCCGCTGATGGCCTGCAGGCGCCCTGCCGCTTCTTCGCTGATGCGGGCAAAGCTCTCCTGGGTCGCCACCAGTTGCTGCTCCATCAGCGAGATCTGCTGAAAGCTCCACCAGCCAAGCCCCGCCAACGCAATGAACGATGCCCCCAACAGCGCCCACAATGGGCCGGTACTGGCAGGCTTGGCGGCCTTCTGCCGGCTGCGCGCCACGTGTGCAGGCAACAGTTCGTCATCATCAGGGGTCCCTGCCCGCAAGGCGGGTACATCGTCGAAATCGTCGTGGGCATCGTTGCGCATGGATAGTGTCAACCGCAGTGGTAGCAAAGAGGCATGAGTATAAACCGCTCACGCGGCGCACTGATGACCATCATCCGTGCGCCAGGTTCACTGGCCACGGGGCTGATGCTTCCACCAGGCGCAGAATTCATCCAACGCGGTCCACAGGCTGACGGTGGGCTGGTAATCCAGGTACTGGCGGGCACGGCTGATATCCAGGGTGAAATCGCGGCTCATCACCTGCATCCCCAGGCGCGACAGGGTCGGCTGCGGCCGCCCGGGCCAAAGCATGCAGGCAGCCTCGTTCAGCGCGGCCAGGCTGTAGGCCAGCCCGTAGGCGCGATAACGGGTGACCTGCGGCAAGTGCATCTGACGCATCACGTAGTTGACCACATCCCACAGCGGCAGCGGCTGGCCATTGCTGATGTTGTAGGCCTGGCCCAGCGCACGGTCATCGGCAAACAGCGCCCTGAGCAAGGCTTCGTTGAGGTTATGAACGCTGGTGAAATCGACCTTGTTCAAGCCGTTGCCGATAATCGCCACCCGGCCCTTGCGCTGCATCTGCATCAGCCGCGGGAAAATACTGGCATCACCGGCACCCGTGACAAAGCGCGGGCGCAGCGCCAGCACTTCCAGGCCGAACTCCTGGGCGCCGAAAACCTTTTGCTCGGCCAAGTACTTGGTCCGCCCGTAGTGATCGTGGAACCGGCGCGGTACCTGGTCCTCACGGATGTCCAGGCGTGAATGGCCGTTGAAATAGATGGACGGCGACGACAGGTGTACCAGGCGGCGTACATGTTCCTTCAGGCAGCCCTCGACCACGTTCTCGGTGACCACTACATTGCCCTGGTGAAAATCCTGGTAGCGCCCCCAGGTGCCCACCGCCCCCGCGCAGTGCACCACGGCTTCGACGCCCTGGCAAAGACGCCGGGCAAGTTCGGCGTCCCCCAGGTCGCCGGGAATGAACTGCGCGCCGCGCTTGACCAGGTGCTCTACCCCCTCGGCACGCCGGCCGCTGACCCGCACGTCCAGGCCCTGCTCCAGGGCAAAGCGCGCGAAACGCCCCCCGATGAAGCCGCTCGCGCCAGTGACCAGAATTTGCATGTAAGACTCCGCCTCGCCAGATTTCAGATGCAACTGACGCCGGTCGCCCCTACAAGGGCACCAGCCAATGCTGTGCCGTGAAGCGCAAGTGTTCGGTCAGTTGCGCGAGCAGGTGCCCGCCATTGCGCCAATGATGCCAGTACAGCGGCACATCGATGGGGGTATCGGCATATATTTCCACCAGTTGCCCGTTGCCCAACTGCTCACGGGCCTGCAGTTCAGGGACCAGCCCCCAGCCAAGGCCCGCTTCGGTCATGCGCAGGAAACCTTCGGAGGAGGGGCACAGGTGATGCAGGAAACCATCCTCGATGCCCAGCGATGCCAGGTAACGGTGCTGCAGAAAGTCGTCCGGGCCATAGACGATGGCAGGGGTACGTGCCAGGCGCTTGACCTCGAAGCCCTGAGGAAAATGCCGCGCCATGAACGCCGGGCTGGCCAGTGCCCGATAGCGCATGGCACCCAGCGGCAGGCTGCGGGCCCCGGCCACCGGCCGCTCGCTGCCACACAGGCAGGCTGCCACTTCACCGGCACGCATGCGCTTAAGGCCAACTTCCTGGTCCTCTACCACCAGTTCGGTGAGCACCCGCTGCTCGGCGCAGAACGTCCCGACCGCACTCGCCCACCACGTGGCCAGGCTGTCGGCGTTGAGGGCGATACGCAGGCGCTCCGGCATGCCCTCTACATCCAGTGCCGGCACCTGGCGCTGCAGGTCACGTTCGAGCAAACGCACCTGTTGCACATGGTTGAGCAATTGCCGCCCCACCTCAGTCGGGCTCGGCGGTGTGGCGCGCACCAGCACCGGCTGGCCAACCCGTGCCTCGAGCAGCTTGATGCGCTGGGAAATGGCTGATTGCGACAGCCCCAGTACCTGCGCTGCCCGCTCGAACCCCCCTTGCTCGATGACCGCGGCGAGGGCAGCCAGCAGCTTGTAATCGAACATCGATTTTCCTAATGACTGATCAGCGTTATTTGTTTTTCTTATACAGCCTAGCCACGGACAATGGCCAGCATCTTCTCTGGAGTATCTGCCATGTGGCAAAGCTATCTGAACGGCATGCTGGTCGCCTTCGGCCTGATCATGGCCATTGGCGCACAGAACGCCTTCGTCCTGGCGCAAAGCCTGCGCCGCGAACATCACCTGCCAGTCGCAGCGCTGTGCATTGTCTGTGATACCCTCCTGGTGGCGGCCGGTGTATTCGGCCTGGCCACGGTGCTGGCGCACAACCCGACGCTGCTGGCCATCGCCCGCTGGGGCGGCGCCGTATTCCTGATCTGGTATGGCGCCAAGGCCTTGCGCAGCGCCTGTTCCAAACAGAGCCTGCAACACCAGGAAGGCCAAGGCATACGCTCCCGCCGCGCCGTACTGCTCAGTGCCCTGGCGGTGACCCTGCTCAACCCCCATGTGTACCTGGACACCGTGCTCCTGATCGGCTCGCTCGGCGCTCAGCAGACCGTGCCCGGCGCCTATGTGGCCGGAGCCGCCAGTGCCTCGGCGCTCTGGTTCACTACCTTGGCAGTCGGCGCCGCATGGCTGGCGCCCTGGCTGGCACGTCCGGCTACCTGGCGTATGCTCGACCTGATGGTGGCGGTGATGATGTTCGCTGTGGCGGCGCAACTGATCTTCACGTGACGTGAAGCGGCCTTACGTCCGCCCGTCGGCCCCGGCCAACCGCTCTGGAACCTCTATTCCCTATCTTTGTTGCGTGGTTATGCGCCGGGGCTGGTGCTATGATCCAGCCCTTGCGTCGCAAAGAGTACAAACTCGCCGACGCACATAGGGCCGCCCGTGATCGGCCTTGCGCAAACCGCGAACTAGACCTGAATCAGGAGATCTACCATGGCTTTTGAATTGCCGCCGCTGCCGTACGCCCATGATGCCCTGCAGCCGCACATCTCCAAGGAAACCCTGGAGTATCACCACGACAAGCACCACAACACCTATGTCGTGAACCTGAACAACCTGGTCCCAGGCACCGAATTCGAAGGCAAGACGCTGGAAGAGATCGTCAAGACCTCTTCGGGCGGCATCTTCAACAACGCCGCTCAAGTCTGGAACCACACCTTCTACTGGAACTGCCTGGCGCCAAACGCTGGCGGCCAGCCGACCGGTGCCCTGGCTGATGCCATCAACGCCGCTTTCGGCTCCTTCGACAAGTTCAAGGAAGAGTTCACCAAGACTTCGGTTGGCACCTTCGGTTCCGGCTGGGGCTGGCTGGTGAAGAAAGCTGACGGTTCCCTGGCCCTGGCCAGCACCATTGGCGCCGGCTGCCCGCTGACCAGCGGCGACACCCCGCTGCTGACCTGCGACGTCTGGGAACACGCCTACTACATCGACTACCGCAACCTGCGTCCGAAGTACGTCGAGGCGTTCTGGAACCTGGTCAACTGGAAGTTCGTTGCCGAGCAGTTCGAAGGCAAGACCTTCAAGGCCTGATTCCCTCAGCCTTGATCCAGAAAACCCGGCCATGTGCCGGGTTTTTTTATGGGGTTTCATTCAGGCTCAGCGGTGTACCCGTGGGCGTGGGCTTGCCTCGTGAAGAGGCGCGTCACCGATACTGCAAAGTTGCGAGCCGCAGTTTACCCCGTAGCTCTTGCTCCCCCCGCATACCGCGCTAACATCAAACGTCTGGACGTTCGCTACAGCGCACTCAAGTTGCAGGGTAAGGCAACCGATACACTGCTCAGTACAGCCCCAACGGCCGATAGTGTATTGCCAACGTTAATGGCAAAATGATGTCACGCGCATGGATTAAGGAAACCCCATTGAAGCTGGAATTGCGGAACAGCTTATCGGTCAAGTTGCTCAGGGTCGTACTCCTTTCGGCGCTGGCGGTTGGTGTCGTCCTTAGTTGCGCGCAGATCGTCTACGACACCTACAAGACCCGCCAGGCCGTCAACAACGATGCCCAGCGCATCCTTGACATGTTCCGCGACCCATCGACCCAGGCGGTCTACAGCCTTGACCGGGAAATGGGCATGCAGGTCATGGAAGGTCTGTTCCAAGACGAATCGGTGCGCAAAGCCTCCATCGGACATCCCAACGAAACCATGCTGGCCGAGAAGTCCCGCCCACTGCTGGACACCTCGATGCGCTGGCTGACCGACCTGATCCTCGGCCAGGAACGTACCTACACCACGCAACTGGTCGGGCGCGGGCCCTACAGCGAATACTACGGCGACCTGAGCATCACCCTGGACACCGCCGCCTACGGTGAAGACTTTCTGCTCAACGCCATCATCATCTTCATTTCCGGTGTGCTGCGGGCCTTGGCCATGGGCCTGGTGCTGTACCTGGTCTACCACTGGCTGTTGACCAAGCCCCTGTCGAAGATCATCGAGCACCTCACCCAGATCAACCCTGATCGCCCAAGCCAACACCAGATCCCGCTGCTCAAAGGCCACGAGAAGAACGAGCTGGGCATCTGGGTCAACACCGCCAACCAGCTGCTGGCCTCGATCGAGCGCAACACCCACCTGCGCCATGAAGCCGAGAACAGCCTGCAGCGCATGGCTCAGTACGACTTCCTCACCGGCTTGCCCAACCGCCAGCAATTGCAGACACAGCTGGACAAAATCCTGGTCGACGGCGGCCGCCTGCAACAGCGTGTGGCGGTGTTGTGCGTAGGCCTGGACGACTTCAAGGGCATCAACGAACAGTTCAGCTACCAGGTTGGCGACCAGTTGCTGTTAGCCCTGGCCGATCGCCTGCGCGCTCACAGTGGCCGGCTGGGCGCCCTGGCACGCCTGGGTGGTGACCAGTTCGCTCTGGTCCAGGCCAACATCGAACAGCCCTATGAAGCCGCAGAACTGGCACAGAGCATCCTCGACGACCTGGAAGTGCCGTTCGGCCTGGACCATCAGCAGATCCGCCTGCGTGCGACTATCGGCATCACCCTGTTCCCCGAGGACGGCGACAGCACCGAGAAGCTGCTGCAAAAAGCCGAGCAGACCATGACCCTGGCCAAGGCGCGTTCACGCAACCGTTACCAGTTCTACATTGCCAGCGTCGACAGCGAGATGCGTCGGCGCCGCGAGATGGAAAAGGACCTGCGCGAGGCGTTGACGCGCAACCAGCTGTATCTGGTTTACCAGCCACAGATCAGCTACCGCGACCACCGCGTGGTCGGCGTTGAAGCGCTCCTGCGCTGGCAGCATCCAGAGTTGGGCATGGTTCCGCCAGACCAGTTCATCCCGCTGGCCGAGCAGAACGGCAGCATCATCAGCATCGGCGAGTGGGTGCTCGATCAGGCCTGCCGGCAACTGCGCGAATGGCACGACCTGGGCTTCGCCGAACTGCGTATGGCCGTCAACCTGTCGACCGTGCAACTGCACCACAATGAACTCCCAAGGGTGGTCAACAACCTGCTGCAGGCCTACCGCTTGCCGCCGCGCAGCCTCGAGCTGGAAGTGACCGAAACCGGCCTGATGGAAGACATCAGCACCGCCGCCCAGCACCTGCTCAGCTTGCGCCGCTCAGGGGCGATGATCGCCATCGACGACTTCGGCACCGGTTACTCGTCGCTGAGCTACCTCAAGTCGTTGCCACTGGACAAGATCAAGATCGACAAGAGCTTCGTCCAGGACCTGCTTGACGACGATGACGACGCCACCATCGTTCGGGCCATCATCCAGCTGGGCAAGAGCCTGGGGATGCAGGTGATCGCCGAAGGGGTGGAAACCGCCGAGCAGGAGAGCTACATCATCGCCCAGGGCTGCCATGAAGGTCAGGGCTACCACTACAGCAAACCGCTTTCGGCCCGTGAGTTGACCCATTTCCTCAAACAGGCGCAGCGCAATCAGGTTTCCGCGCTGTAAGCCATTCCCCTGGGTTACACACCGTGACGCGCATTTACATGAATTGCGTGCCGCGCCCCTTTACAGCAAATGCAAATCTTTCGCATGATGTTGCGCTTTCACGTGCCACGCCACACTGTCCAACCACACGACGCAGGGAAACCAATAATGATTCGAATGCCTCTGGCCTCCGCCAGTCTGCTGGCCATCGCCATCGCTCTCGCCGGTTGCGGTGAAAGCAAGGACGGCAAGGCTGCCGCCCCGCAAGCACAGGCACCTGCTGCCGCCAGCACCACTGCTGCGGCGCCGGGGGCCGTCGACGAAGCGGCCGGCAAGGCCGTGGTCAAGCATTACACCGAGATGGTCTACACCGTTTACAGCGATTCGCTGAGCACCGCCAAGACCCTGCAAAGCGCCATCGACGCGTTCCTCGCCAAGCCCAACGACGAGACCCTGAACGCCGCCAAGGCCGCCTGGGCCGCTGCCCGCGTTCCATACCTGCAGAGCGAGGCGTTCCGCTTCGGCAACACGATCATCGACGACTGGGAAGGCCAGGTTAACGCCTGGCCCCTGGACGAAGGCCTGATCGATTATGTCGACAAGAGCTACGAGCACGCCTTGGGCAACCCGGCGGCCAACGCCAACATCATCGCCAACACCGAGATCCAGGTGGGCGAAGAGAAGATCGACGTCAAGGACATCACCCCCGAGAAACTGGCCAGCCTGAACGAGCTGGGCGGTTCCGAAGCCAACGTCGCCACCGGTTACCACGCGATCGAGTTCCTGCTCTGGGGCCAGGACCTGAACGGCACCGGCCCAGGCGCGGGCAACCGCCCGGCGTCGGACTACCTCGAAGGCCAGGGCGCCACGGGCGGCCACAACGACCGTCGCCGCGCCTACCTGAAAGCGGTTACCGAGCTGCTGGTCACCGACCTCGAAGAGATGGTCGGCAACTGGGCGCCGAACGTAGCCGACAACTACCGCGCCACGCTGGAAGCCGAGCCTGCGGCCGATGGCCTGCGCAAGATGCTGTTCGGCATGGGCAGCCTGTCGCTGGGCGAACTGGCTGGCGAACGCATGAAAGTCTCGCTGGAAGCCAACTCGCCAGAAGACGAGCAGGACTGCTTCAGTGACAACACCCACTACTCGCACTTCTACGACGCCAAAGGCATCCGTAACGTCTACCTGGGTGAGTACACCCGTGTCGACGGCACCAAGCTGACCGGCCCGAGCCTGTCCGAACTGGTGGCCAAAGCCGACCCGGCGACCGACGCGACCCTCAAGGCCGACCTGGAAGCCACCGAAGCGAAGATCCAGGTCATCGTCGACCATGCGCTCAAGGGTGAGCACTACGACCAGCTGATCGCTGCCGACAACGCTGCCGGCAACCAGATCGTGCGTGACGCCATCGCCGCCCTGGTCAAGCAGACCGGCGCGATCGAGCAGGCGGCTGGCAAGCTGGGCATTGCCAACCTGAACCCGGACACCGCCGATCACGAGTTCTGATCACGCCGTTGCGGTGCTGAAAGAGGCGGCCTTCGGGTCGCCTTTTTTCTGTTCGGGACGGGTACATTTTCATCCGGCAATTGCAAATTGCTCTTATTCAAACACCCCCAGCCTGCTAAGCTTGCACGCCGGTTTTTCGCCCACGCCCAGGATTTTGCATGTCCTTGTCGCTGTTCAGACTCCCTACCCTGCTGCTGGCCCTCGCCCTCGCCGCCTGTGACGACGCCCCGCGTTTCACTCAGGCCGAGCCGGGCGAAGCGCTGTCGGGTGGCCAGGCGACTGTCCAGCGCAGCGATCGCAACGCCTTTTCCATGCCTTCGGCCAACCTGTCGCCCGAGCGGCGCCTGGACTTTGCCGTGGGCAACAGCTTTTTCCGCAGCCCATGGGTGATTGCCCCCTCCACCACCACCGCGCGCGACGGCCTCGGCCCGCTGTTCAACACCAATGCGTGCCAGAACTGCCACATCCGTGACGGCCGCGGCCATCCGCCAGAACTCGGTGACAGCAACGCGGTATCGATGCTGGTGCGCCTGTCGATTCCAGACCAGCCCTACTTGGCCAAGGAGATCGAGCGCATCGGCGTGGTGCCCGAACCGGTCTACGGTACTCAGTTGCAGGACATGGCCATCCCCGGCGTGGCCCCTGAAGGCAAGGTGCGGGTGACCTATGACCAGCAGACCGTCACCTTCAAGGATGGCCACCAGGTCGAGTTACGGCGCCCGACGCTGCAGATCACTCAGCTGGGCTACGGGCCGATGCACCCCGACACCCGGTTCTCGGCACGGGTGGCTCCGCCCATGATCGGCCTGGGCCTGCTCGAAGCCATTCCAGAGGCCGACATCCTGGCCAATGAAGACCCTGACGACCGCAACCGCGATGGCATTCGCGGACGAGCCAACCGGGTATGGGACGACGCCCAGGGCAAAACGGTAATCGGCCGTTTCGGCTGGAAGGCCGGGCAGCCCAACGTCAACCAGCAGAACGTGCACGCCTTTGCCGGTGACATGGGCCTGACCAGTACCCTGCACCCCAAGGACGACTGCACCCCAGCCCAGCTCGACTGCCTTGCCGCGCCCAATGGCGACGGCGCCGACGGTGAAAAGGAAGTCAGCGACAACATCCTGCGCCTGGTCACCTTCTACACCCGCAACCTGGGTGTACCGGCGCGCCGCGACGTCGGCGCCCCGCAGGTCTTGGCCGGCAAGAACCTGTTCTACCAGGCCGGCTGCCAGGGCTGCCACATCCCGCAGTTTACCACCGCCGCCAATGCTGCCGAGCCGGAGCTGGCCGGGCAGGTCATCCGCCCCTACAGCGACCTGTTGCTGCACGACATGGGCCCAGGTCTGGCTGACGAGCGCACCGAATTCGCCGCCAACGGCCAGGACTGGCGCACCCCTCCCCTGTGGGGCATCGGCCTGACCGAAGCCGTCAGCGGCCACACCCAGTACCTGCATGACGGCCGCGCCCGCAACCTGCTCGAAGCCGTGCTCTGGCACGGCGGCGAAGCCCAGGCCGCGCGCGACCATGTATTGACCTTCAATGCCGAGCAGCGAGCCGCGTTGCTGGCGTTCCTGAACTCACTTTAATACGCGCAAGGAGCCGGGCATGTTCCGACCCAAACTGTTGTTCACCAGCCTCGCCGCACTCGCCCTCGGCGCCTGCTCACCGCAGGACCCGCAGGCCGTGACCTCGGCCGCCATCGCCAAGCAGGTGATCCTGCCGACCTACAGCCGCTGGGTCGAAGCAGACCGTCAGCTGGCCAGCAGCGCCCTGGCCTACTGTGAAGGCAAGGAAAGCCTGGAAACCGCACGCGCCGACTTCCTCAATGCGCAAAAAGCCTGGGCCGAGCTGCAACCCCTGCTGGTCGGCCCGCTGGCTGAAGGCAACCGCGCCTGGCAAGTGCAGTTCTGGCCCGACAAGAAGAACCTGGTCGGCCGCCAGGTCGAGCAATTGGTCAATGGTGACAAGCCGGTCGATGTCGCTGCCCTGGGCAAGGCCAGTGTCGTGGTACGTGGCCTGTCGGCCTACGAGTACATCCTCTTCGATAGCAAGCCGGACATTGCCACCGCCGAGCAGAAAGCGCGCTACTGCCCGTTGCTGGTCGCTATTGGTGAGCACCAGAAGGCGCTGGCCGAAGAGATCCTCAAGGGCTGGAACAGCACCGACGGCATGCTCTCGCAGATGACCAAGTTCCCTAACCAGCGTTATGCCGACTCCCACGAGGCCATCGCCGACCTGTTGCGCGCCCAGGTGACCGCCCTGGATACCCTGAAGAAGAAGCTCGGTGCGCCGATGGGCCGCCAGAGCAAAGGCATCCCTCAGCCGTTGCAGGCCGAAGCCTGGCGCAGCCATTCTTCCCTGAAAAGCCTGGAAGCCAGCCTCAAGGCCGCTCAGGCCGTGTGGGTCGGGGTAGACAACCAGGGCCTGCGCGGCCTGCTGGGCAGCGACCAGAAAGCCCTGGCGCAGAAGATCGACGACGCCTACGCTACCGCCCTCAAGCTACTGGCCGACAACCAGAAGACCCTGGGCGAGCTGCTGGCCGACGACGCAGGCCAACAGGCGCTCAACCAGATCTACGACAGCCTCAACGTCGTCCACCGCTTGCACGAAGGCGAGCTGGCCAAGGCGTTGAACATTCAGCTGGGCTTCAATGCCAACGACGGTGACTGATCATGCTGCGACGCCAGGCCCTCAAACTCGGTAGCGTATTGCTCAGCGCCCTGACCCTGGGCGGCTGGAGCCTGTTCCGCAACAAAGGTAGCGAACCCCTGCTGCTGTCGGCGCGTGACGATGGCGACGGCAAGCACTATGCGGTCGGGTTTCGCCTGGACGGCACCCAGGTGTTCAGCACCCAGGTGGCGCAACGTTGCCACGCGATCATCAACCACCCCGAACTGCCGATCGCCGTGTTCGTCGCACGCCGCCCAGGCACCGAAAGCTACTTGGTCGACCTGCGCGACGGGCGCCTGCTGCAGACCGTCACGTCGCAACCGGACCGGCACTTCTATGGCCACGCCGTGATCCACAAGGGCGGGGAATGGCTGTATGCCACCGAGAACGACACCACCGACCCGGGGCGTGGCGTCCTGGGTGTCTACCGTTTCGAAGGCGAGCGCCTGGTGCACACCGGCGAGATCCCGACCCACGGCATCGGCCCCCATGAGGTGGCCTGGCTGCCGGATGGCGAGACCCTGATCGTGGCCAACGGCGGCATCCGCACCGAGGCCGAGAGCCGGGTCGAGATGAACCTCCATGCCATGGAGCCGAGCCTGGTACTGATGCAGCGCGACGGGACCTTGCTGAGCAAGGAAACGTTGGCCCAGCCGATGAACAGTGTGCGCCACCTGGCGGTGGGCAGTGATGGCACCATCGCCGCCTGCCAACAGTTCATGGGCGATGCTGACGAAACGGCCGAATTGCTGGCGATCAAGCGTCCAGGCGAGCGGTTCACCGCCTTTCCGGTCCCGGAACACCAACTGCAGGCGATGGCCCAGTACACCGCCAGCGTCGCCATCCACAGCGACCTGCGCCTGGTGGCACTGACCGCGCCACGGGCCAACCGCCTGTTTGTCTGGGACCTGGACAGTGGCGCGGTACGGCTGGATGCACCGATGCCCGATTGCGCGGGAGTCGGCGCGGTGAAAGACGGCTTTGTCGTCACCTCCGGGCAGGGGCGGTGCCGCTACTATGATTGCCGCAAGCAGGAGCTGGTCGGCCAGCCGATGGACCTGCCTTCCGGGTTCTGGGACAACCACCTGCACTTGGCCTGACACCGGGGCCGCCTGCACCGGCTCATCGCCAGCAAACCGGTTCCCACAGGTTCACGCAATTCCTGTGGGGGCGGGCTTGCCGGCAACAGGGCCCTCCCCGCCAATATCTCCCCATCCTGGCAAAAACAGTCAATACTTCCCCAACCACACGTGGGCAGGATCGCCCGTTGTCGTGCCTAAACCAATAACAACCACGCATGCAAGGAACTGGACTATGCTGCGCCGCCGCATGCTTATCATGTTGGCCGTGGTTCTGCTGATCGTGCTGGCCCTGGCAGGCTACAAGGCCTTCTCGATCTACCAGCAGATCCAGATGTTCACTGCCCCCAAGCCCCCCATCACCGTGGCGGCAGCCGTGGCCGAAGAACGCCAGTGGCAGGAGCGCCTGCCCGCTGTGGGCAGCCTCAAGGCCCTGCAAGGCGTCGAGTTGAGCCTTGAGGTGGAAGGCACCGTCAAATCCCTGCACTTCGACTCCGGCCAGCCAGTCAAGGCGGGGCAACTGTTGCTGCAGCTCAACGATGACCAGGAATCGGCCCTGCTCGGGACTGCCCAGGCCGACCTGGGCCTGGCAAAGGTCGATTTCGGCCGTGGCAGCCAACTGGTGGGCGACTCGGCCATCTCCCGCGGTGAATATGACCGCCTTACCGCGCAATATCGGCGTAACCAGGCGGTGGTCGACCAGCTCAAGGCGTCCAAGACCAAGAAAAGCATCAGCGCCCCGTTCAGCGGCACTATCGGCATCCGCCAGGTGGATGTCGGCGACTACTTGGCCGCAGGCACGGTGATCGCCACCTTGCAGGACCTTTCCAGCCTCTACGTCGACTTCAATGTGCCCGAACAGGCCCTGCCGCACCTGAGCCTCGGCCAGCAGGTGCTGGTGCAGGTGGCCGCTTACCCGGGCCAGACCTTCCCCGCGAGCCTCAGCGCCATCAACCCCAAGGTCGAAGAGAGCACGCGCAACCTGCTGGTACGCGCCACCTTGGCCAACCCGGACGGCAAGCTGCTGCCCGGCATGTTCGCCAATTTGCTGATTTTGCTGCCCAACCCACAGGCACGGGTGGTGGTGCCGGAAAGCGCCATCACCTACACGCTGTATGGCAACTCGGTGTATGTCGCCACACCGCGCAAAGACAAGGACGGCAACCCGATGCTGGACGACAAGGGCCAGCCGCAACTCAGCGCCGAGCAACGCACCGTGCAGACCGGCGAACGCCGCGAGGGTGTGGTGGTGATCAGCAAGGGGCTCACGGCGGGTGATCAGGTGGTGACCGCCGGGCAGCTCAAGCTGACCCCCGGCGCCGCTATCCGCCTCGGCCAGGACACAGCACTCAAACCCGAACAGAGCGCTCCGCGCGCAGACTGACCAGGAGGCTGGCATGGCGTTCACCGACCCGTTCATCCGCCGCCCGGTACTGGCCAGCGTGGTCAGCCTGCTGATCCTGCTGCTAGGCTTCCAGGCCTGGAGCAAGCTGCAGATTCGCCAATACCCGCAAATGGAAAACGCCCTGATCACGGTGACCACCGCCTACCCTGGCGCGAACGCCGAAACCATTCAGGGCTACATCACCCAGCCGCTGCAGCAGAGCCTGGCCAGTGCCGAAGGCATCGATTACATGACCTCGGTGAGTCGGCAGAACTTCTCGGTGATCTCCATCTACGCGCGCATCGGCGCCGACAGCGACCGGTTGTTCACCGAGCTGCTGGCCAAGGCCAACGAAGTGCGCAACAAACTCCCCCAGAACTCCGAAGACCCGGTGCTCAGCAAGGAAGCCGCCGATGCCTCGGCGCTGATGTACCTCAGCTTCTACAGCAAGGAAATGAGCAACCCGCAGATCACCGACTACCTGTCGCGGGTCATCCAGCCCAAGCTGGCCACGTTGCCAGGCATGGCCGAGGCGGAGATTCTCGGCAACCAGGTGTTTGCCATGCGTATCTGGATCGACCCGGTGAAGCTGGCTGGCTTTGGCCTGTCGGCCACCGACGTGACCAATGCGGTACGCCGCTACAACTTCCTGTCTGCCGCCGGTGAGGTGAAGGGCGAGTACGTGGTCACCAGTATCAACGCCAGTACCGAGCTGAAATCGGCCGAGGCCTTCGCCGCCTTGCCGGTCAAGACCAGCGGCGACAGCCGCGTGCTGCTGGGCGATGTGGCGCGGGTCGAGATGGGCGCAGAAAACTACGACACGGTCAGTTCGTTCGACGGTACCCCGTCGGTGTATATCGGCATCAAGGCGACCCCGGCAGCCAACCCGCTGGAAGTGATCAAGGAAGTTCGGCGCATCATGCCCGAGCTGGAAAGCCAGCTGCCCTCAGCGCTCAAGGTGTCGATCGCCTACGACGCCACCCTGTTCATCCAGGCCTCCATCGACGAAGTGGTCAAGACCCTCGGTGAAGCGGTGCTGATCGTCATCGTGGTGGTGTTCCTGTTCCTCGGTGCCCTGCGCTCGGTACTGATCCCGGTGGTGACGATTCCCCTGTCGATGATCGGCGTGCTGTTCTTCATGCAGATGATGGGCTACTCGCTCAACCTGCTGACCCTGCTGGCCATGGTGCTGGCCATCGGCCTGGTGGTGGACGATGCAATTGTCGTGGTGGAGAACATCCACCGGCACATGGAAGAAGGCAAGTCACCGTTCGACGCGGCCCTTGAGGGCGCTCGGGAAATCGCGATGCCGGTGGTGTCGATGACCATCACTCTGGCTGCCGTCTATGCGCCGATCGGCTTCCTCACCGGGCTTACAGGGGCCTTGTTCAAGGAGTTCGCCCTGACCCTGGCCGGGGCGGTGATCATTTCCGGCATCGTGGCCCTCACCCTTTCACCGATGATGTGCGCCCTGCTGCTGCGCCGGGAGCAGAACCCCAGCGGCCTGGCCCATCGCCTTGACCAGCTGTTCGAACGCCTGAAGATACGCTACCAGCGCCTGCTGCACGCCACCCTCGACAGTCGGCCGGTGGTGCTGGTGTTTGCCGTGATCGTGCTGTGCCTGATCCCGGTGCTGCTCAAGTTTACCCAGAACGAACTGGCGCCCGCCGAGGACCAGGGGGTGATCTTCATGATCAGCAGCTCACCGCAGCCGGCCAACCTTGATTACCTCAATGCCTACACCGACCAGTTCACACCACTGTTCAAAACCTTCCCCGAGTACTACTCGTCGTTCCAGATCAATGGTTTCAATGGTGTGCAGAGCGGCATTGGTGGTTTTTTGCTCAAGCCCTGGAACGAGCGTGACCGCACCCAAATGGCGCTGCTGCCGCTGGTGCAGGCCAAGCTTGAGGAAATCGGCGGCCTGCAGATTTTCGGCTTCAACCTGCCCTCGTTACCCGGCACCGGCGAGGGCCTGCCGTTCCAGTTCGTGATCAATACCGCTGGCGACTACCCGGCACTGCTGGAGGTGGCCCAGCGCATCAAGACGCGCGCCCAGGCGTCTGGCAAGTTCGCCTTCCTCGACATCGACCTGGCCTTCGACAAGCCCGAAGTGGTGGTCGATATCGACCGGGCCAAGGCGGCGCAAATGGGGGTGTCGATGGACACCTTGGGCGGCACGCTGGCGACCTTGCTGGGCGAGGCGGAAATCAACCGCTTCACCCTGGAAGGACGCAGCTACAAGGTAATTGCCCAGGTCGAGCGGCCGTACCGCGACAACCCCGGCTGGCTCAACAACTACTACGTAAAGAACGACCAGGGCCAACTGTTGCCGCTGTCGAGCCTGATAACACTCACCGACCGCGCCCGCCCGCGCCAGCTCAACCAGTTCCAGCAGTTGAACGCGGCGATTATCCAGGGCGTGCCTATGGTCAGCCTGGGCGAAGCGCTGAAGACCGTGCAGGACATCGCCCGCGAAGAGGCCCCGGAAGGCTTCGCCTTCGACTATGCCGGCGTGGCCCGCCAGTACGTTCAGGAAGGCAGCGCGCTGTGGGTTACCTTCGGCCTGGCACTGGCGATCATCTTCCTGGTGCTGGCAGCGCAATTTGAAAGCTTCCGCGACCCGCTGGTGATCCTGGTGACGGTGCCGTTGTCGATCTGCGGGGCGCTGCTGCCGCTGTTCCTGGGTATATCGAGCATGAACATCTACACCCAGGTCGGGCTGGTGACCTTGATCGGGCTGATCAGCAAGCACGGCATCCTCATCGTCGAGTTCGCCAACCAGTTGCGTGAGGAACGCGGCCTGAGCGTGCGCGAGGCGATCGAGGAAGCGGCGGCCATTCGCCTGCGGCCGGTGCTGATGACCACGGCGGCGATGGTGTTCGGCATGGTGCCGCTGATTCTCGCGACCGGAGCGGGGGCGCTCAGCCGTTTTGACATCGGTACGGTGATTGCCACCGGGATGTCGATTGGCACGCTGTTTACCTTGTTTGTGCTGCCTTGTATCTACACCTTGCTGGCGCACAAGACGAACGCCAAGGAACCTGTAACAGCCTGACCCGGCCTCTTCGCGGGCTTGCCCGCTCCCACAGAAAGGGCACCGGGCCCGACATGGGTGCAGTACCTGTGGGAGAATCGGGCATCTAGTCCCACCAGCCCTTTAAGTCTAACCATACAAGCGGGCAACCCGCGAAGAGGCAGTAAGGGTACAGAAGGCCAATAGAAAATCACTTTGCCCGGTAACTATTAGAACTAGAATGGCAGGGCACTCGCGAACTAGACGCCTTCCAGCAAAATCCAACCTTTCTTGGAAATGGCCTTGGTAAAAACTCCTACAACTCAATCAGAAATTTGGCCACCCTCTTCGACTTGTACATCTTGAGCTTAACGCTATTATCAAAAACGGTTATTAGCTACCTAAAAGACAATAATATGCTTCGGATATCCACAATATCCAAAATCACGATACTGGCAATCAAACGCACCGACTTATTGAAAAATGCACGCTATACGTCACAGTTCAGAGCGGCGGGCCTCCTCCCATGAGTCAGACCGAAACCTTTAAAGACACCATTCTTCGTCCATTGCTTTTGATTCTTTTGTGTCTATTAGGCGTTTTCCCTCTGGACGTCATCCTTCCTTCGTTCCCGGCGCTTGCAGACGCCTTTCGAGTAGAACCAAAGCAAATAGCTTATTCTGTAAGCCTATTCGCGTTTGGCGTAGCTGTGGCGCAAATATTTATTGGCCCCCTGTCTGACCGAACGGGGCGTAAAAGACTGTTAATCGTTGGGCTGGGCGTCTCCATTGCTGGGGCTACAGGCTGCCTACTTTCAACTGACTATGAAATTTTTTTGGCATTTCGGTTGTTGCAAGCCGCCGGCTGTGGAAGCTTGGTTCTTGGCCAAGCACTTGTACAGGACCTGTATAGTGGAAAACAGCGCAACACCATGCGCATCATGTTGACGAGTGCAAGTGGCTTGTTCATATCAATCTCGCCCGTCGCGGGTGCAGCCCTCCAACAATCAATCGGCTGGGCAGGGAGCTTTACTGTATTTATTGGAATAGCCTTCGTTGTCATAATACTTGCATGGGTGCTGCTGCAAGAAACACCTATTTTATGCGAGGGTAATTCAGGTGTTCAAAGCTATACTCAGATGTTGCGAGACGCATTCTATGTAACCTATTCCCTACAAGCCACTTTAGCGTTCGCCTGCCATTTTTCATTCATCGTCATTGCACCCCTGATACTGATGGAACAGCTAGGCCTCACACCCTATCAGTTTTCCATTGTATTCATCGCCTACGGGCTGGCGTATATCGTTGGAGGTGCCATCGCGACTTTCTTGAACCATCGAGTCAGCGCACACGCTCTAATCTGCACGGGATTTCTGCTGATAGGCACCGCAGGTGCAGCCCTATTGATTTGGCAGTGGTTAGCAGGGCTGACAGTAATAGGCCTCATGATACCGATGATTTTATGTACAGCAGGAACGACGATGGTACGCCCCGCTGCGGCTACGCAAGCATTAGCCCGCTATCCGCAGCAGGCAGGGGCAGCAGCGTCGCTCAACACAACAGTGCTCTTTGCCGGGGGTGGTTTCGCAGGCACTTTGATTGCGTCAGCTGAACATCTGCTTCCATTGAGCTTGGGAATTCTGTTCTTGGGCAGCGCCATTAGCGGTTTCCTGCTGCTCACGTGCCTCAAAGGCAACAGCCTGCAGCACTGCTGACTTCTGCAGCAGAGGCCAGAAAGACAAACAAAAAAATGCCAGAGGCCCCGCAATCGCGAGGCCTCTGGCATTTCTAGCTCCCGTAGGGTTCAACCAAAAGGCCGTAACCCCTGACGCAAACCAAACAGGAACAGCAAAAGGTCCTGGTCCGGCGCAACCTGTGCCTGCTGCTGCGGTTTCGCTTCCCGCGGCAACGCGCACTGGTCGGCCATTTCAGCCTTGCTGAACACGGTCGGCCTGGGCTCTTCCCAGGCCGCGACCGCAGCGGTGGTTACCGCCAGGCCAGCTACCAGGAACAAAGCTCGAGCGATTTCTAGTTTCATTGCCCTAACCCTTTGACAGCGCTGCCAAACGCCATCTGGTAAAAGTAGAGCAGCGATTGCCATTCTGCGTCATTGAGCGACGAATGGCGGCGCAGCTGACGCAGGTCGTTGCCCGCTGCACGCTGACAACTGATACGGCGCCGGCATTTTTCAAGGTCGAGCAGCGCCACTTCAACACGGGCCTGTTCGCCTTCGCCGATCACCTTGATGAAAACGTGCTTGCCATAAAGGCAGCCATGCTGCCAATGCCCCCGGTGCATGCGCGCCAGGTTGTCGGCCAGCTCCTTGAGCATGCGCTCGTGCACCACCTGGGGATAACGCTCTCGCGCCCCTTCAGCGTGCCAGGTGTCAAGCTCGACAAAACCTTCCAGCGCCTCACTGACCAGCAGCGCCCGCCATTGGTGATCGGCATCACGCTCGGCACCGCAGAAGACGATACGCGGTACGCGCACACCCAGCTGCTCGAAGCTGTTCAACGCATCGAGTTCACGTAGCACGGTCGGCCTGCCGAAGGGGTGCATCAGGCTGCGATAGATATGCCCGACCTGCCGCTTGGCATACAGCAGCTTGCCATTGGCGTCGTTAAGACGCTGCACACCGCTTTCGCCACCACGCCGCTGGTTAGGCTCCTCGACCCATTCGCCCTGCTGACGCCAGTAATAATCGAACCGTGACTCCCCATTCTGGGTTACAGCCATCAAACACTACCCCTTACGTAATACATAGACTCGCCACATGGCATAGAACGGCAGGAAGTCGAGGCGTTCCTGGATTCTGAAGCCGGCGGCCTTGAATTCTTCTTCAACTGTCTCCGCCGGTAACACAAAACGGTTCTGGTAGCTGTCCTGCTCCGCCTTGGCACTGCGCCGTTGCTCGAGCTTCTTGCGCCGCCAGGCCTTGAAGTTACCGTCCACCCACAATGACAGGATTACACTGTCACGGCTAACCCTTTGAAACTCAGAGAGAATTCTTTTGCGGTGAGCCGCTTCGCCGATGTGATGGAACAACCGCATGCAGAAGATGCTGTCTACGGCGTTATCCGGCAAATCGATGTCGAACGCCGATGTCTGCAAAGGCCGTACCCGCGCAACCACTTCTGGCGGTTGTGCCTTGCAGGCTGTCTCGATCATCGCCTCGGAGTTATCGGCGCCAATGATCACGCGGTTCGGCTTTTCCGCCAGCAATGGCCAGAAGCGTCCCGCGCCGCAGGGCAGGTCCAGCACCAACCCGGGTTCTCCCGCCAGCGCCAGTGCTCGACGCGCCAGTTGCTCATCGCGCTGGTGAGACAGGCGACGCGCCAGGCCGTCCTGGTGCTTGAGGAAGTACTCCTGCGCATGTTGCTGGTCGTACTTCTGGGAAAATTCGAGTTTGATCGGGCTACGCATTGGGCATCTCCTGGCTCCAGTGCGCTCACCTTAGGTAAAGAAGCGTAGGTAACAGGTCATGCCCGTGTGAAAAAAATGTTATGCGCCGAACGACATGTTTCAGCGCATGGCTGTCACAGTTGCGAGGGGTCGGTTTTCTCCGCGCTCTGGCTAAGGTCGACCTGGAAGCGGCATCCGTGCGGTGCGGTGGATGTCAGGGTCACGCGCCAGCCCTGGTCGTCGCAGATGCGCTGCACCAGCGAAAGGCCAAGCCCAAGGCCCTCACCTCGCCGCTCGTCACCCCGGACGAAGGGCTGGAACATCGCCTCGCGCTGCTCTTCAGGGATACCCACGCCACTGTCCTCGACGCTGAAGCCCTTGGGGTCCAGGCTCAGGCGGATATAACCGCTGTCGGTGTAATGCGCAGCGTTGCGCAACAGGTTACCCATCACCGATTGCAGGAAGGTGGCGTTGTACAGCAGCGGGCCAGCACTGACACGGCCATCGTAATACAGCGCCAAGCCCTTCTGTTCGATGGTATCTCGCCACACCCCAATCAGGTCATCGGCGACCTCGCACAGCGTAGCCTGGGATGCTACAGCCCCCTGATCGCGCTGGGCACGGGCCAGCATCAGGAAGGTCTTGACCAGCTCGCGCATTTCTTCAGTGGCGCGGGCTATGCGTTCCACCTGGTTGCGCGAACGGGTATCCAGGTTCGGGTTTTCCATAAGCAGTTCACAAGAGGTGGCCAGCACCATCAAGGGCGTACGCAACTCATGGCTGACATCGCTGGTGAACAGCCGCTCCCGGGTCAAGGCATCGCGCAGACGCCCTAGCGTATCGTCGAACGCCACCGCCAACTGGCCGACTTCGTCCGCTGCATAATCCGGCGCCAGCGGCGGCGCCAGGCCAAGCAACTGGTCGCGGTGACGGACCTGGCGTGCCAGGCGAATGACCGGTGCCATGACGCGCCGCGCCAACAGCCAGCCCAACACCACAGCCAGCACCAGGCTGAGCACAAAGCCTACTACCACGACGGCGAACAGCACCCGCTCTCGCTCCTCGAAATCGCTCTGGTCCTGCAGCAGCACATAGCGCCGGCCATCGACGATCTCGACCATGGCGTGGTAGGACAGTTGGTCGCGAAATACCTCATGGAAGCCGACATCGAGGTGGCGCAGGTCCTTGGGCAATTCGAAGTCGTCGCGCCCACCGCTGAAGTAGAACAGTTGGTCTGGACGAGGGCGATGGCTCCAGTCGCTGACGCTGTCCATGCGCAACAGCCGTTGCAGGTCACCGCCCAGCACCGAGGAAATCAACCGCTCCTCGACCAAATGCACTGTGGCGACAATGCCGAAGGCGAAGGCGCCGGCAACCAATGCACTCATCAACGCAAAAGCGATGATGATGCGCTGCGCCAGGCTCTGTTTAAACTCCATCGCGGCCCTCGGCGAGGCGATAGCCGACGCCATGGACGGTATGCAGCAAGGGCTTTTCGAACGGTTTGTCGATCACCTGACGCAACTGGTGCACATGGCTGCGCAAGCTGTCGCTGTCGGGGCAGTCGTCACCCCACAAGGCCTCTTCCAGCACCTCGCGGCGCAAAACATGCGGGCTTTTCTGCATCAATACGGCAAGTAGCTTCAGGCCAACCGGGTTGAGCTTGAGCAAGCGCCCCTGACGGGTCACCTCAAGGGTATCCAGGTCGTAGCTCAGGTCTGCCACCTGCAAGGTGCGGCGCCCGCCACCCTGGGCCCGGCGCAGCACCGCTTCGATACGCGCGGCCAGCTCCGACAGCGCGAACGGTTTGAGCAGATAGTCGTCGGCGCCGGAGCGGAACCCCTGCAAACGGTCGTCCAGCTGGTCGCGGGCCGTGAGCATGATCACCGGCGTATCGCGGCGAGCGTCCTCACGCAGGCGCTTGCACAGGGTATAGCCGTCGATCCCGGGCAGCATGATGTCGAGCACGATCAAGTCGTAGTGCTCGGTAGCGGCTAGGTGCAGGCCGGACAGGCCGTCCTGGGCACAATCGACTGTGTAGCCTTTCATGCCCAGGTAATCGGCCAGGTTGGCGAGGATATCGCGGTTGTCTTCAACCAAAAGAATACGCATCGGGTTCTCCTGTGCGGCGCTTCGCTGTGGTGCGCGGCAGGCGCAGCTTAAGGCCATCACCTGGACAGTGCCAGCCCTAGTGCAAATTCAGTGAACTTGACAGTTTTTTCACTGATCCTTCACGGACACAGGATAGCGGGCAGTCAACAATGCCCGGTCTTTTTCGCGCCCTGGAGTCGTCATGCAACAACGCATTCGTCCTCGTCCGATCAACCCCTGGCTGTATCTGGGCATCCCGCTGGCAACTGCGCTGGCGTTGGTGCTGCTTGAACTGACTTCGGTTGACATGGACGTGGCCTACCTGTTTTTCGACCAGGCAGCCGGCGAGTTTATCGGCCGCCACAGCTACTTGCTGGAGAATGTCCTGCATGATGGGGTCAAGCAGGGGGTGATCGGGCTCGGGCTGTTGGCGGTCGCAGCCTTCGCCTTGAGTTTTTTCTGGAAGCGGCTGTTCAGCTGGCGCCGCGAGCTGGGCTGCCTGGTGCTGGCGTTGGGCGTGTCCACGGCCTTCGTCACGCCGCTGAAAAAGGTCACCCAAGTGCAGTGCCCGTGGAGCCTGAGCCAGTTTGGTGGCAAGGAAACCTACAGCAAGCTGCTGGAGCCTCGCCCGCCTACCGACAAGCCGGGCCTGTGCTGGCCAGGTGGGCATGCAGCCACCGGCTTCTGCCTGTTCGGGTTGTTCTTCATGTTGCGTGACCGGCGCCCACGCCTGGCACGGGTAGCGTTGGCGGTGGCCTTCGTGGCCGGGTCGGTGCTGTCGGTGGGCCGGATGATGCAAGGGGCGCACTTTCTGTCGCACAACATCTGGACGGCCGTGTTCTGCTGGTTGATCGGGTTGGGCGCTTACTACCTTGTGCTGTATCGCCATGCAGTTGCCGAGCAGGATACTGCCCAGCCAGTCAATGCAGGCTAGACACGGGCCGGCTGCGCGGCCCATTCCCAGCCAGACGAAAAAGCCCCGGTTCTTTCGAACCGGGGCTTTTGAGGGTGCTGGGGTAAGGCTGGCTTACATCATGCCGCCCATGCCACCCATGCCGCCCATGTCAGGCATGCCACCTGCTGGCTTGTCTTCCGGCAGGTCGGCAACCATGGCTTCGGTGGTGATCATCAGACCGCCGATCGAAGCAGCAGCTTGCAGTGCCGAACGGGTGACCTTGGCTGGGTCCAGGATACCCATCTCGATCATGTCGCCGTACTCGCCGCTAGCAGCGTTGTAGCCGTAGTTGCCCGAACCCTGCTTGACCTTGTCGGCCACAACGCTTGGCTCGTCGCCGGCGTTGGCAGTGATCTGACGCAGCGGCGCTTCAACAGCGCGACGCAGCAGGGCGATACCGACGTTCTGGTCTTCGTTGTCGCCTTTGAGGTCGACAATGGCAGCCAGAGCACGTACCAGGGCAACACCACCGCCAGGTACCACGCCTTCTTCAACGGCTGCACGGGTAGCGTGCAGGGCGTCTTCAACGCGGGCCTTTTTCTCTTTCATTTCAACTTCGGTGCCAGCACCGACCTTGATCACGGCAACACCGCCAGCCAGCTTGGCCAGGCGCTCTTGCAGCTTCTCACGGTCGTAGTCCGACGACGTTTCTTCGATCTGGGCACGGATCTGCTTGACGCGTGCTTCGATGTCAGCGTCGACGCCAGCGCCGTCGATGATGGTGGTGTTTTCCTTGGACAGGATGACGCGCTTGGCGTTACCCAGGTGCTCCAGGGTGGTGGTTTCCAGGGTCAGGCCGATTTCTTCGGAGATGACCTGGCCACCGGTCAGGACGGCGATGTCCTGCAGCATGGCCTTGCGGCGGTCGCCGAAGCCAGGTGCCTTGACTGCGGCAACCTTGACGATACCGCGCATGTTGTTGACGACCAGGGTCGCCAGCGCTTCGCCTTCAACGTCTTCGGCAACGATCAGCAGTGGACGACCGGCCTTGGCAACGGCTTCCAGAACTGGCAGCAGTTCGCGGATGTTGGAGATCTTTTTGTCAACCAGCAGCAGCAGCGGGCCTTCCAGCTCGGCAACCATGGTGTCCGGCTTGTTGACGAAGTAGGGCGACAGGTAGCCACGGTCGAACTGCATGCCTTCTACGACGGACAGTTCGTTTTCCAGGCCCGAGCCTTCTTCAACGGTGATCACGCCTTCTTTGCCGACTTTTTCCATGGCTTCGGCGATGATTTCACCGATGGAGTTGTCGGAGTTGGCGGAAATGGTACCGACCTGAGCGATGGCCTTGGAGTCGGCGCATGGCTTGGACAGGTTTTTCAGCTCGGCAACAACGGCAGCAGTGGCCTTGTCGATACCGCGCTTGAGGTCCATCGGGTTCATGCCGGCAGCGACGGCTTTCAGGCCTTCGTTGACGATGGCTTGAGCCAGAACGGTAGCGGTGGTGGTGCCGTCACCGGCAGCGTCGTTGGCCTTGGAAGCAACTTCCTTGACCAGCTGGGCGCCCATGTTTTCGAAGGCGTCCTTGAGCTCGATTTCTTTGGCGACGGAAACGCCGTCCTTGGTGATGGTCGGCGCGCCTAAGCTCTTGGCCAACACCACGTTGCGGCCTTTCGGGCCGAGGGTCGCTTTTACTGCGTCAGCCAGTACGTTGACACCAACCAGCATTTTCTTACGGGCGGAATCGCCGAATTTTACGTCTTTAGCAGCCATGATCGTTTAATCCTTGAAATTCTTTGGAGTAACGGGAAGTCGGGGAAATCAGCCTTCGACAACGGCGAGAATTTCGTTCTCGCTCATTACCAGCAGGTCTTCGCCATCGACTTTCACGGTGTTGCTGCCCGAGTAAGGGCCGAAAACCACTTTGTCACCCACTTTGACGGCCAGCGCACGTACTTCGCCGTTGTCCAGGATGCGACCGGTGCCGACGGCGACGACTTCGCCGCGGTTTGGTTTTTCAGCGGCCGAACCCGGCAGGACGATACCGCCAGCGGTTTTCGATTCTTCTTCGCTGCGACGGATGACTACGCGGTCATGCAGAGGACGAAGCTTCATTGTCGATCTCTCCCAAATTGTGGTTTTCATCGGCCGGTAGACACCGGCGGGTTGATGCAGTCCGGCGTTGCCGGGGGTGGTCCGCAACGGGCGAACCACCTGTGTAATGTCTGGTGTCACCACCAGAAACCTTGCGGTGACCACATACATGAGGCCGCCATATTCAATTACAAGGCTTGCCTCGGAAAAATTTTCATTAGCCTGAAACAGTTGGGGCCGCAAAGCGGCCCCAGGGTGTTACTTGTCACGGCGTTCGTATTCGCCTTCGATCACATTGGGCCGGTGGCCGCTGTCACGCGGCTGTGCCTGGAACGGGTCGTCCTGAAACGCGCGCTGGCGCATGGCCTGCGCCTCTGCGCGCTGGCGCAGCTTGCGCGCCGCCAAGTGGCGGGTGAACGGCAGCAGGCAGAGCACCCCGAGCACGTCACTGATGAAACCTGGCAGCAGCAGCAGGCCACCGCCCACCGCCATCATCAGGCCCTGGAACATGTCCTCGGCAGGCAGTTCGCCGCGCTGCAGGCTTTCACGGGCACGCAGGGCCGTGGCCAGGCCGGCCACCCGCATTACCAGTACGCCCAAGGCAGAACCGGCGATGATCAACAGCAACGCCGGAAAGAAACCGATGGCTGCGCTGACCTTGACGAAGACGAACAGCTCCAGCACAGGGAAAAGCAGAAACAACAGTAGAAAAGCACGCATCAAGGATTCCTCGACGGAAGACAATCTTCCCTTACGACCATCAAATGGATGCGTGCGCTCGATTTTTCAAGCTTCGACTTCTGTCGCAGTGGGCCATTGGTCGGCGCGTGCAAGCAAAACCAAGGCTTCGCGAACTTGTGTCGGGGTATTGCAGGTGCCTGGGAACGGCAGCCAGTAGATGCCCTGGCCGATGCGCAGGTGCATGCCCTCGCTGTCGATACCGACCATGTGCGCCGTGGCGCCATCCGGCAAGCCGCTCAGCGCCACGTAGTGGGCAATTGCGTTGGCGTGGTCGCTGTTCATGTGTTCGATCATGCTGGCCTCGGCCTTGCCCGCGAACGGGTTGGCAAGGGTCACCTGGTCCAGCCAGTGGATCGCGCCGAAACCGCCGATGTAGCGGTGGCGCACAGGCTCCAGCACCCAGAAATCGAAATCGTGGGCCTTGTGGTAGTTGGCGGCCTCGGGGAAGTAGCGGTAATAGCGTTCGGCGGCCGCCTCGATGACGCTTTCATCGACCAGCTTGCGCGCCTGGGCCATCACAGTGAGGCGGCCAACGGCCTGCACATCCTCGGCTTCACGCTCGCCCACCAGCAAAGAGCACTTGGGGTCTTTCTGCAGGTTATGGGTGTGCTGCGCGATGCGGCTGATGAGGATCAGCGGGTTGCCATCGGCATCCAGGCAATACGGCACCACCGACCCGAAGGGGAAACCTGGCATCGACTTGGAATGGGTCGAGAGCACGCCGCGGTATTCCTTGAGCAGCAGTTCCCGGGCGGGGCGGATGGCGTTCTGACTCACGTCTGGTTCCTCGGCAGTAACAAAGCAGTTGCAAGCTATAAGCTACAAGCCACAGGAAAAAGCAAGACAGGGACGCCACCTTCCTCACTTTTCAACAGGTAGCTTGCAGCGCGCAACTGACCTTTACCAGGTCACACCAAAGCCTGCGGTATAGCGGGTCTTGTCCAGGTCGCTCTCACGGGTGCCGGTGATGATGTCCTTCTCCGCCTTGAGGTTGAGCGAGGCCCATTCGGTGACCTTGTAGCGCAACCCGACCTCGGCATCGAGCGAGTAGTCAGCCACGCCGCCCAAGGGTTTGGCGAACTCGCCATTGGTGAACAGCTGCACGTTCTTGCCAATCAGGTAACGGGTGTAGTCCCACTTCACCGCCGCTGAGTAGAAGTTGTCCTTGGCGCCATCCTGATATTCGAAGTCGGTACGGTTGATCAACGAACCGAGCGAAAACGCGCCAAGCTCGTCATCCCAGAACTGGTAGCCTGGGCCAGTACCCACGGTGCGCTGACGGGACAGGTCCTCGACGTGATCACGCTTGTATTCCAGCCGGCCCTGCCAGAACCACTTCTCGGTGATGAAGCGGTCGAGCGCGTACTCGGCGCTCCAGTTGTCGGTGGTGGTGACATCGTCCTTGGTTTCGCGGTTGTATTCGCCTTCGGCGTTATGGCGCCAGCGGCCGTGCCGGGCAGTGGTCTTGAAGCCGATGTCATAGTCGTCGGTGTCGTTTTCGGCACGCTTGTAATCCATCGCCACGTCGACGTTACCCTTCCAGATCAGGTCCTCGACTACTGGCTTGGGCTTCATGATCTGCTGAATGCTGGCCAGCTCGACCGTTTTCGGCGCTTCGCCATTGGCCAGGGTGACCTTGCCCGCTTCGGCCGCTTTCAGCGACTTGGCCTTCTCACCGTTGTAGGCGTCCTGCTTGACCAGCAGTTCCTGGTCGCTCTCCAGGGTCTGGACCTGTTTCCAGTCCAGGGAGATCGAACCACCGTAGGGGGTTTCCAGCAGCAACTTGCCACCGTCGAACACTCTGATCTTGCCGCTGAGTCGATCGCCGTTCTTCATCCAAACGGTATCGGCGAACACTGGGGCGGTGCACAGGGAGGCAGTCATCAGGCACAACAAGGATCTAGAATACATAAGCGGACTGTGGGTTCGATTTGACGAAAAAAGCCGGGCATTATCCAGATACCGACGACCAGAGCAAGGACAGACCCAGAACCATGCCTTTGAGTTCAACGCTCATTTGCCGCGACCACTCGTCCGGTTTCACGCCAGGCCAGGGCTGCCCTGATGTCTGAGCCTTACGCGCACGCATCGGAATCGCCCGAGGCCCGACGAACGGCGTTGTATTCCGTGCTTGGTCAAGTGCCTGAAGGCAAGGTCGTCAGTTACGGCCAACTCGCCGAACTGGCAGGGCTTGGCCGAGCGGCACGCTGGGTCGGGCGCACCCTGGGGCAGTTGCCGGCCGATACCCGATTGCCCTGGCACCGCGTGCTAGGCGCAGGGGGGCGGTTGAGCCTGGCGTCGGGCACACCATCAGGTGATGAGCAACGGGCACGGCTGCGTGCAGAAGGTGTGTATGTAACCAATAATCGTGTGGATATGACGCGCCATGGCTGGCGCCCAATGGAGCACAGCGGTTAGAGTGCGCGCTTTGTTTTCGTAAACTTGAGGCAGATGTTGGCCCATGCCCCGTAAAACCTGGCGCGCTGCGCTCGCTGCCTATGCCAGCCCGTCAACCCTGGTACTTTTGCTGCTTGGTTTCGCCGCCGGCTTGCCCTACATGCTGGTGTTTTCGACCCTTTCGGTGTGGCTGCGCGAAGCGGGCGTGGCCCGCGAGACCATTGGCTATGCCAGCCTGATCGGCTTGGCCTATGCGTTCAAATGGGTATGGTCGCCCTTGCTCGATCAGTGGCGCCTGCCGCTGCTCGGTGGCATGGGGCGCCGTCGTTCGTGGCTGCTGCTGTCCCAGGCCCTGGTGGTGATCGGCCTGGTGGGCATGAGCCTGTGTGACCCTCAGCAGCATCTTTCGTGGCTGATTGCGCTCGCGGTACTCGTCGCTTTTGCCTCGGCCACCCAGGATATCGCCGTCGATGCCTATCGCCTGGAAATCGCCGACGATCAACGCCAGGCTGCGCTGGCGGCCAGCTATATGGCTGGCTACCGGGTAGCGGCCCTGCTCGCCACCGCCGGCGCCCTGTTCTTCGCCGAATGGTTTGGCTCCACCGGCTTCAGCTACCTGCACAAAGCCTGGGCTGGCACCTATGTGTTGTTCGGCTTGATGATGCTGCCTGCCCTGTTCACCACGCTGGTCATGCGTGAGCCGCCGGTACCGCTGCGCACCCAATTGTCGGCTGCACGCTACGGCCTGGTCCATCAACTGGCCTCGGTGTTCGTGCTGATCATTCTGCTGGTGTCGGTGCCCGCAAGCTTCACCCAGTTCTTCAACACCGACTGGGCCAGCGTCATCTTCGGCGATGCCACGCCACTGGACCTGCTGCTCGAAGACCGCGCCTTCTTGAGGCTGATCCTCTACGCCTCGCTGACCTGGGCCTGCCTGTCGGGTATGGGGCGCCGCGGCCTGGCGCCCGTGCTGACCCCCGTCAACGACTTCATCGTGCGTTACCGTTGGCAGGCCCTGCTGCTGCTAGGGCTGATCGCCACCTATCGCATGTCGGACACGGTCATGGGGGTAATGGCCAACGTGTTCTATATCGACATGGGCTTCACCAAGGACCAGATCGCCAGCGTCAGCAAGATCTTCGGTCTGGTGATGACCCTGGTTGGCGCGGGGGTCGGTGGCCTGCTCATCGTCCGTTTCGGCATCCTGCCGATCCTGTTCATCGGCGGCGCTGCCTCGGCGGCGACCAACATCCTGTTCCTGATGCTGGCCGACATGGGGCCGAACCTGGAGATGCTGGTGGTGACCATCTCGCTGGACAACTTCAGCGCGGGCCTGGCCACTTCAGCGTTCGTCGCCTACCTGTCGAGCCTGACCAACCTGAAGTTCTCGGCCACACAGTACGCCCTGCTCAGCTCGATCATGCTGTTGCTGCCGCGCCTGATTGGCGGCTATTCGGGGGTGATGGTGGAGAAGTTCGGCTATCACGACTTCTTCCTGATAACCGCGCTGCTGGGCGTGCCGACGCTGATCCTGATTGCACTGCACTGGCACCAGGAAGTGCGGCGTGGCAAGCAGGCGCCCGTCGAGGATTCAGCGGCCGAGCGGCCTTGATGGCGGGCTGAAACCTGTTACCGGCCAGCGCGTGGGCAAGCCCGCGAACTGGCCGGTAACAGGCGCTCCAGCTTACTGGGCCACAGCGCCTTCCCCACGCGGCCCACCGATCACAAACCACAACGGCCACAGCGCCAGCGCCCCGGCAATACCCGCCGCCAGTGCGAAATGCAACAGGCTCGCACCCGCGCCAATCATCGCCATCACCGCGCCGCCCAACCCCAGCAGGGCAATGGTGATCATCCCCAACATGGCCGAAACCAGGCCCTTGCTCTGTTCGCTGGAGAACAGCGTCATGCGGTACAACACCGCGTTGGCCACGCCCAGGCCCAACGCATACAGCGACATGCCTGCGACCACGCTAGGCACCGTCGGCCAGTACCAGGTGGCCAGCACCATCAGGCTCAAGCCGGCCAGGTAGGGCCACAACGCCCCTCGCACCAGCGCCGCCAATGGGTAGCGGTCAGCGATGCGGTTGATGATCAGGTTGCCCAGGATCAGCCCGCCAAACACTGGCAGTTGCCACAGCGCATAGGCCATGGTGCTCAGCCCCTCATCATGGATGAGCAAGACAGGCGACAGGCCGATCCAGCCGATCAGGGGCAGGCCGACCAGGCCCAACGCGGCGCTGCCAGCAACGAAACGGCGATTGGCCAGCAACTGCCCGTACCCCGCAAGCAACGGCAGCAGATGAATCGGCGTGAACGCCAGGCGTGAGCCATCACGACGCTCCACCCCCAACGTCTCGGGCATCAGGCGGTACAACAGCAGCCACGTCAGCACCGCGCCAATGGCGAACGCCACGAACAACCAGCGCCAGTCCAGCCACTGCAACATCAGGGTGCCCACCAGCGGGCCAAGCAGCGGCGAGAGCAAGGCGATGTTGGCCAGCAGGGCCATCATGCGTACCGCGTCCGCCTCGCTGAACGCCTCGTTCAGCGCCGGATAGCTGACCGTCACCACGAAGCCCAGGCCAACCCCCTGCAACAACCGTAGCAGGTTGAACAGGCCAATATCCTGAACCCAGTACGTGGCGAGGCAAGCCACCCCGAAGAAGATGCAACCGGCCAACAGCAGCGGGCGGCGACCGTAGCGGTCGGCCAGCGGGCCGATCAGCCACTGCAGCACCACGCCACCGAGCAGGTACAGGTTGAGTGCGTGGGGGATGTATTGCGGGCTGGCGTTCAGGTGGTCGACCACCACAGGCATCGCCGGCATGACAGCGTCGCTGGCAAGGTAGGTGAGCAGCTCGAACAAGGCCAGGGTCAGGCCGAACAACAGGGCCCTGAGGGGGGTGATATACAGCAGTGGCTTCATGATGGCTTTCGGGTAGAGACAGGTGAGGCCAGCCTATATGCCAGAAACGGCACGGGTTGGCTGTGAACAAGTGTAATGGCACACAAAAAGCGAGGGCCGCTGCGCGCCCCTTTCGTGGCACCTTGCCGCTCCTGCACGGGGCGGCCTGGCGTCGCGAAAGGGGCGCACAACGGCCCCCGCTACAGCCCAGTGTTACTGCGCAGTGGTTTCCTGCACCACGCGAATCACACGCTGCGGGAAGGGAATATCGATCCCCTCGGCTTTCAACCGGTCACGCGCCTGCTCGTTGAGCATGAACATCACATCCCAATAGTCCGCCGTCTTGGTCCACAAGCGCAGCGATACGGTGATCGAGCTGTCGCCCAGGGTTGCCACCACTGCCTGCGGCGCAGGGTCGGGCAACACACGTGGGTCTTGTGCCAGTTCCAGCAGCACATTACGGGCTTTTTGCAGGTCAGCCTCGTAATCCACACCTACATCGAACACAACCTTGCGCGTTGGCTGGCGGTTGGTGTTGGTGATGATGCCGTTGGACAGGCTGCCGTTGGGCATGATGACCGTCTTGTTGTCACCGGTGCGCAGCACTGTGTGGAAAATCTGGATGCTGTCGACGGTGCCTGCGACACCCTGCGCTTCGATCCAGTCGCCGATGCGGAATGGGCGGAACATCAGGATCAGCACGCCGCCGGCGAAGTTCGCCAGGCTGCCCTGCAAAGCCAGGCCAATGGCCAGGCCTGCGGCACCAATGGCCGCGACGAACGAGGTGGTCTCGATGCCGATCATCGACGCCACGCTGACCAGCAGCAGCACCTTCAGCACGATGTTGGCCAGGGTACTGATGAAGCCTTGCAGTGCCAGGTCGGCGTTGCGCAGCCCCACCAGCTTGCCCAACCGGGCGCTGACCTTGTTGATGATCCACCAGCCGACCGCCAGGGTCAGCAGCGCCAGCAGCACACGGCTGCCGTATTCCATGATCAAGGGGATCCAGGTCTGCGATTGGCGGACCAGCTGATCGACTTCAGCGTTCAAATCCATATTCATCTCCTGATGCCGAGCGGCAAGTACACAGTAAAGCAGCCACCAGCGGTTCAGCGGCCATGAACCCCCATGGACATCATCGCGCCATCGGGGTTCCTGGCGCTCCCTGGATCAGTCGCGGAAGTTGTTGAACTGCAGCGGCATGTCGAATTCCTTGGCACGCAAGGCAGCAATGGCCTCTTGCAGGTCGTCACGCTTTTTGCCGGTGACACGCACCTGCTCACCCTGGATAGCGGCCTGGACCTTGAGCTTGGCATCCTTGATGTGGGCGACGATCTTCTTCGCCAGCTCCTTGTCGATGCCTTCACGGAACTTGGCTTCCTGCTTCATTTCCTTACCGGAAGCGTAGGCGTCCTTGGTTTCCAGGCATTTGACGTCGATCTTGCGCTTGACCAGCGCCAGGCGCAGGATCTCGATCATGGCCTCGAGCTGGAACTCGGCCTCGGCGGTCAGCAGCACGGTTTGTTCCTTCTCCTTGAACTCGAAGCTGCCCTTGCCCTTGAGGTCGTAACGGCGGTCGAGTTCCTTGATGGCGTTTTCGACGGCGTTCTGCACTTCGTGCTTGTCCAGTTCCGATACCACGTCGAACGAAGGCATGGTTGTTCTCCATAAAATAAAAGCGCGCTCAGTCTGAAGATGGAGCGCGTCGGGGTTAGAAGGTTAAAATGCGGTCTCATTATAACGGGTTGCGAAACGCAGATGAGCAGCACCTGGCATATTCTCGGCGCCGGTAGCCTTGGCAGCCTTTGGGCGTGCCGCTTGGCACGTGCAGGCAAGGCGGTACGCCTGATTCTGCGCGACGGGCAGCGGCTGCAGGCGTATCAGCAGGCCGGCGGGCTGACATTGGTCGAGCAGGACCACGCCAGGATGTACGCCATCCCCGCCGAAACGGCCGAGGGCGACGGGCCGATCCACCGCCTGCTGCTGGCCTGCAAAGCGTACGACGCCGCTCCCGCAGTTGCCCGCCTGGCGCCACGCCTGGCCGCTGACGCGGAGATCGTCCTGCTGCAGAACGGCCTGGGTAGCCAGGATGAAGTCGCAGATCAGGCCCCACTTGCCCGTTGCATCTTCGCCTCCAGCACCGAGGGCGCCTTCAGCGAAAGCGATTGGCGGGTACGTTTTGCCGGCCAGGGCTTCAACTGGCTGGGTGACCCGGGCAACCCCGGTGTGCCGCAATGGTTCGACGACCTGCATGACGCGGGCATTCCCGCCCAATGGTCGGTGGACATCCTCACCCGTCTGTGGCGCAAGCTGGCGCTCAATTGCGCCATCAACCCCCTGACCGTGCTGCACGACTGCCAGAACGGCGGGCTGCTGGGGCATCTGGACGAAGTCGACAGCCTGTGCGCCGAACTGGGCGAACTGCTGCGCCAGTGTGGCCAGCCCAAGGCTGCCGATGACCTGGGCGAGGAAGTGCAACGGGTGATCCTTGCCACGGCGGCCAACTACTCTTCCATGTATCAGGACGTGCGCGCTGGTCGGCGTACCGAGGTGCATTACCTGCTGGGTCACGCCTGCCGTGCTGCAGAACGCCACGGTATGGCACTGCCACAGCTGGAACACCTGCACCAGCGCCTGGTCGATAACCTGCGAGCTCGCGGCTTGCCCTGCGCCTGACGCGACCCCTTCACAACCGAATACGGACATTGCCTTGCCCATGACCCTGCGCCAACGCCTGGAAAACCTCCCGGTCGGGCAGAAGCTGCTGGCGGCCCTGCTGGTGCTGCTGGTGACCATACTGCTGGTGGCCAACCTGACCTTCATCAGCGCCGCCTACTGGATCACCCAGGAGAGCATGGCGCCGCAGGCACTGCAGACCATCGGCCGCCTGGTCGCCAACCCACAACTGTCGGCACGCGCCGGCGACTCTCCAGAAAACGCCACGGCACTGCTCAATGAACTGGATAGCTACACGCCGCTGCGCGCCGCCGCGGTGTATGGCGGTGATGGCCGCCTGCTCGCCCAACTGCAGCATGGTGAACCCATGGCGCTGCCCAAGCGTTACCGCAACATCGATGGCTGGCGCCTGATGGAATTTCGCAGCACCCAGTTGATTCGTATCCCCCGCGAAGCCAGCCCACCTGCGCACTTGCTGCTGGTGGCCAGCAGCGAGCTGCCGACCGCCTTCTACACTGGCACCCTCAGCGCCAGCCTGGCGATCCTGGTGTTCAGCATCCTGCTGTGGCTGGTGATCGCACGGCAGATCAAACGCCTGATCACCCAGCCGATCAACCAGCTCGAAGAGCTCAGCCGCCAGGTTACCCGCGAAGAGAGCTACGCGCTGCGCGCCAAACGTGGCAACGACGACGAGATCGGCAGCCTGGCCGAGGCCTTCAACACCATGCTGTCGCGTATCGAGGCACGCGAACAGCAGCTCAAGCGCACCCGCGACGAATTCCAGAGCGCCTTTGACCAGGCCCAGGGCCTGGCCGAGGAAACCCGCCACACCAACCGCAAGCTCGAGTTGGAAGTCCAGGTGCGCAGCAAGATCGAGAAGAAACTCACGGGCTTTCAGAACTACCTCAACAGCATCATCGACTCCATGCCTTCTGCGCTGATCGCCCTCGACGAACAACTCTACGTCACGCAATGGAACCAGGAGGCCACGGCACTTTCCGGCACACCGCTGGACGAAGCGCTGAACCAGCCCATCTTCATCGCCTTCGAACCGCTCAAGCCCTTCCTGCCGCAGCTCAAGGAGACGGTGGAGAAACACCGTGTCGCGAAGATCGAACGGGTCACGTGGCCCAAGGGAGACGACTCACGGCATTACGCATTGACCTTCTACCCCCTGATGGGCGGAGGCGGCCGTGGCGTGGTGATCCGTATCGACGACATCACCCAGCGCCTGTCGCTGGAAGAAATGATGGTGCAATCGGAAAAAATGCTCTCGGTGGGCGGGCTGGCGGCCGGCATGGCGCACGAGATCAACAACCCGCTCGGGGCGATCTTGCACAACGTGCAGAACATCCGCCGACGCCTGTCACCGGAGCTGCCACGCAATCAGGAACAAGCCAGCGAGCTGGGCATCGACCTGCCCACCGTCAACCGCTACCTGGAAAGCCGGGAGGTGCCGCAATTGCTCGACGGCATTCAGCAAGCTGGCGCCCGGGCTGCGAAGATTGTCACCCACATGCTCAGTTTCAGCCGCCGCAGCAACCGCCAGTTGGCCCCATGCGATTTGCCAGCGCTGATCGACCAGGCAGTGGACATCGCCGGTAACGACTTCGACCTGACCATCGGCTTCGACTTCAAGGGCCAGGCCATCGTCCGTCAGTTCGACCCCAACCTTGGGCCGGTGCCCTGCACCGCCAACGAATTGGAGCAGGTGCTGCTCAACCTGCTGAAAAACGCCGCCCAGGCCATCCACCTACGCCCACAGCCCAGCGAGCCCGGGCGTATCACCTTGCGCACCAGGCTCAATCCGCCGTGGGCCGAGATCCAGGTCGAGGACAACGGTATCGGCATGCCCGAAGCGGTACGCAAACGCACCTTCGAGCCGTTCTTCACCACCAAGGAAATCGGCCAGGGCACTGGGCTTGGGCTATCGGTGTCATATTTCATCATTACCAACAACCACAAGGGGCAGATGGAGGTGCAGTCCACGCCCGGCCAGGGCACGTGCTTCACTCTGCGCCTACCCCTCGGCCAGCCGGCAGCGGCGACGCCAACCACAACGGAGGCATGACATGGGCTATCGCCTGTCGAAGATCTACACCCGCACCGGCGACAAGGGTGAAACCGGCCTGGGCGATGGACGCAGGGTACCCAAGGACCACCCGCGTATTGAAGCGATCGGCGAGGTGGACAGCCTCAACAGCCAGCTTGGGCTGCTACTGGCAGGCCTGGATGAGCAAGGGCTCAAGGAGGTCAGCGAAGTCCTGGCACCTTGTCAGCACCGCCTGTTCGACCTCGGCGGCGAGCTGGCAATGCCTAGCTACCGAGCGCTGAACATGGCCGAGGTAGAGCGCTTGGAAGCCGCCATCGATGTGTGGAACGACGAGCTGGGGCCGCTGAAGAACTTCATCCTGCCCAGCGGGTCGGCACTGGTCGCCCAGGCCCATGTATGCCGCAGCCTGGCGCGTAGTGCGGAACGGCGCTGCCAGCAGTTGAATGCCGTGGAGCCACTGGAGGGCGCGGGGCTGGCGTATATCAATCGCCTTTCCGACCTGCTGTTCGTGGCGGCGCGGATCATCGGGCGGCGCCAGGGAGTGGCCGAGGTGTTGTGGCAGGCGGCAGAGCGCCCTCTGGGCTGAGCCCAATCGCCGACCAACCGGCTCCCACAGCCACTGCGCGGGTCACTCACTAGAAGGCCCGCCCAGCGGCCCCTGGGTCAGGCCTCAGGCCAGAACGCTCGAATTCCGGCCACACCCTGCGCCCCGGCTTCCCAGGCTCGCCCACGCTCATCTGGGCCCACCCCACCCAGCAAGAACACGGGATGGCTGAAGCCCGCGATCAAGCGCTGCGCCTCATCCCAACCCAGCGGCGCCGCCTCGGGGTGGGTCTGAGTCGGCTGCACCGGCGAGAGCGTGACGAAATCCACGCCCATCTGCTCGGCCAGCGCCAGCTCCTCGGCATTGTGGCAGGAGGCCGCCAACCAGCGGTCCTTGGGGAACGGACGGCCCTTGGCCGCGTATTTGCGCAGCTGCGCCGCAGTCAGGTGCCAGCCGGCCGACGGGAAGTCGCCCAGCCATTCCAGAGGCCCCTTGAGCATCAGCTGCGCCTTGCCGGCGCACAAGCCCACCGCATCCACCGCCACATCGCGGTATTTGGGGTCGTACATGTCCGGGGCGCGCAGTTGGATCAGGCGGATACCGGCAGCCACTGCCTTCTGGATGCCCTTGAGCAGTTGTGGCACTTCCAGGCCGTCCGGGGTGATCAGGTACTGGTCTGGCAGGCGCGCAGCGGCCACGATTGGCTTGTTCGCCTCGGGAAAGGTGTACTGCGACAAGTCACGCGGCACCACCCACTCCAACGGCTGGCCTTCGGCACCGTGTGGTTCGCCGGTAAAGGCGTCGACCTCGCGAACATCCAGCAATACCTGCTTGTCCGGGTAATCGTGGCTGACCTTGATCAGCGCCCGCGAGCGGGTCACTTCGATGCCCAGCTCTTCGCGAAGCTCGCGGGCCAGCGCCGCTTCGACGCCCTCGCCCTCCTCCACCTTGCCGCCAGGGAACTCCCACAGGCCGCCCTGGTGCTGGCTGTCGGCTCGGCGGGCAATGAGAATACGGCCGTCAGTGCCGCGAATGACGGCTGCTGCTACATGAATCCGTTTCACCCTTCACGCTCCGCCAGGCCAGCTTGCTGCCAGGCCTTGAAGGCCGGCCACTGGTAAATGGTCTCGATGTACGCCGCAGCCTGCGCTGGGACTGCCACACGGTAGGTGCGCAAGCGCACGGCCACCGGCGCGAAGAAAGCGTCGGCCAGGCTCGGCTTGCCGAACAGGAACGGCCCACTGTCCTTGGCCACCAAGCGGCATTCAGACCACAGTGCGACGATACGGTCGATGTCCACCTGCACGTCCAGGGGGATGCTCTCCAGTGCCTCATCCCGCGACAGGTCGAATGGCATGGCACCGCGCAGGGCGAAGAAGCCACTGTGCATCTGCGCGCAGGCCGAGCGGGCCTGGGCACGAGCGGCCACGTCGGCAGGCCAGAGTTGGGCCTCGGGGTGGCGCTCATTGAGGTATTCGGCGATGGCCAGCGAGTCAGCGATCACGCCGTGCTCGCTCTTGAGCAGCGGTACTTTGCCGGTGGAGGAGAAGGCGAGAAGGCGCTGACGGGTATCAGGCTGCTTGAGTTTGATCAGGGTTTCTTCGTAGGGAACGCCGGCCAGCTCGAGGGCCAGCGCGCCGCGTAGCGACCAGGAAGAATACAGCTTGTCGCCGATGATCAGGTGATAGCTCATGGGTCGGCTCCATCAGAGGTGTATTGCAGAACCCGCAGGCTGCTGCGCAGCCTTTCGCGGGCAAGCCTGCTCCGACAGGGGCTGCGCCGCTCCTTCAGGGTGTGCAACACCTGTGGGAGCGGGCTGCCCGCGAAGAGGCCTTCGGATCAGTGCATCAGGTACGGTATTCGGCGTTGATCTTCACGTACTCGTGGGACAGGTCAGTGGTCCAGATGGTTTCGCTGCACTGGCCACGGCCCAGCTCGATACGGATGGTGATCTCTTCCTGCGCCATCACGGCCGAACCTTGCTCTTCGGTGTAGCTCGGGCTGCGGCCGCCTTTGCTGGCGATGCAGACGCTGTCCAGGTACACATCGATCAGGCTGACATCCAGCTCAGGTACGCCGGCACGGCCCACGGCGGCCAGGATGCGCCCCCAGTTAGGGTCGGAGGCGAACAGCGCGGTCTTGATCAGTGGCGAGTGGGCGACAGCGTAGCCGACGTCCAGGCACTCCTGGTGATTACCACCGCCGTTGACCTGCACGGTAACGAACTTGGTAGCGCCTTCACCGTCTCGGACAATGGCCTGGGCCACTTCCATGCACACTTCGAAGACTGCTTTTTTCAGGGCTTCGAACAGGTCACCGCTGGCTTCGGTGACTTCCGGCAGGTCGGCCTTGCCGGTGGCGATGAGCATGCAGCAGTCGTTGGTCGAGGTGTCGCCATCGATGGTGATGCGGTTGAACGACTTGTTGGCGCCGTCGAGCATGAGGTCCTTGAGCACCGCTGGGGCGACCTTGGCGTCGGTAGCGATGTAGCCGAGCATGGTGGCCATGTTCGGGCGGATCATGCCGGCACCTTTGCTGATGCCGGTCACGGTGACGGTCACGCCTTCATGCTGGAACTGGCGGCTGGCACCCTTGGGCAGGGTGTCGGTGGTCATGATGCCGGTAGCGGCTTCGGCCCAGTTGTTTTCCGACAGGTTGTCCAGCGCAGCCTGCAGGGCACCTTCGATCTTCTCGACCGGCAACGGCTCGCCGATCACACCGGTGGAGAATGGCAGCACCGATTCGGCAGGCACACCGGCCAGCTCGGCCAGCTTGGCGCAGGTACGCTCTGCGGCGGCCAGGCCTGGCGCGCCGGTACCGGCGTTGGCATTACCGGTGTTGGTCAGCAGGTAGCGCACGGTGCCCTGCACACGCTGCTTGGAGAGGATCACCGGTGCTGCACAGAATGCATTGAGGGTGAACACGCCCGCCACGCTGGAGCCTTCGGCGCAGCGCATGACCACTACATCCTTGCGCCCTGGGCGCTTGATGCCGGCAGAAGCGATGCCAAGTTCAAAACCCGGCACCGGGTGCAGAGTGGGCAAAGGACCAAGACCAACAGCCATTAGAGCGCTCCTAGAAAAACGGTGAAATGATGATGGAAGAGCGAGGCCGCTTCGCGTCCCATACGCGGCACAAGGCCGCTCCCACAAGAACGCACGCGGTCCCTGTGGGAGCGGCCTTGTGCCGCGAATGGGCCGCACAGCGGCCCCGGTTTTGTCACGTTACTGCGGGTGGATCAGATCATTCAATCTGACCATGGCAGTGCTTGAACTTCTTACCCGAACCACACCAGCACGGTTCGTTGCGGCCCAGCTTCTGATCGTTGCGTACCGGGGCAGCGGCCACGGCCACTTCAGCGCCCTCTTCGCTCAGTTGCTCGCTCTCCAGACCGGGTGCGGCCGCATGCTGGAACTGCATGCGGCTGGCCAGTTCCTCGGCTTCGCGGCGCAAGCGAGCTTCCTCTTCGACCGGGTCTTCGCGGCGCACCTGAACGTGCGACAGCACGCGGATGGTGTCGCGCTTGATCGACTCAAGCAGCTCCTGGAACAGGGCGAAGGACTCGCGCTTGTATTCCTGCTTCGGGTTCTTCTGCGCATAACCACGCAGGTGGATACCGTGACGCAGGTGGTCCATGGTCGACAGGTGGTCTTTCCACAGGTCGTCCAGCACGCGCAGCAGGATCTGCTTCTCGAAGGTGCGCAGGGCATCGATACCGGCCTGGTCTTCCTTCTCGGTGTAAGCGCTGGTGATCTCGTTCAGCAGCTTCTCGCGCAGGGTTTCCTCGTAGAGGTGCTCGTCCTCGTCAAGCCACTGCTGAATCGGCAGTTTCATGGCGAAATCGCTGGAAAGCGCAGCTTCCAGCCCAGCCACGTCCCATTGTTCAGGCAGCGATTGCGGCGGGATGTGCTGGCTGATGGTAGCGTCGAGCACTTCCTTGCGGAACTCTTCGATGGTGTCGCCGATGTTTTCGGCCGCCAACAGGCTGTTGCGCATGTGGTAGATCACCTTGCGCTGTTCGTTGGCCACGTCATCGTATTCGAGCAGTTGCTTACGAATGTCGAAGTTGCGGCCTTCGACCTTGCGTTGGGCCTTTTCGATGGCGTTGGTGACCATACGGTGCTCGATGGCCTCGCCGGACTGCATGCCCAGCGCCTTCATGAAGTTCTTCACCCGGTCAGAGGCGAAGATGCGCATCAGGCTGTCTTCCAGCGACAGGTAGAAGCGGCTGGAGCCCGGGTCGCCCTGACGGCCGGAACGGCCACGCAGCTGGTTGTCGATACGACGGGATTCATGGCGCTCGGACGCGATCACATGCAGGCCGCCCGACTCGATCACCTGCTGGTGACGCTTCTGCCAGTCGGCCTTGATCTGTGCGATCTGCTCGGCAGTGGGGTTATCCAGCGCAGCCACTTCGGCTTCCCAGTTGCCACCCAGCAGGATGTCGGTACCACGGCCGGCCATGTTGGTGGCGATGGTCAGCGCACCTGGGGCGCCGGCCTGGGCGATGATCTCGGCTTCCTTCTCGTGGTACTTGGCGTTCAGTACCTTGTGGTCGATACCTTCTTTTTTCAGCAGGTTCGACATGTGCTCGGAGGTTTCAATGGTCGCAGTACCCACCAGCACGGGGCGGCCGTGGGTCATGCTTTCCTTGATGTCGGCGATGATCGCGGCGTATTTCTCGTCGGCGGTCAGGTACACCAGGTCGTTGAAGTCCTTACGCGCCAGCGGCTTGTTCGGCGGGATGACCATCACGTTCAGGCCGTAGATCGACTGGAACTCGAACGCTTCGGTATCGGCGGTACCGGTCATGCCGGACAGCTTGGTATAGAGACGGAAATAGTTCTGGAAGGTGGTCGAGGCCAGGGTCTGGCTCTCGGCCTGGATGTTCAGGTTCTCTTTCGCTTCGATGGCCTGGTGCAGGCCTTCGGACAGACGGCGGCCCGGCATGGTACGGCCGGTGTGCTCGTCGATCAGCAGGACCTGGCCATCCTGAACGATGTACTCGACGTTGCGGTGGAACAGTTTGTGCGCGCGCAGGCCAGCGTAGACGTGGGTCAGCAGGCCCAGGTTATGCGCCGAGTAGAGGCTTTCGCCTTCGGCCAGCAGGCCAGCCTGGGTGAGCATCTCTTCGATGAACTGGTGACCGGCTTCGTTGAGCTCGACCTGGCGGCTCTTCTCGTCGATGGTGAAGTGGCCTTCCTGGGTAACCTGCCCTTCGACTTCTTCGATGTGCTGGGTCAGGCGCGGGATCAGGCGGTTGATCTCGATGTACAGCTTGGAGCTGTCTTCGGCCTGGCCGGAGATGATCAACGGGGTACGGGCTTCGTCGATGAGGATCGAGTCGACTTCGTCGATCACGGCGAAGTTGAGTTCACGCTGGAACTTCTCTTCCTGGCTGAACGCCATGTTGTCGCGCAGGTAGTCGAAGCCGAACTCGTTGTTGGTGCCATAGGTGATGTCGGACGCGTACGCGGCGCGCTTTTCTTCAGGCGGCTGGAAGGCAGAGACGATGCCGACGGTGAGGCCGAGGAATTCGTACAGCGGGCGCATCCAGTTGGCGTCACGGCGGGCCAGGTAGTCGTTGACGGTGACCACGTGCACGCCCTTGCCGGAAAGCGCGTTGAGGTAAACGGCCAGGGTACCGACCAAGGTCTTGCCTTCACCGGTACGCATTTCTGCGATCATGCCCTCGTGCAGGGTCATGCCGCCGATCAGCTGCACGTCGAAGTGGCGCATGCCCATGACGCGCTTACCGGCCTCCCGGGCCACGGCGAAGGCTTCAGGCAGCAGTTGGTCCAGTGTCTCGCCTTTGGCCAGGCGCTCCTTGAACTCTGCGGTCTTGCCCCGCAGTTGCTCATCGGAGAGGGCCACCATCTTCTCTTCGAAGGCATTGACGATGTTCACCGTCTTGAGCATGCGTTTGACTTCACGCTCGTTCTTGCTTCCAAAAAGTTTTTTTAACAAAGGCGCAAACATATCGGCAGGATCTTCCACACGTAGGGATGGAGGGCGGCCCCATGAGTCGCCCGTGCAGCCCTGAGGCCGCATGCGAACGAGCATTCTACCCGGAAACGATGGTGAGGAAAGTGGTGGATTTCCACGATGCTGGCACAGCGCTTTGGCGGGGGCGTTTCTAAGATAAGGGCATTTTCCCTGAGTTCAACCCAGAGGTTGATGAAACGTATCAAGAACGGTGCTTGTTGCTGATTGGGCCGGTCCAGGCACCAGTGGTGGTAGACTGCGTATCTTGTAACCTCATGCGTATTCCCATGGCCTACAAACCCTCCCCCGCCCAGCCACCGTCCGCGTTGCTGCGTCAGGTCCGCCCATTGCGCCTGCTGCTGAACCAGGCCGAGCGCCTGGAGCACCTGCAGCGCTTGCTGGAAAGCCAGCTGCAACCGGCTGCCCGCGAGCATTGCCATGTGGCCTCGTGGCGCGATGGCACCTTGCTGCTGGTGGTCACCGATGGGCATTGGGCCACACGCCTGCGCTACCAGCAGAAGCGCCTGATGCGTCAGCTCCAGGCACTGGAGGCGTTCGGCAACCTGCAGCGCATTCTGTACAAGGTGCAGCCGCCATTGGTTCCGGCCAGACGCGGCGGCAACGCGACCACGCTGTCGAACACGGCAGCCGAGAGCATTCGCGGCTCCGCAGAGGGCATCAGCGACCCTAGGCTGCGCGAGGCCCTGCAGCGCCTGGCCAGTCATGCCAAGGGCAAAAGCTGAACCTGCGGCCATAAAAAAGGCCACCCGAAGGTGGCCTTAATCACTAGAGAGAGTGTTCGAACTTACACGGCCGCAACAGGGCGCATATAAGAGATCGGTGCCGTACTGGCATCTTCGAAAGTGACCACTTCCCAGGCATCGGTTTCTTTGATGAGCTTGCGCAACAGCTGGTTGTTCAGCGCGTGCCCGGACTTGAAGCCCTTGAACTCGCCGATCAGGCTGTTACCCAGCAGGTACAGGTCGCCGATGGCATCGAGGATCTTGTGCTTGACGAATTCGTCTTCGTAGCGAAGACCGTCTTCGTTGAGCACACCGTCTTCGTCCACCACGATGGCGTTCTCGACACTGCCGCCCAGCGCAAGGTTGTGCTTGCGCAGGTACTCGATGTCACGCATGAAGCCGAAGGTGCGGGCGCGGCTGACTTCCTTCACGAAGGACGTGCTGGAGAAGTCGACGCTTGCACTCTGGGTCCGGTTGCGCAGCACCGGATGATCGAAGTCGATCTCGAAGCTCACCTTGAACCCTTCGAAAGGCAGGAAGGTAGCGCGCTTGTCGCCCTCCTCCACTGTCACTTCACGCAGGATGCGGATGAACTTCTTGGCTGCGTCCTGCTCTTCCAGGCCGGCAGACTGAATCAGGAATACGAAGGGACCGGCGCTGCCATCCATGATCGGCACTTCCGAGGCGGAGAGCTCGACGTAGGCGTTATCGATGCCCAGGCCCGCCATGGCGGAGAGCAGGTGCTCGACCGTATCGACCTTGACGTCACCGTTGACCAGCGTGGTGGACATGGTGGTCTCGCCAACGTTGGCCGCACGCGCCGGGATTTCGACCACAGGGTCGAGGTCGGCGCGACGGAAAACGATGCCGGTATCGACAGGCGCAGGCTTGAGGGTCAGGTAGACCTTCTCCCCGGAGTGCAGGCCGACGCCTGTGGCACGGATGGTATTCTTCAGGGTGCGTTGTCTAATCATGGCATTGGCCGCTTCAGCGCAAATTGCGAACAGGTATCAACAAAGGCTGGGGATGATAACAGACCCGGCCTTTGCTGAACACCAATCACCCTTATACCCCTGATAAATTCCATTAATCGGCCTGACGACGCAGGAAGGCCGGGATATCCAGGTAGTCCAGGTCATCCTGAGGGTTGAGTTTAGCTGCTGCCGCGGCACCTGCATGGGCCTGGTTGCGCATGACGGTCGGACGCTCCAGGTCACGGTAGTTAACCGCTGGCTGCTCCTGGCGAGCCGGGGCCGGGTTGGAGGACTCGTACACCTGCTGAGCCGTCTGCAGGGTATTGTCGACCACTTTGACCGGCTTCTCGATGCGCGCGCCCAGACCGGTGGCAACCACGGTCACGTGCAGTTCGTCGCGCATGTCCGGGTCGATCACGGTGCCGACCTTGACCATTGCGTGGTCGGAGGCGAAGGCTTCGATGATGCTACCCACATCGGAGTACTCACCCAGCGACAGGTCAGGACCTGCGGTGATGTTCACCAGGATGCCGCGGGCGCCCTGCAGGTTGACGTCTTCGAGCAGCGGGTTGCGGATCGCCGCCTCGGTGGCTTCACGCGCACGGTTCGGGCCGCTGGCGCAACCGGTACCCATCATCGCCATGCCCATTTCACCCATGACGGTGCGCACGTCGGCAAAGTCGACGTTGATCATGCCTGGGCGCTTGATGATGTCGGAGATGCCGCGCACGGCACCGGCCAGTACGTCGTCAGCCTTGGCGAAGGCAGACAGCAGGCTGGCATCCTTGCCCAGGATGGTCAGCAGCTTCTCGTTGGGGATGGTGATCAGCGAGTCGACGCTCTCAGCCAGCATGCGGATGCCTTCATCGGCAATCTGCATACGTTTGCGGCCCTCGAACGGGAACGGGCGGGTCACCACGGCAACCGTGAGAATGCCCATTTCCTTGGCCACTTCGGCGATGATCGGTGCCGCACCGGTACCGGTACCGCCACCCATGCCGGTGGTGATGAACACCATGTTGGTGCCCTGCAGCACCTCGGCGATGCGCTCACGGTCTTCCAGCGCGGCCTGGCGGCCGACTTCCGGATTGGCGCCGGCACCCAGACCTTTGGTCACGCCGGTACCCAGTTGCAGGATGGTGCGTGCGCCGATGTTTTTCAGCGCCTGTGCATCGGTGTTGGCGCAGATGAACTCGACGCCTTCGATGCTGCTCTTCACCATGTGGTTGACGGCGTTGCCGCCGCCACCGCCGACGCCGATCACTTTGATGACCGGGCTTTGCGGGACGTTGTCTACGAGCTCGAACATTTTCCCTCTCCTTACAGTTCTCTAGTTGTCGCGCCTACCACTACTGCTTTGAAACTTAGAAGTTGCCCTGGACCCACCGCTTGAAGCGCTCAAGCACTGGGGCCTTCGGTTCATCGCCATAGCTGTTGCTGCTGCTGTTACCGGTCAGGGGCAGGTCCTCGGTCTGCTTTTGCAGGCCGTAGGTGAGCAAGCCCACGCCAGTGGAATAGATCGGGTTGCGCACCACGTCGCTCAGCCCCCGAACGCTGTGCGGTACGCCCAGGCGTACCGGCATGTGGAAGATTTCCTCGGCCAGTTCCACGGCGCCTTCCATCTTCGCGGTGCCGCCGGTGAGGACGATGCCGGCCGGCACCAGGTCCTCGTAGCCGCTGCGGCGCAGCTCGGCCTGAATCAGGGTGAAGAGCTCGTCGTAACGTGGCTCCACCACTTCTGCCAGGGCCTGGCGCGACAGCTCGCGCGGCGGGCGGTCGCCGACGCTCGGCACCTTGATGGTCTCACCGGCGCCGGCCAACTTGGCCAGGGCACAGGCGTAGCGGATCTTGATTTCTTCGGCGTACTGGGTGGGCGTACGCAGCGCCATGGCGATGTCGTTGGTCACCTGGTCGCCGGCAATCGGGATCACCGCCGTGTGACGAATGGCGCCTTCGGTGAAGATGGCGATGTCGGTGGTGCCGCCACCAATGTCCACCAGGCACACGCCCAGCTCTTTTTCGTCGTCGGTCAGCACCGAATAGGCCGACGCCAGCTGCTCGAGGATGATGTCGTCGATTTCCAGGCCGCAACGGCGTACGCACTTCTCGATGTTCTGCGCCGCGTTGACGGCGCAGGTGACCACGTGGACCTTGGCCTCCAGGCGCACACCAGACATGCCCAGCGGCTCGCGCACGCCTTCCTGGTTATCGATCACGTAGTCCTGCGGCAGGGTGTGCAGCACGCGCTGATCGGCCGGGATGGCCACGGCCTGCGCCGCATCGAGCACACGCTCGAGGTCGGCCAGGCTGACCTCACGGTCGCGGATGGCGACGATACCGTGGGAGTTCAGGCTGCGGATGTGGTTGCCGGCCACGCCGACGAAGGCCGAGTGAATGCGGCAGCCAGCCATCAGCTGGGCTTCTTCCACCGCCCGCTGGATCGACTGCACGGTCGACTCGATATTCACCACCACGCCCTTCTTCAGGCCGCGGGACGGATGGGTGCCGATACCCACGATCTCCAGGGTGCCGTCTTCGCCCACTTCACCCACCAGCGCCACCACCTTGGAGGTGCCGATGTCCAGCCCGACGATCATTTTGCCGCTATGCGCGTTTGCCATGGTCCTGCCTCTCTCTAATTCTTCGCAACGGCGGGTTGGGCCGTCGTCGGTGCGTTCGGTTCCCGCCAACCAACGGCAAGTCCGTTGGCGTAACGCAGATCAATGCGGGCGATGTTGGTGATCTGCTCTTTGAGTGTCTTGTCGTAAATGGCAATGAAACGGCGCATCTTCTCCACCAGGTGGTCGCGCCCCAACAGCAGCTCGATACCCGGGCCGGTGCTGCCAGCACCGGTGGTCAGGAACCAGCTGCCTCGCTCGCGCAGCTCCAGGCGAGCGATGGAAAAGCCCAAGGGGCGCAGCATCTGGCTCAGTACCTGATACTGCTGCATGACTTGTTGCTGAGCACGCTGCGGGCCGAACAGCTGCGGCAGGTGCTCGTAGTTGGCCAGCTCGCGGGGGGTGAAGGCCTGGCCCTGGTTGTTGAGCAAGGCTTCGTCGCCCCAGCGCGCCACCGGCAACTGTTCTTCCAGGCGGATCACCACTTCGTCCGGCCACACCCGGCGCACTTCCGCGTGGGCGATCCAGGGCATCTGCTCGAGCTCGGCACGCATCGCCGTCAGGTCGACGCTGAAGAAGCTCGCGGCCACGTAGGGCGCGATCCGCTGCTGCACCGCCTGCTGGCTGATGTAGCTAAGGTCGCCCTGCACGGCGATCTTGGTGATCGGCCGATCGGCATACGGCATCAGGCGAATAGCGCCTTCGTAGGCACCAAAGCCTGCTGCTACCAGCAATACCGGCCACAGCAAGCGCTTGAGGCCACCCAGGCTCGGCCGCGGCAGGCGCGCCGATACGGGCTCGTCAGCCACCAGTCGGCTGGCACCACGTGGCACCGGCTTGCTGCGGCCGGTAACGGGTTGCTGCTGACGTATCATCGCGCCTTGCATGGTTTGTTAACCTCGCGTCTCAACGCTGTCGGCCAGGATTGCCAGCACCAGTTGCTGGAAGTCCAGGCCGGCCGCGCGGGCCGCCATGGGCACCAGGCTATGGTCGGTCATGCCGGGTGCGGTGTTGACTTCGAGCAGCCAGAACCGGCCCTGCTCGTCCTGCATCACGTCCAGCCGGCCCCAGCCTTCGATGCCGATGGCATCGCAGGCGCGCGCGGTCAGGTCGATCAGCTCCTGTTCCTTGGCACTGTCCAGGCCGCATGGGATGCGGTACTGGGTGTCATTGGCGATGTACTTGGCGTCGTAGTCGTAGAACACGTGCGGGGTGCCCAACGCGATCGGCGGCAGCACCTGGCCACGCAGCACCGCGATGGTGAACTCGGGGCCGTGGATCCACTGCTCGACCAGTACCTCGGAATCGTATTTGGCGGCGTCCTGCCAGGCAGCAACCAGCTCTTGCTCGCTGTTCACCTTGGCCATGCCGATGCTAGAGCCTTCATGGGCGGGTTTGACGATCAGCGGGAAGCCCAGTTCCCTGCTGGCAGCAACACAATCATTTGCGCTGGCCAGCACGGCGTGACGCGGTGTCGGAATACCCAGGCTCTGCCACACCTGCTTGGTGCGCAATTTGTCCATCGCCAGGGCAGACGCGAGGATGCCACTGCCGGTATAGGGGATGCCCAGGCACTCGAGCAGGCCTTGCATGCTGCCGTCTTCACCGCCACGGCCGTGGAGGATGATGAAGGCGCGGTCGATCTTCTCGCGCTGCAAGCGCACCAGCAGGTCGTCACCTACGTCGATGGCGACCACGTCGACACCGGCGCTGGTCAGCGCCTCGATCACCGCAGCGCCAGATTTCAGCGACACCTCACGTTCGGCGCTCTTGCCGCCGTACAGCACGGCAACGCGGCCGAACGCCTTGACGTCCAGGGTCGAGTGCAACTTGTCGTAGGCGCTGGTCATTTCGACTTCTCCTGCTTGGCGCCTGCGAACAGCGGGCTTTTCATCAATTGCGGGGCCAGGCCACCAACGTCGCCAGCACCCTGACACAGCAGGATGTCGCCGGCACGCAGCAGCGGCTTGACCAGCGGCGCCAGCTCGGCACCACGGTCGATGTAGATCGGGTCCAGCTTGCCGCGCTGGCGGATGCTGTGGCACAGCTGACGGCTGTCAGCACCGGGGATCGGCTCTTCACCAGCCGGGTACACCTCCATCAGCAACAGCACGTTGGCATCGCCCAGCACCTGCACGAAGTCGTCGTACAGGTCACGCGTGCGGCTGTAACGGTGAGGCTGGTAGACGATGACCAGGCGGCGGCTTGGCCAGCCGCCACGCACGGCCTTGATCACTGCGGCCACTTCCGTCGGGTGGTGGCCGTAGTCGTCGACCAGCATCACGCTGCCGCCATCGACAGGCAGCTCGCCGTAAACCTGGAAGCGGCGGCCGACACCCTGGAAGCCAGACAGGCCCTGGACGATGGCTTCGTCGCTGATGCCTTCGTCCGTGGCAATGGCGATGGTGGCCAGGGCGTTGAGCACGTTGTGGTTGCCGGGCATGTTCACCGACACGTCCAGCGGCTCGCGGTCGCGGCGCAGCACGGTGAAGTGGGTCTGCATGCCCTGTTGGCGCACGTTGATGGCGCGGATGTCGGCCTCTTCGCTGAAGCCATAGGTCACCGTCGGGCGCTTGACCTGCGGCAGGATCTCACGCACCACCGGGTCGTCCAGGCACATCACGGCCAGCCCGTAGAACGGCAGGTTGTGCAGGAACTCGACGAAGGTCTTCTTCAGCTTGTTGAAGTCACCTTCGTAGGTGGCCATGTGGTCGGCGTCGATATTGGTGACCACGGCGACCATCGGCTGCAGGTGCAGGAAGCTGGCGTCGCTTTCATCGGCTTCAGCGATCAGGTAGCGGCTGGTGCCCAGCTGTGCATTGGTGCCGGCGGCGGTCAGGCGGCCACCGATGACGAAGGTCGGGTCCAGGCCGCCGGCGGCGAACACCGAGGCCAGCAGGCTGGTAGTGGTGGTCTTGCCGTGGGTACCGGCAACGGCCACACCGTGGCGATAGCGCATCAGCTCGGCGAGCATCTCGGCACGCGGCACCACCGGGATGCGGCGTTCAAGGGCAGTTGCCACTTCCGGGTTAGCCGGGTTGATGGCGCTGGACACCACCAGTACATCGGCATTGGCAGCGTTTTCGGCGCGGTGGCCGACAAAGATCTCGGCACCGAACGACTCCAGGCGCTCGGTGACCGGCGAGGCCTTGAGGTCGGAGCCCGACACCTGGTAACCCAGGTTCAGCAGTACTTCGGCGATCCCGCACATGCCCACGCCGCCGATACCGACGAAGTGAATGCGGTTGATCCGGCCCATCTTCGGCTGGGGCATGGCTTTCTGGCTCTCAACCATGGGCCACCTCCAGGCAGATATCGACCACGGTGCTGGTTGCGGCAGGTTTGGCCAGGCGCCGTGCGGTGCCGGCCATGGTGTTGAGTTTCTCGGGTTGCATCAGCACCTCGTTCAGGCGTTCAGCGAGCTGCGCTGCGCCAGTTGTCGCTTGTGGCATGAGGAAGGCGGCGCCTTCCCGAGCCAGATATTGGGCGTTGTGGGTCTGGTGGTCGTCGATGGCATGGGGCAACGGCACCAGCATCGAAGGCAGGCCCGCCGCGGCGAGTTCGCTGACGGTCAAGGCACCGGCCCGGCACACCACTATGTCTGCCCAGCCATAGGCGTGGGCCATGTCCTTGATGAACGGCTCTACCTGAGCCTCGACACCTGCCTCGTGATAACGCTCGGCGGTGACCGCCGCGTGATGCTTGCCGGCCTGATGGAACACCTCGGGCCGCAGGTTCGCGGGCACCTCGGACAGGGCCTTAGGCAACAATTTATTCAATGGTTCCGCACCCAGGCTGCCACCCATGACCAACAAGCGGGCACGGCGCTCGACCAGCGGCGCACGCTGGGCATCCATGAACAGCTCAGGACGTACCGGGTTGCCGGTGGTGCGCAGCTTGTCGCTGGCCTCGAACGTGCCGGGGAATGCTTCGCAGACGCGCGCCGACAACGGCACCAGCAGGCGATTGGCAGTACCGGCGCGGGCATTCTGTTCGTGGATCACCACGGGCACGCCGCACAACCGCGCGGCAACCCCGCCTGGGCCGGTCACATAACCGCCGAAGCCGAGCACGCACACCGGGTTGAGCTGACGAATGATGCGCCGCGCCTGGAACACTGCCTTGACCAGGGTGAACGGCGCCTTGAGCAGCGACAGCTTGCCCTTGCCGCGCAGGCCGCTGACCTGGATCAGGTGCAACGGCAATCCGGCCTGGGGCACCAGTTCGTTTTCGATGCCGCGCGGCGTACCGAGCCAGTGCACGCTGTAGCCGCGGACCTGGAATTCACGCGCGCAGGCCAGGGCGGGGAACACATGCCCCCCGGTGCCGCCAGCCATGATCAGTACGTTTTTACCGTCAGCGGCCATGACTGGTCTCCTCGGCAAAATCGCTTTCACTGAATTCGTGTTCTTCGCTGCCCAGGTGCGTACGGCTCTCCCATTCGATGCGCAGCAACAAGCCCACGCAGGCACAGCAGATCACCAGCGAGCTGCCCCCGTAGCTGAGGAACGGCAAGGTCAGGCCCTTGGTCGGCAGCAGGCCGACGTTCACGCCGATGTTGATCAGGAACTGGCCAATCCACAGGAACGCCAGGCCGAAGGCCATGTAGGCGGCAAAGAACTGCTTGGCCTTCTCGGCCCACAGGCCGATATACAGCGCGCGCACGGTGACGAAGACGAACAGGGCGATGGTCACCAGCGAGCCGACCACGCCGAGCTCTTCGGCCAGCACCGAGAACACGAAGTCGGTATGTGCTTCAGGCAGGTAGAACTGCTTCTGGACACTGTTGCCCAGCCCTACCCCCAGCCACTCACCGCGGCCGAAGGCGATCAGTGCCTGAGTCAACTGGTAACCGGAACCAAACTGGTCGGACCAGGGGTCGGTGAAGGTAATCAGACGGGCCATCCGGTAAGGCTGCGCCTGCACCAACACGAACACCGCCACCACCGCCAGCACCACCATCAGGCTGAAGCGGAACAACCCCACGCCACCTAGGAACAGCATGGCAGCAGCGGCGCCCATCATCACCACGGTCGCCCCGAAGTCTGGCTCCATCAGCAGCAAGCCGGCCATCGGCAGCAGTACGATGAATGGCTTGAAGAAGCCCATCCAGCTTTCGCGCACCTCGGTCTGCCGGCGTACCAGGTAGCCGGCAAGGTAAATGACCACGAAGACCTTGGCGATTTCCGAAGGCTGGACGTTGAAGAAGCTGAAGCCGATCCAGCGCATCGAGCCGTTCACTTCACGGCCGATGCCGGGCACCAGCACCATCACCAATAGGCCGAAGGCCCCGACCAGCATCATGAAGCCCATGCGTTGCCAGGTGGCGATCGGCACCATCATGGTGGCGCCGCAGGCAACCAGCCCGAGGGACACGTACACCAGGTGGCGGAACATGTGGTAAAGCGGGTTGCCGGACTGCACTGCGGCCACTTCCGAGGACGCCGAGGTAATCATCACCAGGCCCAGGCCAAGCAGGGCGAGGCAACCGGCCAGCAGGGGAAAGTCCAGATCGATGCCCCGGCCGCTGATCAGCGGCGAGGGATAGGGCTTGAGGACGCCAAAGATCATGCCAGCTCCCCCGCCGCCTGGGCGAACAGGCGCCCGCGTTCTTCGAAATTCTTGAACATGTCGAGGCTGGCACAGGCCGGCGACAACAACACCGCATCACCGGCCAGGGCCAGTTCGGCGCATTGCTGCACGGCCTCGTCGAGGGTCTTGACCCGTACCAGCGGCGTGGCATCGCCCAAGGCCTCTGCCAGGCGCTCGGCATCGCGACCGAGCAGCACCACGGCGCGGCAGAAACGTGCCACTGGCTCTCGCAGGGCGGCAAAATCGGCGCCCTTGCCATCACCACCGGCGATCAGCACCAGCTTGCCTTCGATATCCGCTCCCAGGCCCTCGATGGCGGCCAGGGCAGCGCCCACGTTAGTGGCCTTGGAATCGTCATACCAGTTCACGCCGTTGCGCTCGCGCACCCACTGGCACCGATGGGCCAAGCCACCGAATTCGCGCAGTGCCTGGAGCATCGGCGCGAAGGGCAGGCCGGCGGCATGCCCCAGGGCCAGGGCCGCCAAGGCATTGCTCTGATTGTGGGCACCACGAACTTTCAGCTCGCGCGCAGGCATCAGTGCCTCGAATTCGAAGGCCAGGTACTTTTCGCCATCGACTTCGCGCAGGCCAAAGGCCTTGAAGTCCGGTGCATTGAGGCCGAAGGTCCAGCACGGACGGCCTTCCACCGGCAATGGGCGGCTCAGGGCATCCTGGCGGTTTACCACCACCTGGCGGGCACCACGGAAAATCCGGTGCTTGGCCAGGTGATAGGCCGGCAGGCCGCTATAGCGGTCCATGTGGTCTTCGCTGATGTTCAGCACGGTCGCCACTTCAGCGTTGAGCTGGTCGGTGGTTTCCAGCTGGAAGCTCGACAGCTCCAGCACATACAGCTCCACGTCATCACTGAGCAGGTCCAGCGCTGGTGTACCCAGGTTGCCGCCAACTGCTACACGCTTGCCCGCCTTGGCAGCCATTTCGCCCACCAGGGTGGTGACGGTGCTTTTGGCGTTGGAACCGCTGATGGCAACGATCGGGGCTTTGGCATGACGGGCGAACAGTTCGATGTCGCCGGACAGTTTCACGCCACGCGCCGCCGCCTGCTGCAAGGCCGGGGTAGCCAGGGCCAGGCCGGGGCTCACGTACAGCTCCGTGGCACGGCACAGGAAGTCCACGTCCAGCTCACCACAGCGCACTTCCACCTGCGGGTAATGACGGCGCAGGGAGTCCAGTTCCGGCGGTTGCTCGCGGGTGTCGGCGACCGCAAAGGCAATGCCCCGGTTCGCCAGGAAGCGAACCAGGGACATGCCGCTCTTGCCGAGGCCGACAACGATGCGGAATTGGTCGGAAGCGATCAGTGACACGCTCGTCTACCTCAGTTTCAGGGTTGCAAGGCCGATCAGCACCAGAATCACGGTGATGATCCAGAAACGGACGATCACCCGTGGCTCAGGCCAACCCTTGAGTTCAAAGTGGTGGTGAATCGGCGCCATGCGGAACACGCGCTTGCCGGTCAACTTGAAGGAGGCGACCTGGATCACCACCGACAGGGTTTCCACCACGAAGATGCCCCCCATGATGAACAGCACGATTTCCTGGCGCACGATCACGGCGATGGTGCCCAGCGCAGCGCCCAGCGCCAGCGCGCCGACGTCCCCCATGAACACCTGGGCCGGATAGGTGTTGAACCACAGGAAGCCCAGGCCCGCGCCGATCAGCGCGCCGCAGAACACGATCAGCTCGCCCGAGCCCGGCACGTAGGGGATCAGCAGGTATTCAGCGAATTTCACGTTACCCGACAGGTAGCAGAAAATGCCCAGGGCACCGCCGACCATCACCGTGGGCATGATCGCCAAGCCGTCGAGGCCATCGGTCAGGTTGACCGCATTGCTGGAGCCAACGATGACGAAGTACGTGAGGACTACGAAACCAACGCCCAGTGGGATGGTGACATCCTTGATGAACGGCACGATCAACGTGGTTTCGACGCTGGTCGGCGCCGTCATGTACAGGAATACTGCCGCCCCCAGGCCAAACACGGACTGCCAGAAGTACTTCCAGCGGCTCGGCAGGCCACGTGAGTTCTTTTCAATGACCTTGCGGTAGTCATCCACCCAGCCGATGGCGCCGAACAGCAGGGTCACGATCAGCACCACCCACACGTAGCGGTTGGACAGGTCTGCCCACAGCAGGGTGCTGACGCCAATGGCAGACAGGATCAGGGCGCCACCCATGGTCGGGGTGCCGGATTTGGACAGGTGCGATTGCGGGCCGTCATTACGAACGGCCTGACCGATCTGGCGGATCTGCAGGGTACGGATCATCCACGGGCCCAGCCACAGCGCCAGCGACAACGCGGTCAGTACACCAAGGATCCCGCGCAGGGACAGGTACTGGAAGACCGCGAAGCCTTTGTGGAACTGTTGCAGATACTCAGCCAACAGCAGCAGCATTAATGTTTCTCCCCGCTGGCACCGCACAATGCCGCCACGACGTTTTCCATCGCAGCGCTGCGCGAGCCCTTGATCAAAATAGTGGTATTGCTGGCAGTCTCGGCACGAACGGCGTCGATCAGCTCAGCTTGAGTCGCGAAATGACGGCCATTGGCGCCAAACGCCTTGACCGCATGTATCATGTTGGAACCTACCGCATACAGGGCATCGACCTTGCCGCGTGCGTAATCGCCTACCTGACGGTGGCCTTCTTCCGCCCACTGGCCCAATTCGCCGATATCCCCCAGCACCAGGACGTTGCGCCCGGAAAAGCCGGCGAGTATATCAATGGCGGCGCACATCGAGGTGGGATTTGCGTTGTAACTGTCATCGATCACGCGCACGCCGTTGGGCGCGACTTGCGCCACAGTGCGACCCTTGACCGGTTGTACTGCGTTCAGCCCGGCGGCGATCCCGCTCAGGCTCAGACCAACGGCATGCGCCGCTGCTGCGGCGGCCAGCGCGTTGCTGACGTTATGCTCGCCCAGTACATTGAGCTGCACGGCCACCGATTCACCGGCGCCATTGAGCGTGAAAGACGGGCAGCCACGGGCATCACGGTCGATGCCGGTGGCGTAGAAGTCGGCTTGCGGGTTGCTGCGGGCGAAGCTGATGACGCGGTGCGCGCCGGCCCGCGCCTTCCAGATGGAGAAGGCTTTGTCGTCCAGGTTGAGAATGGCCGTGCCTCCCTCGCCCAGCCCTTCGAGGATTTCGCCCTTGGCCTCGACGATTTTTTCCGGCCCGCCGAACTCGCCGACATGGGCGGTACCGGCGTTATTGATGATCACCACCTGCGGTTGGGTCAGGCCGACCGTGTAGCGGATTTCGCCAATGCGCGAAGCGCCCAGTTCAATCACCGCAGCGCTGTGCTCGGGGGCGATTTCCAGCAGGGTCAGCGGTGCGCCGAGGTCGTTGTTGAGGTTGCCACGGGTGGCGTGCACCGGGCCACGGGTGCGCAGGATGCAGGCGAGCATCTCTTTTACCGTGGTCTTGCCGCTGGAACCAGTGATAGCCACCACCGGTTTGTCGTAGCCAGCGCGGTTCAGGGCGCCGAGTTGGCCGAGGGCCAGACGACTGTCGGCGACGACCAACTGCGGCAAGTCGACATCGACCACTTCACGCTCCACCAGCGCGGCGACAGCCCCCTTGACCTTCACGTCGGCCAGGTAATCGTGGCCATCGAAACGCGGCCCCGCGAGTGCGACGAACAGTTGCCCGGCAGCGACGCTACGGCTGTCGATGCTGACACCCGTGAAGCTGGCGTCGGCACCGACCTGCCGAGCACCCAGTGCTGTGGTCAGCTGGCTGAGTGTCATGGGCTTAAGCATGCGGAGCCTCCCAGGCTGCAAGTGCCTTTTCGGCTTCGATCAGGTCGGAGAAGGCATGGCGTTCGCCATGGATTTCCTGGTAATCCTCATGGCCCTTGCCGGCCAGGACGATGACGTCGTTGGCGGCGGCGCAGGCAATCAGGTGCGCGATGGCTTCGCCACGGCCGGCGACGAACTCGACGTCGAGGGGCTTGGTGAAGCCGGGACGGATGTCATCGAAGATACCCAGCGGGTCTTCGGTGCGCGGGTTATCGTCGGTGACCAGCACGCGGTCGGCCAGGCGCTCGGCCACTTGAGCCATCAACGGGCGCTTGCCGCGATCACGGTCACCGCCACAGCCGAACAGGCACAGCAGCTGGCCGTGAGCATGCGGGCGCAGAGCTTCGAGTACCTTCTCCAGCGCATCTGGGGTGTGGGCGTAATCCACCACCACCAGCGGCTTGTCCCCGCCACCCAGGCGCTGCATGCGGCCAACCGGGCCTTGCAGTTGCGAGGTGACCTTGAGGATTTCGTCCAGCGAATAGTCCAGGGCCAGCAGCGTTGCCACGGCCGCGAGCATGTTGCTCAGGTTGAAGCGGCCGAGCAACTGGCTGCGCAAGGTACGTTCGCCCTGGGCTGTGACGAGGGTGGCGCGCACGCCATCGTCATCGAAGCTGGCGTCACGGCAGTACAGGGAGGCGTCCGGGTTTTCCAGGCTATAGCTGAGCAACCGGCTTTCGACATGGTCGGCGCTGGGGCGGCGGGCGAAGTCGGCTGCCAGGCGACGGCCGAACTCGTCATCCAGGTTCACCACCTGACAGCGCAGGCTCGGCCAGGCGAACAGCTTGGCCTTGGCAGCCTCGTAGGCCTGCATGCTGCCGTGATAGTCCAGATGATCGCGGGACAGATTGGTCATCACCGCGATATCGAATTCCAATGCCGCTACACGGCCCTGCTCCAAGGCATGGGAGGACACCTCCATGGCCACGGCCTTGGCACCGCCCTTTTTCAGGTCATAAAGGGTCGACTGCACTGCGATCGGGTCTGGGGTGGTCAGGCGGCCGCTCTGCAGTTCGCCATAGAAGCCGGTGCCCAGCGTGCCGATCAGGCCACAACGCTGACCGAGCGCGTCCAGGGCCTGGGCCACCAGCTGGGTGACACTGGTCTTGCCGTTGGTGCCGGTAACGCCCACCAGGTTCAGTTGACGGCTCGGCTCGCCATAGAAGCGACCGGCGATGTCCGACAGCTGGCCGATCAACCCTTTGACTGGGATCAGCGGGGCATCGGTGATCGGCAGCACGTTGGCGCCCTGCTCTTCATAAGCGACCGCGGCGGCACCACGGGCCAGAGCGTCGGCAATGTGATCGCGGCCATCGACCTTGGCCCCTGGCACGGCCAGGAACAGGTCCCCCGGACGCACGGCACGGCTGTCCAGGGTCAGTTCGCGGATCAGCGGATCACGGCTGGCGTGGGCGAAAAGCTTGCTCAATGGCATCGTCATCATCCACGCCCTCCCTTGGCGGGTATTGCATTGACTTGTTGCTGATCGGTCGACGGCGGCAGGTTGTCCGGCGGCACGTTCATCAGCCGCAGGGTGCCCGACATGACCTTGCTGAACACCGGCGCCGAGACCAGGCCACCGAAGTAGCCGCCCTTGCTTGGCTCATCGATGACCACGACGATGGCGTACCGCGGGTCGCTCATCGGGCCGAAGCCTGCGAACAGCGAGCGGTAGGCGTTTTCGGTGTAGCCCTTGGACCCAACAGTGGCCTTGCGCGCCGTACCCGACTTGCCCGCCACGTGATAGAACGGCACCTGGGCGCGGAACACCCCGCGTGGCGCCTCGATCACCTGCTGCAGCATGCCTTGCACGGTTTCGGCGGTTTCCTTGGGGATCGCCTGGACCGACTCAGGCGCCTTGTCGACCTTGAGGATCGACAGCGGCACCATCTTGCCGTCGTTGGCCAAGGCCGCGTAGGCATGCACCAGTTGCAAGGCGGTGACCGACACGCCATAGCCATACGACAGGGTGGCCGTTTCGGCCTTGCGCCATTCGCGGTGGTTAGGCAGGTTGCCAACACGCTCGCCCGGGAAGCCAAGGCCGGTGTATTGGCCCAGGCCGACCTGGGACATGACGCGATAGATGGCCTCGCCACCGATGTCGAAGGCGATCTTGCTCATGCCGACGTTACTGGAGTTGATCAGGATACCGGTCAGGTCAAGGATCGGGCCTTCGCTCCGGGACACGTCCTTGATGGTATAGCGGCCGATCTGCAGGCTGCCCGGATACACCTCGACCTTGTCAGTCGGTTTCCAACGACCGCTCTGCAGCGCGGCGCTCATGGAGATCGGCTTTACCGTCGAGCCCGGCTCGAAGACGTCGATGATCGCCCGGTTGCGCATCGCGGCGGGGAACATGCTGCGGCGGTTGTTGGGGTTGTAGGTCGGCTGGTTGACCATGGCCAGGACTTCACCGGTCTTGACGTCCATGATCACCAGGCTGCCAGCCTTGGCGTCCTGCTCGGCGATGGCGTTGCGCAGTTCGCGAGTGGCCAGGTATTGCAGGCGCAGGTCGATGGACAACGCCAAGGTCTTGCCGGCCTTGGCGTTCTTGGTAACCTGAATGTCCTTGATCAGCCGGCCACGCCGGTCCTTGATCACCTGCCGCTTGCCGGGCACCCCCGCCAGCCATTCATCGTAGGCCAGTTCCACCCCTTCACGCCCATGGTCGTCCAGGTCGGTGAAGCCCACCATGTGCGCGGTGACATCACCCGCCGGATAGAAGCGACGGAACTCCTCGAGGCCGTACACGCCCGGTACTTTCAGGTCGAGCACGTGCTGGCCCTGCTCCGGGGTCAGGCCACGGACCAGGTAGATGAATTCCTTGTTGGCCTGCTGGGTAAGGCGCTCGGTCAACTGCTGGGCGTTCTGCCCGAGCGCAGCAGCCAGTTGTGGCCAACGCTCCCGGGAGGCTTGCATCTCCTTGGGGTTGGCCCACAGCGTGGTGACTGGCGTACTGACGGCCAGGGGCTCACCGTTGCGGTCGGTGATCAGGCCGCGGTGTGCCGGAATGGGAATGTGGCGCAGACTACGGGCATCGCCCTGCCCTTTGAGGAAGTCACGGTCCACCACCTGCAGGTCGACGATACGCCAGCAAATGGCACCGACCATCACGGCCAGCAGGCCGATCACCACGCGGAAGCGCCAAGGGTAGAGTGCGCCTTCGAGCTTCATCATGGCGCCACCATCCGCACTTCGTCTGCCGCAGGCACACGCATCTTCAACTGCTCGGAGGCCAGGTTCTCGATGCGGCTGGAGGCAGTCCACGTGCTCTGTTCGAGAATCAGCCTGCCCCACTCGGCCTGGGCCTTGTCGCGCTCGTTCAACTCACCGTACAGGGTGTTGAGCAATTGGCGATTCCAGTGGGCGCTGTACGACACCGCGATGGCCGAAACGAGCACACCGACAAACAGCAGAAGCATCAGGAAGCTTCCGCCTGGCAAAGGTTTGGCAAACAGCCGGCTCACCGAAGCTTCTCCGCCACACGCATCACGGCGCTGCGCGACCGCGGGTTGGCTTTGAGTTCTGCCTCAGAGGCGAACTGGGCCTTGCCGATGAGCTTGATCTTCGGCTCGAAGACCTTGTGCTGCACCGGCAGGTTGCGCGGCAGGTTATCGGCCTCGCCCTTGACCAGCTTGCGCATGAACAGTTTGACGATGCGGTCTTCGAGTGAGTGGAAACTGATCACCGCCAGGCGACCGCCGACTTCCAGGGCCTGGAGTGCAGCCTCAAGGCCCGCCTCGAGGTCGCCCAGCTCGTTGTTGACGTGGATGCGCAGGCCCTGGAAGGCGCGGGTCGCCGGGTTTTTACCCTTTTCCCACGCCGGGTTGGCAACCTTGAGCACGTCGGCCAGGTCGGCGGTGCGGGTGAACGGCTGTTTTTCGCGGCGTTCGACCACCGCACGCGCCATGCGCCCGGCAAAGCGTTCCTCGCCATACTCCTTGAAAACGCGGGCAATTTCTTCCACCGGCGCGGTGGCGATGAACTCGGCGGCGCTGATGCCCTGGTCGGGGTTCATGCGCATGTCCAGCGGGCCGTCATTGAGGAAACTGAAGCCGCGCTCCGGGTCGTCCAGCTGTGGCGAGGAAACCCCCAGGTCAAGCAGGATACCGCTGACCTTGCCGGCCAGGCCGCGCTCGGCCACCTCGGCCCCCAGCTCGGCAAAGCTGCGTTGCACAATGACAAAGCGGCCGTCTTCGGCCGCCAGCGCTTGCCCGGTGGCAATCGCTTGAGGATCTTTATCGAAGCCCAGCAGCCGCCCTTGCGGCCCGAGCTTGCTGAGAATCAGGCGGCTATGGCCACCTCGCCCGAAGGTACCGTCCAGATAGCAACCGTCGGCGCGCAGGGCCAATGCCTCGACAGCTTCGTCGAGCAGGACGGTGATGTGGTTGAAGCCGCTATCTATGGTCACAGGATCAGGTCACGCAAATCGTCGGGCATAGCGCCCGGTTGTTGGATAGCTGCGAGGTCGGCTGCCGAAACCACGTTCCAGGCATCCTCATCCCACAGCTGGAATTTGTTCAGTTGCCCCACCAGCATCGCCTTCTTGTCCAGCTTGGCGTACTCCCGCAGGCGGGGCGGTACCAGGAAACGCCCACTGCCATCGAGCTCCAGGTCAACCGCGTTACCGATCAGCAAACGCTGCAGGCGGCGGTTTTCCTCACGCAACGACGGCAAGGCGCGCAACTTGGCTTCAATCTGCTCCCACTCATCGAGGGGATAAACACACAAGCAGGGGTCTACCGCGTCGATGGTCACGATCAGTTGACCATTGCAACGCGAATCGAGCTCGTCACGGTACCGGCTCGGCATGGCGAGACGGCCCTTGGCATCGAGGCTGACGGCGTTGGCTCCGCGAAACACGGCTGCGATTCCCCACAATGTTAGCTTTTTTGTGTCAGAAAACCCACTTCATCCCACTTTCTGCCACTTGCGCACACTATAGGAATCCGCCCGCCGCACCGTCAAGGCACGTTCATAAGGAAAACCCTTACAGGACCGAGATTTAGCGCAATATAGGAAGGAGGAAGGAGTACCAGCAGATGAAAAAAACGTGAAAAATCAAACCCACTCAAACGAATGCCGTTCGAAGTTAAAGTAAATTATTAAGAGTAAGATTTTTTCGGTATTACCAAGAAGGATCTGCTATCGATTGAGCAGGAGGGAGAGAGGTGGAGAGTCGATCTGTAAGCCGGGTTTTGTCGAGGACAGTCATTCCTCTACGACGGCCATCACTGGACGCCTCTAGCAACCTACCCGGTTCCGACGCGGGCCACGCCTGATGGAACCCTATTTGGTCTTGCTCCGAGTGGGGTTTACCTAGCCACGAACTGTTGCCAGCCGTGCGGTGCGCTCTTACCGCACCTTTTCACCCTTACCGGCACCGAAGTGCTTAGGCGGTTATTTTCTGTGGCACTTTCCGTAGGCTCGCGCCTCCCAGGCGTTACCTGGCACTCTGCCCTATGGAGCCCGGACTTTCCTCCCCCCTCTTTTGCGGAACAAAAGAAGGCAGCGACTGTCCGATCGACTCTCCGCCGACAAGGTTAACGGCAGGCGCGCCCGAGAACAAGTGATTGCGCAAATTATATCAAATAGCCACTACTGTGCTTTCTGCTTGTCCAACGCCAGTTGATACAACAGGTTCTTGCGAACACCCGTAATTTCAGACGCCAATGCAGCCGCACGTTTGAGTGGCAATTCGGCAAGCAACAAGTCCAGTACACGCTGGGCGTCGGCGCTGATGCCCTCTTCGCCCTCTGGCGCGCTCCAGCCGCCCACCAGTACCACGCACTCACCGCGCTGCTGATTGCTGTCTGCGGCCACGAATGCCTGCAGTTCACCGAGCGGTAAGCCCTTGAGCGTTTCGAAAGTCTTGGTCAGTTCGCGGGCGAGCAGCGCCGGGCGCTCGGCGCCAAATACCAGCGCCATGTCCTCAAGGCACTCGAGGATACGATGAGGCGCCTCATAGAAGATGAGCGTGCGCGGCTCTTCCTTTACCTGTTCCAGGCGCGCGCGACGCCCCGCAGCCTTGGCAGGCAGGAAACCCTCGAAAATGAAGCGGTCCGAGGGCAAGCCTGCGGCGGACAGCGCGGCGATCAAAGCGCAAGCGCCCGGCACGGGCACTACCTGCACGCCCGCGGCCCGTGCCTGACGTACCAGGTGGTAGCCGGGATCGGAAATCAATGGCGTACCGGCATCGGACACCAACGCCACATCCTCACCGGCCAGCAGTTTGGTAATGAAGCGCCCGCCTTCGTCGCGCTCGTTGTGCTCGTGGCATGCGGCCAATGGTGTGTCGATACCGAAATGTTGCAGCAGACGAATAGAATGCCGGGTGTCCTCGGCGGCGATCAGGGCGACATCCGCCAGCACCTTCAATGCCCTGGCGCTCATGTCGTCAAGGTTGCCGATGGGGGTAGCGACCACATAGAGCGTCCCCACGGTAGATTTCGAAGCCCCTGCCACGTCTGTCACTGCGCACACCTGTCTTTCGGATCAAAGGCGCCATTGTAGCCCGAGCGCCGGTAACAGGGCGCAAAGAACTTCGCCCGCAGCCCGCACCGAGCCACCTATAGTTAAGGTTCTGCATCACGCAAGATCGCGCCCCGGCCACCGCTTCGGTACAATTGCCGGCCAACTTGATCGAGTAACAGGACCTTTACATGATCGCTTGCCTGCGGCTGTTCACAGCCCTCTGCCTCGCCGCCCTGCTGGCAGCCTGCGCCAGCTCGCCCTCATCCAGCCTGGGCGAACTGCCACGCACCCCGGACGCCAGCATCGAGCAACTGCTCGAAAAGGCAGCCAACAGCAAGTCCTCAGAGGAGGCAGCCCTGTTGCGCCTGAGCGCTGCCGACCTGGCTTACAAGCAGAAGGATTACCCGCGCGCCGCACGCATTCTCGAGCAAGTGCCGATGGACACGCTCAAACCCGCCCAGCAGATCTTCGCCGCAACCCTAGGCGCGGAACTGGCGATGAGCCGCAATCAGCCCAAAGCGGCACTCGCTGCCCTCTCCCACCCTAGCCTGCAACACATCGCCGAACTGCCGGAGGAGCAACAGGTCCGCACCTACAGCGTGCATGCCGCCGCGTTCGAGGCGGACGGCCAGGCCATGGCCGCCGCCCAGCAGCGCATCCTGCTCGCCCCCCTGCTCAGCGGCCAGGCTGCCAGCGCCAACAATGACGCTATCTGGGCGCTGGTTGCCGCGCTGCCGGCAGATCAACTGCAGCAGCCTGCCGGCAACGAAACCCTGGCTGGCTGGACCAGCCTGGCTTTCGCCGTGAAAAGCGCTGGCACCCTGGAGCAGCAGCAGGCGGCCATCGATACCTGGCGCAAACAGCACCCTGACCACCCGGCCGCCAAGCAATTGCCACTGGCGCTGACAAAGCTCAAGGAACTGGCTAGCCAGCCGCTGACCAAGATCGGCCTGTTGCTGCCTCAGGAAGGCCCGCTGGCTGGCGTCGCCCGCGCGCTGCGCGACGGCTTCATGGCCGCCCACTTCCAGGCCCAGCAAGCCGGTCAGCAAGCTCCGGCGGTGCAGGTGTATGACAGCTCGCGCATCGGCTCGCTCGACGATTTCTATCGCCAGGCCCAGGCCGACGGCGTCCAGCTGGTGGTCGGCCCGCTGGAAAAACCGCTGGTGAAAAAACTTGCGGCCAATGCGCAACTGCCCATCACCACCCTTGCCCTGAACTACGCCGATGCCGGCCAGAAAGCCCCGCCTCAGCTGTTCCAGTTCGGCCTCGCCGCCGAGGACGAGGCCCGCGAAGTTGCACGGCGCGCCCGCGCCGACGGCATGGTCCGCGCCGTGGCCCTGGTACCGAGCGGTGAATGGGGCGATCGCGTGCTCGCCGCCTTCCGCCAGGATTGGGAAGGCAATGGCGGCACCGTCCTGGCTGCCGAGCGCATCGCCCAACCGGTCGCCCTCGCCCAGCAGATCGCCAACCTGTTCCAACTGCGCCAGAGCGAGGGTCGCGCGCAGAGCCTGCAAAGCACCGTAGGCGGCACCCTTGCCGCGCAGCCATCGCGCCGCCAGGACATCGATTTCATCTTCCTTGCCTCGACCCCGCAACAGGCGCAGCAGATCAAGCCGACCCTGAACTTCCAGTACGCCGGTGACGTACCGGTCTACGCCACCTCGAACCTGTACAGCGCCAGCGGTGACGTCAACCAGTACAACGACATGAACGGCATCCGCTTCTGCGAGACCCCCTGGCTGCTCGACACCACCAACAGCCTGCGCCAGCAGGTAGTGCAGCAGTGGCCGCAAGCTGCCGGCAGCGTCGGCCGCCTGTATGCCATGGGCGTCGACGCCTACAGCCTGGCACCGCGCCTGGGCCAACTCAAAGCATTGCCGGACAACCGCGTGCAAGGCCTTTCCGGCAGCCTGAGCATGAACCCCAGCCAGCGCATCGAACGTCAGTTGCCGTGGGCGGAATTCTCCGGCGGCCAGGTCAAGCGCCTGCCGGATACCGCCCGCTGATGCCTGAAGCATCGCCCTGCAGCGCCGGTCAGGCCGCAGAAAACCATGCCCTTGAGTACCTTCAGGGGCATGGCCTGCAGCTGCTGGCGCGTAACTGGCGATGCAAAGGTGGCGAGCTTGATCTGGTCATGCTCGACGCCGATACAGTAGTATTCGTCGAAGTCCGCTACCGGCTGCACGCGGCCTTCGGCGGCGCCCTCGACAGTATCGACGGACGCAAGCAGAAGCGCCTGGTGCTAGCCGCCAGCCTGTTCCTGCAGAAGGAGTCCCGCTGGGCCAATTACCCATGCCGCTTCGACGTTGTCGCCCTGCAGGGCAGCCAGCATGCAGGCCGACCGCTTCAATGGCTGAAAAACGCCTTCGAATGCTGAACCCACTTCGATTTTTTTGCTCTATGTATCGCGGGCTGGTCCCTGTTGCGCGTTGCGCCGGCCACCGCCCCACTTAAGGTCACCAGATGGACATGCAATCCCGAATTCGCCGGCTGTTCCAGGCCAGCATCGACACCAAGCAACAGGCAATGGACATCCTGGCACCGCACATCGAGCAGGCCAGCCTGGTCATGGTCAATGCGCTGCTCAACGAGGGCAAGATGCTCGCCTGCGGCAACGGCGGCTCCGCCGGCGATGCCCAGCATTTCTCTTCGGAGCTGCTCAACCGCTTCGAGCGCGAGCGCCCGAGCCTGCCGGCAATCGCCTTGACCACCGACAGCTCGACGCTCACCTCGATCGCCAACGACTACAGCTACAACGAGGTTTTCTCCAAGCAGATTCGCGCCCTGGGCCAGCCCGGCGATGTACTGCTGGCGATTTCGACCAGCGGCAATTCGGCCAACGTGATTCAAGCGATCCAGGCGGCACATGATCGCGAAATGATTGTCGTAGCATTGACCGGACGTGACGGCGGCGGTATGGCTTCGCTGCTGCTGCCCGAAGACGTGGAAATCCGCGTACCGTCGACGGTCACCGCTCGTATCCAGGAAGTCCACCTGCTGGCGATCCACTGCCTGTGCGATCTGATCGACAGCCAACTGTTCGGGAGTGAAGAATGATCCCCAAGCGCCTCGGCCTGATGGCCTTGACCCTGTGCCTGAGCGTTACCGGTTGCAGCTCGGTACTGACCTCGACCCGCAATTCACCGATCGAGGACGATCGTGGCACACGCACCATCGGCAGCAAGATCGACGACTCGCTGATCGAAACCAAGGCGGCGGTCAATATCGCCAAGGCCAACCCTGATCTGGACAAGGGTTCGCATATTGTCGTCAGCAGCTACAACGGCATCGTCCTGCTCGCCGGGCAAACCCCGCGCGCCGACCTCAAGAGCCTGGCCGAACAGACCGCCAGCCAGGTACAGCGGGTGAAGAAGGTGCATAACGAGCTGCAGGTCATGCAGCCCTCCTCCATCCTCGCGCGCAACAACGACGCCTGGCTGACCACCAAGATCAAGGCGCAGATGCTGACCGACAATGCCGTGCCCAGCTCACGCATCAAGGTAATCACCGAGAACGGTATCGTCTACCTGCTCGGCCTGGTGACACAGCAGGAAGCCAACTCCGCCACCGCCGTAGTTCAGGGTGTGTCTGGCGTGCAGAAGATCGTCAAACTGTTCGAATACATCGACTGATTCGAGTGATGGCCGTACTGGCATGCTCATGGCCTAGACCGCGAATGGGCCAGTACAGGCCTCACCCACAGCTCCACCCTTTCAGAACCTCAGGAAACATCGCATGAAAAAGCTTCTGCTGCCTGCGCTGCTCGCCGGCGCCTTCGCTACTTTGGCCGGCTGCTCCACTCCAAGCCTGATCATCCTTAACGATGGCCGCGAAATCCAGGCTGTCGACGCACCGCACTTCGAGAAAAAAACCGGCTTCTACGAGTTCCAGCAGCTTGATGGCAAACGCACCCGCATCAATAAAGACCAGGTGCGCAGCATCAGCGACCTGTAATTTCAGGCCCGCAAAAAAAGGCGACCCTTGCAGGTCGCCTTTTTTTTACTTGACCACTTTCAGGCTCGGTCGGCCACTTGGACGCGGCGGCTGGCCGCCCCCTTCGGGCGGACCATTGTCATCAGGCTCTAGGCCTTCTTCCTCCAGTTCTTCGCCTTCTGCCAACGGCGGCTCAAGCTCGAAGACCATACCCTGGCCATTCTCGCGGGCGTAAATGCCGAGAATGGCACCTACCGGTACGAACAACGAATGGGCGACGCCACTGAAGCGGCCCTCGAAGCTCACCGCGTCGTTGTCCATGTGCAGGCTGCGCACGGCACTGGGGGAAATATTCAGGACGATCTGGCCATCACTGGCGAAACCTTGCGGCACCTGGACTGCCGGGAACTCGGCGTTGACCAGCATATGGGGCGTGCAATCGTTGTCGACGATCCACTCGTACAGTGCTCGAACCAGATAGGGGCGACTGGAGTTCATCAACGGCTCCTTAAAGCTTGCGCATTTCACGTTCAACGGAGGACAGGCTTGCCAGAAACGGCTCGCGGGTGAACTGTCGCTCCATGTAATCCAGCAGCGGCTTGGCCTGCCGCGGCAATTCGATACCCATGACCGGCAAACGCCAGAGTATGGGCAATAGACAACAATCAACCAGGCTTTGCTCATCGCTCATGAAGCAGGCGAATTCGTTGAACAATGGCGAGACGCCGGTCAGGCTCTCGCGCAGTGCCTTGCGCGCCTCGGCACGCGCGGCATCACTGCTGCGCGGGTCGAGCACGGTATCCGCCAACGAACACCAGTCACGCTGGATCCGATGCACCAGCAAGCGGCTGTTGCCACGTGCTACCGGATAAACCGGCATCAGTGGCGGATGTGGGTAACGCTCCTCGAGGTATTCCATCACCACGGTCGACTCATACAACGCCAGGTCACGATCGACCAGGGTCGGCACGCTGCCGTAAGGGTTCACTTCAACCAGTTTGGGTGGCAGGCGATTAGGATCGACATCGATGACCTGCACGCTGATACCTTTCTCGGCGAGAACCAGGCGTACCCGATGAGAATAATGGTCAGCGGGGTCGGAATAGCAGGCTAACCTGTTGGTCGCGCCCATGTAGCGCCTCCTCGCAAGGGATGCTTGTGAAACTGTAAATGAAAACGCGCCCGGGGCACCCTAGCAAGATCGCTAGGGTGCCCCGGGCGCGTTCAACAACCAGAAACTACTGCGTGATCAGTGCACGTCCTTCCAGTATTCGCGCTTGAGCAAGTAGGCAAATATGAAGAAGAAAGCCAGGTACAGCAACACATAGGTACCGATGCGCTGGCTTTCCAGTTTGACCGGGTTGGCCGAATAGGCCAGGAAGGTCACCAGGTTCTTGACCTTCTCGTCGAACTGCTCGGCCGTCAGGGTACCGGAATTCGGCGTGATGGTCAGCTGGTCGCAGGCCTCATGCGTCAGCGGGCTGCCAGTCAAAGGGTCGAATTGCTTCTTGCCATCGACCACCATCTGCACCTGCTTGCAACCAATGACCTGGTTGCCTTGCAGGCCAACCAGCACGTTGGGCATGCCAACGTTCGGGAACACCTTGTTATTCACCCCATAAGGGCGCGACGGGTCCTCGTAGAAGCTGCGCAGGTAGGTGTACAGCCAATCGGTGCCGCGCACGCGGGCGACCAAGGTCAAGTCAGGAGGCGCAGCACCGAACCAGGTCTTGGCATCACTGGGCTTCATGCCGATGTTCATGTGGTCCCCGATCTTGGCACCCGTGAACACAAGGTTCTCGAGCATCAGCTCATGGGGGATGCCCAGGTCATCTGCAACACGCTCGTAACGCTGGAACTTGGCGCTGTGGCAGCCCATGCAATAGTTGGCAAAGGTCCGCGCCCCATCCTGCATGCCCGCCTTGTCGGTGAGGTCGATATCGACTTTGTCCAGCTCCTGGCCATGTTCGGCCGCGAAGGAAAAGGCAGGCATCACTGCCAGCAAAAATACTGCAATCAACTTTTTCATCAGCCAGTCACCCTTTCCGGAACCGGTTTGGTCTTCTCAAGCCTTGTGTAGAACGGCATCAGCAGGAAGTAGGCGAAGTACAACACCGTGCACACCTGCGACAACAAGGTGCGCCCAGGCGTAGGTGCCAGTACCCCCAGAACACCGAGGATGATGAAGGCTATGCAGAACACCAGCAGGAAGACCTTGCTGAGCCAACCCTTGTAGCGCATCGAGCGCACCGGGCTGCGGTCGAGCCATGGCAACACGAACAGCACCGCGATCGCAGCACCCATGGCGATTACGCCGAACAGCTTGTCGGGCACGGCACGCAAGATCGCGTAGAACGGCGTGAAGTACCAGACCGGCGCAATATGCTCAGGTGTCTTGAACGCGTTAGCCTGCTCGAAGTTGGGTTTTTCCAGGAAGTAACCGCCCATTTCCGGGAAGAAGAACACCACCGCGCAGAACACGAAGAGGAACACCACCACGCCGACAATGTCTTTGACGGTGTAGTACGGGTGGAACGGAATACCGTCGAGTGGGATGCCGTTTTCATCCTTTTTCTTCTTGATGTCGACGCCATCCGGGTTGTTCGAACCCACCTCGTGCAAGGCCAGGATGTGCAGCACGACCAGGCCGAGGATCACGATGGGCAGGGCCACGACGTGCAGTGCGAAGAAGCGGTTCAGGGTAATGCCCGAAATCAGGTAGTCGCCACGAATCCACTGGGTCAGGTCATCGCCAATCACCGGAATGGCACCGAACAGCGAGATGATCACCTGTGCCCCCCAGTACGACATCTGCCCCCAAGGCAGCAGATAACCCATGAAGGCCTCAGCCATCAGTGCCAGGTAGATCAGCATGCCGAACAGCCACACCAGTTCGCGCGGCTTCTGGTAGGAGCCGTAGAGCAACCCACGGAACATGTGCAGGTAAACCACGATGAAGAATGCCGAAGCACCGGTGGAGTGCAGGTAGCGCAGAATCCAGCCGTACTCCACATCACGCATGATGTACTCGACCGAGGCGAAGGCCTCTTCTGCCGAAGGCGTGAAGCTCATGGTCAACCACACGCCGGTGACGATCTGGTTCACCAGTACCAGCAGGGCGAGGGAGCCGAAGAAATACAGGAAGTTGAAGTTCTTGGGCGCGTAATACTTGCTGAGGTGGTCTTCCCACATTTTGGTGGCGGGGAAGCGAGCGTCAATCCAGTCCATGAACTTGCTCATCATGCTTTCTCCTGGTCGACGCCGATGACAATGATGTCATCCGACTCATAAGAGTGCGGCGGCACTGGCAGGTTGAGAGGCGCCGGCTGAGACTTGTAGACGCGCCCGGCCAGGTCGTAGTGTGAGCCGTGACACGGGCAGAAATAGCCACCCACCCATTTGGGGCCAAGGTCGGCAGGTGCGACCTCCGGGCGGAAGGTCGGCGAGCACCCAAGGTGCGTACAGAGGCCGACGAGAATGAGGATTTCCGGCTTGATCGAACGAACCTCAGGGTCGACGTAGGTCGGTTGTACCGACGCTTTCGATTCTGGGTCGGAGAGCTCTGCGGTGAGTTTCTTGAGGTTACCGAGGATTTCGTCCGTTCGCCGCACGATAAACACAGGTTGGCCGCGCCACTCAGCGACCATCTGCTGCCCAGGCTCGACCTTGGCAATGTTGACCTTCACCGGTGCACCAGCGGCTTTCGCCTTGGCACTGGGAAACCATGACCCCACGAACGGTACCGCAGCCCCCACTGCCCCCGCCGCCCCGACCACGGATGTCGCGGCTACGAGGAAGCGGCGCCGGCCTGCGTTGACGCCGTCATTGCTCATTCAGTCCTCTCCCATCAGCTTGCTTGGCCTGTTGAACCAGGCCTGTACTTAGGTTATGTCTGTGGCACTAAAAGTTGGCCGCCATGGTAAGAAACAAGTCCACACACTGACAAGGTGATTACCCCAGGTACGGGCTAGAACCCTCGCTTTGCTTGATCTGCGTCTATGCGACGAGCTGCCACGGACATGCTGACAGGTTAGTTCAAGACATAAAAAAAGCCCGGTTCCAAAGGAACCGGGCTTTTTCGACTGCCGAAGCGGTATTAACGCTTGGAGTACTGAGGACGCTTACGCGCTTTACGCAGACCCACTTTCTTACGCTCGACTTCACGAGCGTCGCGGGTGACGTAGCCAGCACGACGCAGAGCGCCACGCAGGGTTTCGTCGTATTCCATCAGAGCGCGGGTGATACCGTGACGGATCGCACCGGCTTGACCGCTGACACCACCACCGGCAACGGTGACGTAGATGTCGAACTTCTCAACGGTCTCGGTCAGCTCCAGCGGCTGGCGAACAACCATGCGAGCGGTTTCGCGGCCGAAGAAGGTGTCCAGAGGACGGTTGTTGATGGAGATGTTACCAGTACCCGGACGCAGGAAAACGCGAGCGGTTGCGGTCTTGCGACGGCCAGTGCCGTAATTTTGAGTCGCCGACATAATGAACTATCCCGTTAGATCTTCAGTTCTTGAGGCTGCTGAGCAGTGTGTGGGTGAGCAGCACCCGCGTACACTTTCAGCTTGCGGTACATGTCGCGACCCAGCGGGTTCTTAGGCAGCATGCCTTTGACCGCGGTTTCGATAACACGCTCAGGGGCCTTGGCGATCAACTTCTCGAAGTTGATTTCCTTGATACCGCCCGGGAAGCCGGAGTGGGAGTAGTACATCTTGTCGGAAGACTTGGCGCCAGTTACACGGATTTGCTCGGCGTTGATGACGACGATGTAGTCGCCGGTGTCAACGTGAGGGGTGTATTCTGGTTTGTGCTTGCCACGCAGACGGCTAGCGATTTCGGTAGCCAGACGACCCAGGGTCTGGCCAGCGGCGTCGACTACGAACCACTCGCGCTTTACTGTTTCCGGTTTAGCAGTAAAAGTTTTCATTCTCTAAAGCCTCAGAGGCCGCCCAGCGAAAAATAGACGGCGAATCTTACTGGATAGTGCACAGCTTGCCAAGGGCAAGCGCGCAGCCGAACACAGACGCTTTTGGGGGCTCGGGTCGGGCACGCCAATGTTCGACGGGGTTCTTCCTGCGTGGTGGTGCATCACTTCCGCCACACGGAGAGGGGCCGAATTATCCAGATTGCGCGAAAAATTTCAACCTGCTTTTATGGGCTTCTTTTGCCAAGGAGACACTTCCCGATGGAATACCGCAAGCTCGGCCGTACCGACCTCGACGTCAGCGCCCTGTGCCTGGGCACCATGACCTGGGGTGAGCAGAACGACGAGGCCGAGGCCTTCACCCAGATCGCCCTGGCCAAAACCCACGGCATCAACTTCATCGATACCGCAGAAATGTACCCGGTCCCTCCCCGCCCAGAGACCTACGCTGCCACCGAACGCATCATCGGCAACTGGTTCCGCCAGCATGGTGACCGCGATGACTGGGTCCTCGCCAGCAAGGTCGCAGGCCCAGGCAACGGCATCAGCCATATCCGCGACGGCCAGCTCAAGCACAACCGCCAGCACATCGTCGCCGCGCTGGATGAAAGCCTCAAGCGCCTGCGCACCGACCGCATCGACCTGTACCAGTTGCACTGGCCCGAGCGCAGCACCAATTTCTTCGGCAAGCTGGGCTACCAGCACCTGGCCAATGACCTGTTCACTCCCTTGGAAGAAACCCTCGAAGTCCTGGACGAACAGGTGCGTGCCGGCAAGATCCGCCACGTTGGTTTGTCCAACGAAACGCCGTGGGGCACCATGAAGTTCCTGCAACTGGCCGAAACCCGTGGCTGGCCGCGCGCGGTGTCGATCCAGAACCCGTACAACCTGCTCAACCGCAGCTTCGAGGTGGGCCTGGCGGAGGTGGCGATCCGCGAGCAGTGTGGGCTGCTTGCCTACTCACCGCTGGCGTTCGGCATGCTGTCGGGCAAATACGAAAACGGCGCCCGCCCCGAAAAGGGCCGCCTGACACTGTTCAGCCGTTTCTCCCGCTACTCCAACCCGCAAACCGTGGCCGCCTGCAGCCGCTATGTGCAACTCGCCAAGGCCCATGGCCTGGACCCGGCGCAGATGGCCCTGGCGTTTGTCACCCGTCAGCCATTTGTGACCAGCAACATCATCGGTGCGACCGACCTGATGCAACTGGAGAGCAACCTCAGAAGTGCTGAGCTGAACCTGAGCGATGAGTTGCTTGCTGCCATCGAGGCGATCCATCAGGAGCAGCCCAATCCGGCGCCTTGAGCCGAACCAGCGCCGACTGGTTCGCGGGTAAACCCGTCCTAGCAAGGCCTGCGGCCCCTATGGCCGCGGGTTTACCCACGAACAGGGCAGCTCGATGCTGCGGGGTAGACACAATCGCCAAAAAATAAGACGATCCAGCCGGTGATTGACCACTCTACCCTATAAGAACAATGACAATGATGTTTACCCAACCCTCGGCGTCGCTGCGGCGCGTCAGCATCCTGGCCATTGACAAAGTGTTTGCATCAACACTGATGCAGGCCAAGGATTTCTTCCACCTCGCCAGCCTGCGCTACAGCAAGCAGTTGGGCCTGGGCGTGCAGCCCATGTTCGACATCAGCCTGGTGAGCCCGGACGGTCAACCCGTGGACAGCTTCAGCCATGTTCAGCTACCGGTCGACGGTGGCCTGGACGATGCTGACGTGATCATCCTGCCGGCTTTCTGGGAAGACTTCGACAACCTGCTGGCACGTTATCCACAGGTCCTGCCGTGGCTGCGCGAGCAGCATGCCCGCGGCGCGGTGTTGTGCGCCGAAGCCAGCGGGGTGTTCTGGCTGGCAGAGTCCGGCCTGCTCGACGGCAAGGAGGCGACCACCTACTGGCGTTTCTTCGCCAGCTTCGCCGAGCGTTTCCCGAAGATTCGTCTGAACCAGGACAAGCACCTGACCGATGCCGACAACCTCTATTGCGCTGGCGGCACCACCTCGGCCTGCGACCTGTACATCTACCTGATCGAGCGCTTCTGCGGCGCCAACGTGGCCCGCGCCGTGGCCCGCGACATCCTCTACGAAGTGCAGCGCAACTACACGCCGGGGCGAATGGGCTTTGGCGGGCAGAAGCTGCATCAGGACTTGATCATCCTGCAGATCCAGCATTGGCTGGAGGAACACTTCGCCGACAAGTTCCGTTTTGAGGATGTGGCCCGGAACCACGGCATGAGCATCCGCAACTTCATGCGTCGCTTCCAGGGTGCGACCGGCGACAAGCCATTGCATTACCTGCAGCGGCTACGGATCGAAACGGCCAAGGGGTTGCTGTCGAGTACGCGCAAGAGCATCAAGACCATCAGTTATGAGGTCGGCTACGACGATGCCAGCTTCTTTGCACGGTTGTTCCGCCAGCATACGGAGCTGTCGCCGAACCAGTATCGGCAGCAGTTCATGCAGGAAGCCTGACAGGCTTCCTGGCGGCAACAAAGAGCAAAAAAGCCAAAGCCGACCGCAGCCTGCTTTGGCTTTTTCGTGAAACTTGGCCCCTTAGGGCTTGTGTGCGCGCGACAGGAATTCGTGCGACTGCATTTCCAGCAACCGGCTGAGGGTACGCTGGAACTCGAAGCTCAACCGCCCGCCGGTGTACAGGTCTTTGAGCTCCACCTCGGCCGAGATGATCAGCTTGACGTTGCGGTCGTAGAATTCATCGACCATGTTGATGAAGCGTCGGGCAATATCGTCGGTGGTGACGCCCATCTGCTCGACGTTGCTCAGCAACACGGCGTGGAAGATCTTGCCCAGCTCGATGTAGTCGTTCTGACTGCGGGGGCCGTCGCACAGCGCGCGGAAGTCGAACCAGGCGACATCGTCGCAGGTGCGCAGGGCATGGATCGGCCGGTTCTCGATCATCAGCACGTCGTTGTCGACGGCCTGGGTGCATTCTGGCGTCAGCGCCTTGAAGCTCGCGCGCATGCTTTGCTCGGCCGCCTCGTTGAGCGGGTAGTGGAACAATTCGGCCTGCTCCAGGTGGCGCAGGCGATAGTCGACCCCGCTGTCGACGTTCACCACGTCGGTGTATTGCTTGATCATGGCGATGGCCGGCAGGAACCGCGCACGCTGCAGGCCGTCCTTGTACAGGCCGTCAGGGACGATGTTGGAGGTTGCCACCAGCGATACGCCGTTCTTGAACAGCTCTTCCATCAAGGTGCCAAGGATCATGGCATCGGTAATGTCCGAGACAAAGAACTCGTCGAAGCAGATGACCTTGGCCTCTTCGCTGAACCGCTTGGCGATGATGGTCAGCGGGTTCTTTTCACCCTTGAGGGTTTTCATCTCTTCGTGGACGCGCTTCATGAAGCGGTGGAAGTGCGTGCGCATCTTCTGCTTGAACGGCAGCGCCTCGAAGAAGGTATCGACCAGGTAAGTCTTGCCGCGGCCTACCCCGCCCCAGAAATACAGGCCCTTGACCGGCGTCTGTTCCTTCTTGCCGAACAGCTTGCCGAACACGCCCGGCTTGTTGTTCTGCGCAGCGATCAGGTCGTCGTAGAGACGCTGCAGGTGACGCACTGCAGTTTCCTGCGCCGCGTCATGGAAGAAGTCGGGACGTTTCAGATCTGCTTGATATCGTTCTAGGGGCGTCATGATTTCGTTAGCGAGGCAACAAAAAACGGGCCGTCACTGTAGCGACCGGCCCGCTTAATGGCAATCAGACTTGCGTCAATATGCCTCAGTCCTGCTGTGGAGCCAGGGCCTCACGCAGGCTTTGAATGGCCGCATCACGCGCCTCAGCGCTGTCGAACTGCGGCCCGTCGGCAACTTGCTCGCCGCCCAGCCACAGGCCAAAACCCAGGCCCTCGACGCGCACATCGGCTTCACCGCCCTGCTGCAATTGCTTGCTCACAGCGCCAGCACTCTTGCCGTCGGCGAAGCGGCGCGACAGCAGCAGTTGCTCGCCATCGGCGGCCAGCAGACGGAACCGGAAGCTGCCGTCTTCATCGCGGAAGCTGACGAAACGCGCACTCTTGACGGCCTTCTTCTTCACTTCGGTACTGGCCTGCACGCTGCTGCGGAACGAGCGCAGGCCAACGGCTTCGCGCAGTTGCTCGAGGAACGGCGTGGCAATCTTGCGGGCCTTGGCGGCACCGGCCAGCAGGATGTCCTCCAGGTCCGAAGGGCGCGAAATCAGCTGATGGTAGTGCTCGCGCTTCTCGGCGAGCTGGCCGTCGAGCAGTTGGAACAGACGCTGCTTGGCCTCGCCCCAACCCAGACCCTGCAGCAGTTCTTCGCGGAACTCAGCGCACTGCGCCGGTGTGGAGAACGCCTGGAACAGGGTGAACAGGTGGGCATTGTCCGGGTCCTTCGCTTCGCCAGGGGCGCGCGAGTCGGTGACGATGCGCGAAATGGCGTCCTTCATGTCCTTGGCGGTGGTGAACAGAGGGATGGTGTTGTCGTAGCTCTTGGACATCTTGCGACCATCCAGGCCCGGCAAGGTGGCAACACTTTCCTCGATCACCGCCTCAGGCAGGGCGAAGAAGTCCTTGCCCTGGCCGAACAGGTGGTTGAACCGCTGGCCAATGTCACGGGCCATTTCCACGTGCTGGATCTGGTCACGACCGACCGGCACCTTGTGCGCGTTGAACATCAGGATGTCCGCGGCCATCAGCACCGGGTAGCTGTACAGGCCCATGGAAACGCCGGCGTCCGGGTCTTCGCCGTTTTCGAGGTTTTTGTCCACCGACGCCTTGTAGGCATGCGCACGGTTGAGCAGACCCTTGGCGGCAACGCAGGTCAGCAGCCAGGTCAGCTCCGGGATTTCGGGAATGTCGGACTGGCGGTAGAACGTTACCTTTGCCGGGTCCAGGCCACCGGCCAGCCAGGTGGCGGCGATTTCCAGGCGCGAGCGCTGGATGCGCAGCGGATCGTCACACTTGATCAAGGCGTGGTAATCGGCCAGGAAGTAGAACGAGTCGGCACCAGGCTGTTGACTGGCGAGGATCGCCGGGCGAATGGCGCCCGCGTAGTTGCCCAGGTGCGGGGTGCCGGTGGTGGTGATACCAGTGAGAATGCGCGTGGTCATGGGTGTTCGCTTATTCAGGCTTGGCTCAATTCGAAAGGCGCGGCAGCAGCAGATCTTTCAGATCGGTCAGCTTGCCATGGAAGAAGTGACCGCATTCTGCCACTTTCAGCAGCTCATGGGGGCGCGACAGCGCGTCGGACCAGTCGTAAACGAGCTGGGGAGCGACGACTTCGTCGGCGTCAGGCTGGACAACGGTGATCGGACAACGCTGCGGCAGCGGGAACGCCCCGCTCAGGCGCATCACCGCTGGGGCGATCATGAACAAATGTTGCAGCGCGCCCCCGGCGCTTTCCAGGCGCCCGGCCAGGCTGGTGGCGACAAACCCACCAAAGGAGAAGCCCATCAGTACCAACGGCAAGGCCGGGTGCTTCTCGCGCAACCAGGCTGCGGCGGCCTCGGCATCGGCCACTTCACCGGCGCCCATGTCGTGGCTGCCGGCGCTCTGGCCGACACCGCGGTAGTTGAAACGCAAGGTCACGTAGCCTGCGTCCCGGGCCGTGCGCTGCAGGGTCGAGACCACCTTGTTGAGCATGGTGCCGCCCTGAACCGGGTTGGGGTGGCAAATCAGCACCGCACCGCGGGCATCGGCCACGTCCAGGTACAAGGCTTCCAGCTGGCCCACTGGGCCATCGATGAACAAGGGGGTTTCGCGGACAAGCAAGGCACTAACTCCGTGACCTCGAAGGGGGTCGATTCGTCTAGGTGAGGAATTCTGTTCTGATTTGCGATCGCTCGCGGTATACAGCGCAGGTCTGAGCCGTTAACGTAAAGCAAAGCCGTTTATAGAGGAAGGACTCGTGGAACTCTCGCTCCTTGTTTGGTTGTTGCCAACCCTGGCCCTGGTCATCGGTGTGGCGGTCGGTTTCATCGTAGCCCGCCTGCTGCCCAATGCCGCGCCGAGCAGCACCCAACGCCAGCTGGACGATATCCAGCAGCGTTTCGACACCTATCAGAATGAAGTGGTCACCCACTTCAACAGCACCGCCGTGCTGGTCAAGAAGCTGACCCAGAGCTACCAGGATGTCCAGGATCACCTTGCCGAAGGCGCCAACACGTTGGCCCTCGACGACGTGACCCGTCAGCGCCTGCTGGCTGCCCTGCACTCCGAGTCGGCCCAGGCGCCACGTGACCGCCTCACACCGCCCAAGGATACCGCCGAAGTGCCACGGGACTATGCGCCGAAGTCGCCAAACTCGCCGGGCATGCTCGACGAGAGCTACGGGCTCAAGCGTTGACCCGCTGACCATGAAAAAGGCCTCGCAAGAGGCCTTTTTTGTGGGTCGGATTCACTGGCCTCTTCGCGGGCCAGCCCGCGCCCACACGCGCTTGCGCTGCGCGCGGCGAAGCGGCCAGCCAGGCGACCTAACTGCAGACCTGCAGTGCCTGCTCGACATCCGCCAGCAGGTCCTCGATATCCTCCAGCCCCACCGACAATCGCACCAGCCCCTCCGATATGCCGTGCTGCGCCCGCTCCTGCGGTGTATAGCTTGAATGGGTCATGCTCGCCGGGTGCTGCGCCAGCGATTCTGCATCACCTAGGCTCACCGCCCGGGCAAACAGCTGCAGGCCATTCATGAAGCGTCGCCCAGCCTCAATGCCCCCCTGGAGCTCGAAAGCAATCATCCCTCCCGGCAAACGCATCTGCCGCTGTGCCAGTGGGTACTGGGGGAACGACGGCAACCCGGGGTAGTGAATAAGCTCCACCTGCGGCTGCCGTGCGAGGAACTGCGCCACCTGCAAGGCGTTGGCACAATGCCGGTCCATGCGCAGCGCCAGGGTCTTGAGCCCGCGCATCAGCAGCGCCGCGTCATGTGGCGACAGCACCGCCCCGGTCATGTCTTTCAGCCCTTCAAGGCGAATGCGGTCGACCAGCGCCTTGCGCCCCACCACCAGACCCGCCGTGATATCACCATGGCCACTGAGGTACTTGGTGGCCGAATGCACCACCAGGTCCGCCCCCAGCTCCAGTGGTCGCTGCAGGTACGGCGTGCAGTAGGTGTTGTCGACCACCACCAGTACGTCATGCCCCCGCACTGCCTCGGCCACCGCGGCGATGTCCACCAGGTGCATGTTGGGGTTGGCCGGGGTTTCGAAGTAGATCATCCGCGTTTTGCCGTTGATCGCCGCTTTCAGAGCCTTGGCATCGTTGAGGTCGACATGGCGAATCTTGACCCCGAATTCGCCAATGCCGTGGTGCAGGAAAGCGAAGGTGCAGCCATACAAGGTGCGCCCGACAATCAGTTCATCGCCGGGCCGCAGCAGGGTCCAGATGGTCGAGGTAATCGCGCCCATCCCCGAGGCCAATGCCAACCCGGCCTCACCGCCCTCCAGCGAAGCCATGCGCTGCTCCAGCAAAGCCAGTGTGGGGTTGGAGATGCGGCTATAGAAATGTCCAGCCTCCTCCCCGGCGAAACACGCAGCGCCGTACTCGACAGTAGGGAAGGCATAGGTAGCGGTCTGGTACACCGGTGGCACCAGGGCACCGCCATGGGAAAGCGGGTCGTAGCCATGGTGGATGGCACGGGTGGAAAAACCGGTGTTGTTATCGGAGCCGCGCATGGCAACAGCCTCTGGTGGTTTGTTATAAGCTTATGCCACCGAGCTGCCTGATTCATTTCAAACTCGCACACGCAAATGGCCACTTTTTGGAACAAAACCAATAAATAGCCGAACAGGAGGGCAAGACATGCCCGCAAGCCTCGACCGCACCGACCGCGCCCTGCTCGCCGCCCTGCAGGACAACGCCCGCCTTACTGTTTCCGAACTTGCTGACCAGGTTGCCCTGACCACCTCCCCCTGCTGGCGACGGATCAAGTTGCTGGAAGACAACGGGTTCATCACTGGATACCAGGCCATCCTCTCGCCCAAGTCGCTTGGGTTTGGCGTGACCGCGTTCGTCAGCATCATGATGGATTCGCACACCAAGGACATGGCGCAGGCGTTCGAACAACGGCTAATGGAAATTCCCGAGATTGTCGCTTGCCACAACATCTCCGGGCGCTATGACTTTTTGCTGGAGATCCTGGCGCGGGACCTGGAATCGTTCGGGGAATTTACCCGGGAAGTGCTACAGCGTTTGCCCGGGGTGAAGGAAATCTACTCAAGTTTTTCCTATAAGGCGGTGAAGGAAAGGCGGGTGATTCCGGTGTCGGAAACGCATATTTGAACCCGCTTTGCCTGAGGAGCTAGCCCTAGGTCGTGCGCCAACTCGAAGCACGGCGCGTCGTTGCACCACGCGCAAGCCTCGGTCAAAAATGCGCCTTTCAAGAACGAAAAACCCCGCCGAAGCGGGGTTTTTCCTGCAGGCTAGCGCTTAGATCGCACCGCGCTGACGCAGCACATCCAGCACCTGCTTCACACCTTCTTCGACGCTGGTGCGCTGAGTATCGATCACCAGGTCAGCATCCAGCGGTACATCGAACGGGAAGCTTTCGCCCGGGATGTTCTCGCCACCGGCAGCGTACAGGCCTTGCGGGTCGCGCTCACGGCAAGCCAACGGCGAGGCCTGAACGTAAACAGTCACCAGGCGCTCCTTGCCGATCAGCGCCTTGGCCTGCTCGCGACCTTCGGCGTCAGGGGCCACGAACGCTGCCAGGGTCAGCAGGCCGGCTTCGTTGAACTGGCGCGCCACATGAGCGGCGCGGCGCCAGTTTTCGGTGCGGCCGGCGCGGTCCTGCGGCAAGCCCTTGTTCAGGTCGTGGCGCAGGTTCTGGCCGTCGAGCACGTATACCGCTCGGCCCATGTCGAACAGCTTGCGCTCAACGGCATAGGCCAGGGTGCTCTTGCCTGCGCCGGACAGGCCGCTGAACAGCACGGTGGCAGGCTGCTGACCGAAGCGCAGGGCGCGCTCTTCGGTGGAGACGTGGGCTTGCTTGCCATGCTGGCCGGTGCTGCCGTGCGGCAGTACCGGCGGTGCGATGATCATGCCGGCGCCAACGGTGCCGTTGGTCAGTCGATCGATAACGATGAACGCACCGGTGGTGCGGTTGCTGTCGTAACCGTCCAGGGCAATGGCGGCGTCCAGGGCAACCTTGACGCGGCCGATCTCGTTCAGTTGCAGTGCGCTGGCAGCGCCCTGCTCCAGCGTATTCACATCGACCTTGTGAGTGATGCTGGCAATCGAGCCCGGCACATAGCTGGTGGCACGCTTGATGTCGTACTTCTTGCCAGGAAGCATCGGCTCCTCGGCCATCCACACGAGCATGGCGTCAAACTGGTCGGTTACCGGCGGTACGTTGTCGGCATGCACCAGCAGGTCACCCCGGGAGATGTCGATCTCGTCTTCCATGGTCAGGGTCACGGCCTGGCCTGGGCCGGCGTTCTCCAGCTCACCTTCGTAGGTGACGATGGACTTGACCCGGCTGCTCTTGCCCGACGGCAACACGACGATGTCATCACCCTTGTGCACCACGCCGCTGGCGATGGTGCCGGCAAAGCCGCGGAAGTTCAGGTTCGGACGGTTGACGTACTGCACCGGGAAACGCAGGTCAGTGAAGTTGCGGTCGGCCGCCACTTCCACGGTTTCGAGGATTTCCATCAGCGCAGGGCCGGTGTACCACGGCGAACGCTCGCTGCGGTTGACCACGTTGTCGCCCTTGAGCGCCGACATCGGCACGAAGTGCAGGCTGCTCGGCGTCAGGTTGATGGCTTCGGCGAACTTCAGGTAGTCGGCCTTGATTTCCTCGAAGACGCCTTCATCGAAGCCTTTGAGGTCCATCTTGTTGATCGCGACGACGATGTGCTTGATGCCCAGCAACGAGGCGATATAGCTGTGGCGGCGGGTCTGGGTCTGCACACCGTAGCGGGCATCGACCAGGATGATCGCCAGGTCGCAGGTCGAAGCGCCGGTGGCCATGTTGCGGGTGTACTGCTCGTGGCCCGGGGTATCGGCGATGATGAACTTGCGCTTGGCGGTGGAGAAGTAGCGGTAGGCGACATCGATAGTGATGCCCTGCTCGCGTTCGGCCTGCAGGCCGTCAACCAGCAACGCCAGGTCGACTTCTTCGCCGGTGGTGCCGGACTTCTTCGAATCACGGGTGATGGCCTCGAGGTGGTCCTCGTAGATCATCTTCGAGTCGTGCAGCAGGCGCCCGATAAGGGTGCTCTTGCCGTCATCCACGTTGCCGCAGGTAAGGAAACGCAGCAGTTCTTTACGCTCGTGCTGAGCCAGATAAGCGAGGATGTCTTCGCTGATCAAATCGGATTGGTGCGACATGGAGTAACCCTGAAAATTAGAAGTAGCCCTGACGTTTTTTGTCTTCCATGGAACCGGCGCCATCGTGGTCGATGACTCGGCCCTGGCGCTCGGAAGTGCGCGTCAGGAGCATTTCCTGAATGATGTCTGTCAGCGTCTCGGCTTCGGACTCGACAGCGCCCGTCAACGGGTAGCAGCCCAGGGTACGGAAACGCACCTTCTTCTTGACGATGCGTGCTTTCTCTTCCTCGGAGAGGTGCTCGAGGATGCGCTCGTCGTCGATCATGATCAGGGTGCCGTTCTTCTCGATGACTTCACGCTCAGCGGCGAAGTACAGCGGCACGATCGGGATACCTTCGAGGTAGATGTACTGCCAGATGTCCAGCTCGGTCCAGTTCGACAGCGGGAAGACGCGGATCGACTCGCCCTTGTTGACCTTGCCGTTGTACACGTTCCACAGCTCGGGGCGCTGGTTCTTCGGGTCCCAGCGGTGCTTGCTGTCCCGGAACGAGTAAACGCGCTCTTTGGCCCGCGACTTCTCTTCGTCGCGGCGCGCGCCACCGAAGGCGGCGTCGAAACCATGCTTGTCCAGTGCCTGCTTGAGGCCCTGGGTTTTCATGATGTCGGTGTGCTTGGAGGAGCCATGGGTGAATGGGTTGATGCCCTGCGCCACACCCTCGGGGTTGACGTGGGTGATCAGCTCCAGGCCCATTGCCTCGACCATCTTGTCGCGGAAGCTGTACATCTCCTGGAATTTCCACTGGGTGTCGACGTGCATCACCGGGAACGGCAGTTTGCCCGGGAAGAAGGCCTTGCGCGCCAAGTGCAGCATTACGGCGGAATCCTTGCCGATCGAGTACAGCATCACCGGGTTGTCGAACTCGGCGGCCACCTCGCGGATGATGTGGATGCTCTCCGCCTCCAGCTGTTTCAAGTGCGTCAGTTTGTCGACCATGGCTACTCACGAAAAACGATCTTATGGACGGCCAGCGGGCCGTGTTCGAGCGAGTCACTTTATCACAGCGGGTGATTCTATTTAGGAGGCGGGATAGATCGAAACAATCTAACGATATGACTGGGGGTTTGGGCCAGCGTGTCCGCTCTCTTCGCGGGTAAACCCGCCGCTACAGGGGCCGCGCGGCCCCGGTAAGCGTGCCCGCGAAGAAGGCAACACCGATTCAGATCGGGTTCGGACAGTCGATGAACAGGTGCTCAACGGCAAACCGCCGCGCCAGGTAATCGCCCAACGCCTGCACCCCATAGCGCTCGGTGGCATGATGCCCGGCGGCAATGAAGCTGACCCCATTCTCGCGTGCGCTGTGATAGGTCTGCTCGGACGCTTCACCGGTCAGGTACAGGTCCACCCCGCCCGCTATCGCGGTGTCGATGTAACCCTGCCCGCCGCCGGTGCACCAACCGATTCGGCGGATCATGTCGTCACCTTCGACCAACAACGGCTCACGCCCCAGGACTTCCTGCACGCGCCGGGCGAAATCCCGTGCGGTCATCGGCTCGGCCAGAGAGCCGACCAGCCCGACCACCTTGGGGTTCTCTGGGTCCAGCGGCCCTTCGACAATGATCTCCAGCTGCCGCGCCAACTGCACGTTGTTGCCCACCTCCGGGTGCACGTCCAGCGGCAGGTGGAACGCCAACAGGCTGATATCGTTGCTCAGCAAGGTTTTCAGGCGGCGCTGTCGAATGCCGGTGACGCACGGATTCTCGCCCTTCCAGAAGTAACCATGGTGCACCAGCACCAGGTCGGCCTCAGCCTCGACGGCGGCGTCCAACAGGGCCTGGCTGGCCGTTACACCGCTGACTATACGGCTGACCTGCGGCCGGCCTTCGACTTGCAGACCGTTGGGGCAATAGTCCTGGATCTTCGCACTGCCCAGGTAGCGCTCGGCTTCCTCGACCAGGGTGGTTAGAGCGACGGCCATGAAAATCTCCTCGAAAACTGCGCTTTTCTCGGGCACAACGCTTAGCGAACGCCCGTATAATGCCGGCCATTATGGGCCGTCGCCGGCACTGGGGGAACCGGTGTATGATCGCGCGCGTTCATGCCCCACTGCGCGGCCGCTGGCCTGTGCTCTTTCCAGGATTCATTCATGTTCAAGGCGTTGCGTTACTTTGGCTGGCCCCTGCTCACCGGCGTACTGATCGCCATGCTGATCATCCAGCGCTTCCCGCAGTGGGTCGGCCTGCCCAGCCAGGATGTCAACCTGCAACAGGCGCCACAGACCACGCAGATCATGCAGGGCCCGGTGTCCTACGCCGACGCCGTGACGTTGGCCGCCCCGGCGGTGGTCAACCTGTACACCACCAAGGTAGTGAACAAGAACGCCCACCCGCTGTTCGAAGACCCGCAGTTCCGCCGCTTCTTCGGCGATAACCTGCCCAAGCAGCGGCGCTGGGAGTCGAGCCTGGGTTCGGCGGTGATCATGAGCCCTGAAGGCTACCTGCTGACCAACAACCACGTCACCAGCGGCGCCGACCAGATTGTGGTTGCGCTCAAGGATGGTCGCGAAACCCTGGCGCGGGTGATCGGCAGCGACCCTGAGACCGACCTCGCGGTACTGAAGATCGACCTCAAGAACCTGCCGGCGATCACCATCGGCCGCTCCGACAACATCCACATCGGTGACGTCACGCTGGCCATCGGCAACCCCTTCGGCGTTGGCCAGACCGTCACCATGGGCATCATCAGTGCCACTGGCCGCAACCAGCTGGGTCTGAACAACTACGAAGATTTCATCCAGACCGACGCCGCGATCAACCCTGGCAACTCCGGCGGTGCACTGGTCGATGCCAACGGCAACCTGGTGGGCATCAATACCGCGATCTTCTCCAAGTCGGGCGGTTCACAGGGCATTGGCTTCGCCATCCCGGTCAAACTGGCCCTGGAGGTGATGAAGTCGATCGTCGAGCATGGCCAGGTGATCCGTGGCTGGCTGGGCATTGAAGTTCAGCCTTTGAGCCAGGAGCTGGCTGAATCGTTCGGCATGCAGGGCCGCCCAGGGATCGTAGTGGCGGGGATTTTCCGTGACGGGCCGGCGCAGAAGGCAGGCTTGCAGTTGGGTGATGTGATCCTGAGCATCAATGGCGAACCGGCAGGTGATGGGCGCAAGTCGATGAACCAGGTGGCGCGGATCAAGCCCAACGAGAAGATCACCATCGAGGTGGTGCGCAATGGGCAACAGCTGAAGCTGGTGGCCGAGGTAGGGCTGCGCCCACCGCCAGCCCCGGCGGCGACTCAGGAAGAAAAGTAAAGACCGCGGTGTTGCGAGCCAGGCCTAGGGCTGGCGCAGCGGGAGCACCCTCGTCGCTTGCAAACGATGCTGGCACCGGCGTCGCCGGTGTTCGCGGGGCAAGCCCGCTCCCACATCAAGCAGGGTTAGCCTTGCGCTTTGGATCGGCTGGCCGGCGATTGGGCCGCTAAGCGGCCCCGCCTGCATCAATGCAGGATCTGGCTCAGGAACAACTTGGTCCGGTCACTGCGCGGCCGGTCGAAGAAATCATCCGGCGCCGCCTGTTCCACGATCTCCCCCTTGTCCATGAAGATCACCCGGTTCGCCACGGTCCGGGCAAAGCCCATTTCGTGGGTTACGCAGAGCATGGTCATGCCGTCCTCGGCCAACCCCACCATGGTATCGAGCACTTCCTTGACCATCTCCGGGTCGAGCGCCGAGGTCGGCTCGTCGAACAGCATGATCTTCGGCTTCATGCACAGCGCCCGGGCAATCGCCACACGCTGCTGCTGGCCACCGGACAACTGCCCGGGGAACTTGTGCGCCTGCTCGGGAATACGCACACGCTCCAAGTAGTGCATGGCGATCTCCTCAGCCTTGCGCCGCGGCATCTTGCGTACCCACATGGGCGCCAGGGTGCAGTTCTCAAGGATGGTCAGGTGGGGGAACAGGTTGAAGTGCTGGAACACCATGCCCACCTCACGGCGGATCGCCTCGATCTGCTTGAGGTCGTTGGTCAGTTCCACGCCATCGACCACGATGCGCCCCTGCTGGTGCTCTTCCAGGCGGTTGAGGCAGCGGATGGTGGTGGACTTGCCCGAGCCGGACGGCCCGCACAACACAATACGCTCGCCCTGACGTACGTTCAGGTTGATGTCCTTGAGCACATGGAACTGGCCATACCACTTGTTCACGCCCTGCATCTGGATGATGCCTTCGGGGCCGGCAGGCTGCTTGATCGCTTCACTCATATAGAAACTCCTAACGCTTGTGGCCAGTGTCCAGCTTGCGCTCCAAGTGCATGGAGTAGCGGGACATACCGAAACAGAAAATCCAGAACACCAGGGCAGCGAACACATAGCCTTCAGTGGCCATGCCCAGCCAGGCCGGGTCGGCAGCGGCTTGCTTGACGCTGTTGAGCAGGTCGAACAGGCCGATGATGATCACCAGGCTGGTGTCCTTGAACAGTGCGATGAAGGTGTTGACGATGCCGGGGATCACCAGCTTGAGCGCTTGCGGCAGAATCACCAGGCCCATCGAGCGCCAGTAGCCCAGGCCCATGGCTGCGGCCGCTTCATACTGGCCCTTGGGGATGGCCTGCAGGCCGCCACGCACCACTTCGGCAACGTACGCCGACTGGAACAGGATCACGCCGATCATGGCCCGCAGTAGCTTGTCGAAGCTCATGCCTTCGGGCAGGAACAACGGCAGCATCACCGACGACATGAACAGCACCGTGATCAGCGGCACGCCGCGCCAGAACTCGATGAAGGTCACACACACCACCTTCACTGCCGGCATGCGCGAACGCCGCCCCAGTGCCAGCAGGATGCCCAGCGGCAAGGCGCCGACAATGCCCACCGTGGCAATCACCAGGGTAAGCATCAGACCGCCCCACTGGCTGGTTGCGACGTTCTGCAGACCAAAGCTGCCGCCGTGCAGCAGCAGGTAGGCCAGGATCGGGTACAGCACCAGGAAGCACAGGCCATACGCCGCCTTGCGCGGGAAGCGCCTGATGAACAGCGGCGCCGCGCCGAGCACCGCCAGCCACACGGTCAGGTCTACACGCCAGCGCAGTTCCACCGGGTAGTAGCCATACATGAACTGGCCGAAACGCTGCTGCACGAACACCCAGCAGGCCCCCTCCTTGGTGCAGTCGGCACGGGTGGTGCCGACCCAGTTGGCATCGATGAACGCCCACTGCACCAGTGGCGGTACGATCAGCCACACCAGGTACACGGCGAACAGGGTCAGCAGGGTGTTGAGCCAGCTGGAGAACAGGTTTGCACGCATCCATGCGAGCACGCCGACGGTCTTCACCGGTGGCGGCATGTCAGGTTTGAAAACATGGGCATTCACGGGCGTATCCTCACCGCTCGATCAGCGCGATGCGCTTGTTGTACCAGTTCATCAGCAGCGAAATGCTGATGCTGATGGCGAGATAGACACTCATGGTGATGGCGATCACCTCGATGGCCTGGCCGGTCTGATTGAGCACCGTCCCGGCGAACAGCGACACCATCTCCGGGTAGCCGATACCGGCGGCCAGCGAGGAGTTCTTCGCCAGGTTCAGGTACTGGCTGGTCAGCGGCGGGATGATCACGCGCAGCGCCTGGGGGATGATCACCTTGCGTAGGGTCGGGCCTTCACGCAGACCGAGCGAACGGGCGGCCTCGGTCTGGCCGTGGCTGACCGAACGAATACCCGAACGCACGATTTCTGCGATGAACGCAGCGGTATAGATGGTCAGCGCCAGGGTCAGCGCCAGCAGCTCGGGGATCAGCACCCAGCCGCCAACGAAGTTGAATCCTTTGAGTTGCGGTACTTCCCAATGCACGGGGTTGCCGAACACCAGCACACAGGCGCCGAGGATGCCGATGAACAGCGCAAGCCCCACCCAGAACGTGTGAAACGGTTGACCGGTTTCGTTGAAGCGTTTGTTGGCCTGGCGCACCATCACCACAACCGCGACGATCGCCAGGGCCAGGGCAATGACGAACGGCCAAAAGCCGTCTGCCATGGAGGCCCCCGGCATGTTCAGGCCCCGGTTGCTGATGAAGAAGGTGTCGTTGACGTTGATGCTGCCCCGTGGCCCCGGCAGGGTCAGGAATACCGCGAAGTACCAGAACAGGATCTGCAACAGTGGCGGGATGTTGCGGAACGTCTCGACATACACCGTCGCCAGCTTGTTGATCATCCAATTCGGTGACAACCGCGCCACGCCGATGATGAAACCCAGGACCGTAGCCAGGATCACACCGATGAAGGTCACCAGCAGGGTATTGAGCAAGCCGATGACGAACACCCGTGCATAGCTGTCGGACTCCACATAAGGAATCAGGTGCTGGGCGATGCCGAAGCCGGCACTGCGGTCGAGAAAGTCGAAGCCAGAGGTAATCCCCCGGTGTTGCAGGTTGGTCTGCGTATTGTGAAACAGGTACCAGCCCAAACCCACCACAAGGACGATCGTGAGGATCTGGAACAGCCACGCGCGCACACGTGGATCGCTCAGGGAAGGCCCCTTTTGTGCGCCGATTCGATTTTGCATGAAGTGCCCCGGACAGTAGGGATTCGAACAGCCTGCGGCGGCGGGATGCCGCCGCAGGGTGCAGCTATCAGCGCACCGGTGGTGCGTACTGGATGCCGCCGTTGTTCCACAGGGCGTTCATGCCACGGTCGATCTTCAGATCAGTGCTCTGGCCCAGGTTCTTCTCGAACACTTCGCCATAGTTACCCACTTGTTTGACGATCTGCACTACCCAGTCCTTGGGCAGTTTGAGGTCCTTGCCGTACTCACCGTCAGCGCCCAGCAGGCGGGCATTGTCCGGGTTCTTGGTAGACTTGGCCTCGGCCTCGACGTTCTTCGAGGTGATGCCCGCCTCTTCGGCGTTGAGCATGGCGAACAGGGTCCACTTGACGATGCTGAACCACTCCTCGTCGCCCTTGCGCACCACAGGGCCCAGCGGCTCCTTGGAGATGGTTTCCGGCAGTACCACATAGTCGGTCGGTGCGGCCAGCTTGGACCGCTGGGCGAACAGCTGCGACTTGTCCGAGGTGAGCACGTCGCAACGGCCGGATTCCAGGGACTTGGCGCTTTCGTCAGAGGTGTCGAAGGTGATCGGCGTGTATTTCAGGCCATTGGCGCGGAAGTAGTCGGACACGTTCAGTTCGGTGGTGGTACCGGCCTGGATACAGATGGTCGCGCCATCGAGCTCCTTGGCGCTGGACACGCCGAGCTTCTTGTTGACCAGGAAGCCGACGCCGTCATAGTAGGTGACACCGGCGAACACCAGGCCCATGCCAGCGTCACGCGAGCTGGTCCAGGTGGTGTTGCGCGACAGCACATCGACTTCGCCGGACTGCAGGGCGGTGAAGCGTTCCTTGGCGTTGAGCTGGCTGAACTTGACCTTGGTGGCGTCGCCGAACACTGCGGCGGCCACGGCGCGGCAGACATCGGCGTCGATACCGACGATGGTGCCTTTGGCATCAGGTACCGAGAAGCCTGGAAGACCGTCGCTCACGCCACACTGGACGAAGCCCTTCTTCTTCACCGCATCGAGCGTGGCGCCGGCCTGGGCATTGCTCACCGCGCCCAATGCGGCGGCAGCGGTGAGGACTGCCAGGGTGGTTTTCAACATCTTCATTCACAACCTCCAAATCGCTCTTGTTGTACCGAGCCGGAATTGCACCGCACCCTTATGAGGCGCATCCGACCCGTGCTGGCTTGTTATTGGGTCAATTGGCGCAATGGGCTGTTCTATGACAGCCTTCACTCGCAAAGGGTGTTACCGTCTGGGTTTATCCCTTCGCGTCGAAGGTTCCATAGCAAAGCGCGTACCACACTCGAAGGCTGTAGCGTTTAAGCAGTCGTCAAGTAGCAAAAGTTGTATTGTTGCGACATTCTTTTTCTGACAATTAATTCCAACGCCTCTTTTTTACGCACTTCAGAATAAAGCGCGCACACTTTCGGAGCAGTCATGACCAACCCGCTGATTCTCGAACCTCAGAAAACCGCAGACGCCTGTGTGATCTGGTTGCACGGCCTGGGCGCAGACCGTTACGACTTCCTACCGGTTGCCGAATTCATGCAAGAGCGTCTGCTCAGCACCCGGTTCATCATGCCCCAGGCACCCACCCGGCCGGTCACCATCAATGGCGGCTATGAAATGCCCAGCTGGTACGACATCAAGGCCATGTCCCCCGCTCGCGCCATCGATGAGGCGCAGTTGGAGCAATCGGCCGAGCAGATCATCGCCCTGATCGAAGCCGAGCAAGCCAAGGGTATCGACCTGGCGCGCATTTTCCTGGCCGGTTTCTCCCAAGGTGGCGCCGTGGTGCTGCACACCGCCTATATAAAGTGGCAGGCAGCGCTGGGTGGTGTGATCGCCCTGTCCACCTATGCACCGACCTTCAGCGAAACCCATCAACTGAGCGCCTGCCAGCAACGCACCCCGGCCCTGTGCCTGCATGGCGTGCACGACCCCGTGGTGATTCCGTCCATGGGCCGCACCGCCTTCGAGTACCTCAACAGCTGGGGTGTGGCCGCCCGCTGGCATGAATACCCGATGGAACATGAAGTGGCGGTCGAAGAGTTGAGCGACATCCACGACTGGCTGAGCAAGCAATTGCAATAAGCAGGGCTCGCCTGTAGTTGTGGGCGTATTCCGCTACGCCGCGCCCGGTTCTTGCATTACACTGCCGGGCGTACATTCCTTAACCAGTTGACGAGACGATCGTGCTCAAGGCACTCAAGAAAATATTCGGCAAGGGAGACGCCGCGCCTCAGGCCGCCGCTCCTGCTGCCAGCGTCACGCCGCCTGCGCCTGCCGCAGCACCCCTGGCTCAGCACGCGCCGCAGCACGACAAGCCGCGCACCCACACCGGCGACAAAACCCAAGCGCACGCCGCCGCGCCACATGCCGAAAAGCCGGCCAAGGACAAACCGCGCCGCGAACGCAAGCCCAAACCCCAGGCCAGCCTGTGGAAACCGGAAGACTTCGTCGTCGAACCGCAGGAAGGCAAGACCCGCTTCCATGACTTCAAGCTCTCCAACGAGCTGATGCACGCCATCCACGACCTGGGCTTCCCGTACTGCACGCCGATCCAGGCGCAGGTACTGGGTTACACCCTGCGCGGCAAAGATGCTATCGGCCGCGCCCAGACCGGCACCGGCAAGACTGCCGCGTTCCTTATCTCGATCATTTCCCAGTTGCAGCAAACGCCGCCGCCCAAGGAACGCTATATGGGCGAGCCGCGTGCACTGATCATCGCGCCGACCCGCGAGCTGGTGGTGCAGATCGCCAAGGACGCCGCTGCCCTGACCAAGTACAGCGGCCTGAACGTGATGAGTTTCGTCGGTGGCATGGACTTCGACAAGCAGCTCAAGGCCCTGGAAGCACGCCACTGCGACATCCTGGTGGCTACCCCAGGGCGACTGCTGGACTTCAACCAGCGCGGCGAAGTGCACCTGGACATGGTCGAGGTGATGGTGCTGGACGAAGCCGACCGCATGCTCGACATGGGTTTCATTCCCCAGGTACGGCAGATCATTCGCCAGACCCCGCCCAAGAGCGAACGCCAGACCCTGCTGTTTTCCGCCACCTTCACCGACGATGTGATGAACCTGGCCAAGCAGTGGACCACCGACCCGGCCATCGTCGAGATCGAGCCAGAGAACGTCGCCAGCGAAACCGTGGAACAGCACGTGTACGCGGTAGCCGGCAGCGACAAGTACAAGCTGCTGTACAACCTGGTAACCCAGAACAAGTGGGAACGGGTGATGGTGTTTGCCAACCGCAAGGACGAAGTGCGACGCATCGAGGAAAAGCTCGTGCGCGACGGTATCAATGCGGCCCAGCTGTCGGGCGACGTACCGCAGCACAAGCGGATCCGTACCCTTGAGAGCTTCCGTGAAGGCCGCATCACCGTACTGGTGGCCACCGACGTTGCGGGACGGGGCATTCACATCGACGGCATCAGCCACGTGATCAACTTCACCCTACCGGAAGACCCGGACGACTATGTGCACCGCATCGGCCGTACCGGCCGTGCCGGTACCAGCGGTGTGTCGATCAGCTTTGCCGGCGAGGATGACTCGTACCAGCTGCCCGCTATCGAAACCCTGCTGGGGCGCAAGATCAAGTGCGAGATGCCGCCGGATGAACTGCTGAAGCCGGTGCCGCGCAAGCATCACTGATGCAGCGTTGCTTTGCAGCCCAATCGCCGGCTTGCCGGCGATCCAGGGCTTGGCCCTGAAGAGCTACGCCTTCTCTACCATCGCCCCGCCGCTTCCTGATCGCTCTGCTTGCCTTCCACCCACCGCGGCCCCTCCTGGGTATTCTCCTTCTTCCAGAACGGCGCCCGGGTCTTCAAATAATCCATGATGAAGTTGCAGGCATCGAATGCTGCCTGCCGATGGGCGCTGGCCACACCGACGAACACAATCGGCTCGCCCGGCTCCAGCGCACCGATGCGGTGCAACACCTCAACCTTGAGCAAGGGCCAGCGCTGCTCGGCCTCGACCACGATCTTGGCCAGGGCTTTCTCGGTCATACCGGGGTAATGTTCGAGGAACATGCCCGCCACGTCCCGACCATCGTTGAAATCACGCACATAGCCGACAAAGCCGACCACGGCGCCCACGCCGACATTGGCGGCGTGCATGGCGTTGACCTCAAACCCCGGGTCGAACGTCGTTTCCTGCACTCGCACCGCCATCTTCAGCCTCCGGTTACCGGTGGGAAGAACGCCACCTCATCGCCTGTTTGCAGCGGCTCGTCGAGCCTGCACAGTTCCTCGTTGCGTGCGCACATCAGGTTCTGCTCGGCCAGCACCTCATACTGACCGCCTTTGGCCACCAGGGCCTGGCGCACATCGTCAACCACCTTGAAGTCACCGTCCAGGCGCTCGGCATCCACGCCGAGGCACTCGCGATAACGGGCGAAATACATCACTTTCACATTCATCACGCCTGCACCTTGTAGTGGCCGCTCTTGCCGCCTACCTTCTCCAGCAGGCGCACCTGCTCGATCACCATGCCCTTGTCCACGGCCTTGCACATGTCGTAGATCGTCAACGCGGCAACGCTGGCGGCGGTCAGTGCTTCCATCTCCACCCCGGTCTGCCCTGCCAGCTTGCAGCGGGCGACGATACGCACGGCATCTGCCCCCTCGGCGCTCAGCTCGACCTTGACGCTGGTCAGCATCAGCGGATGGCACAACGGGATCAGGTCACTGGTCTTCTTCGCCGCCTGGATCCCGGCAATGCGCGCCACGGCGAACACATCGCCCTTGGGATGTTCGCCGTCGACGATCATCTGCAGGGTCTGCGGCAACATGCGCACCCGCGCCTCGGCAGTGGCCTCGCGCTCGGTCACGGCTTTTTCAGTGACGTCGACCATGTTGGCCCGCCCCTGGGAATCAAGATGTGTCAGCACTGCTCTGCTCCTGTGAAGGGAACCCAAAGTGTAAACCTGTGGGTCAGGTTTGAGCAGCGGAATGTACTGGCAGTGGTGACCTCTTCGCGGGTCGAACCCCTAACGAGGCCGGGCGGCGCACCGCCCGGCTCGAAAGGTTTACAGATGCGACTCGGCGTACTCGGCCAGCACCGAGCGGGGCACGCCCTGCAGGGTGATGTGCACGCCATGGGGGAAGTCCTTGAAGCGCTCGGTCAGATAAGTCAGGCCCGAGCTGGTCGCGGACAGGTAGGGGGTGTCGATCTGCGCCAGGTTGCCCAGGCAGACCACCTTGGAGCCAGAGCCGGCACGGGTGATGATGGTTTTCATCTGGTGCGGCGTCAGGTTTTGGCACTCGTCGATCAGGATCAGGCTTTGCTGGAAGCTGCGGCCACGGATGTAGTTCAACGACTTGAACTGCAGCGGTACCCGCTCGAGGATGTATTCGACGCTGCCATGGGTGCTTTCATCATCCATGTGCAAGGCTTCGAGGTTGTCGGTGATGGCGCCCAGCCAAGGCTCCATCTTCTCCGCCTCGGTGCCCGGCAGGAAGCCGATCTCCTGGTCCAGCCCCTGTACGCTACGGGTGGCGATGATTCGCCGATAGCGCTTGCTGACCATGGTCTGTTCGATCGCCGCGGCCAAGGCCAGGATGGTCTTGCCGGAACCGGCGGCACCGGTCAGGTTGACCAGGTGGATATCCGGGTCGAGCAGGGCGAACAGCGCCAGGCTCTGATGGATGTCCCGCGGCTTCAGCCCCCAGGCCTCCTGGTGCAGCAGCGGCTCCTGGTGCAGGTCGAGCAGCAGCAACTCGTCGTTGCGTATGCCCTTGATCCAGCCAACGAACCCTTGCTCATCGATGATGAACTCGTTGACGTGCACCGCCGGCAGGTTGTCGATCAATTGCACACGATGCCAGGTGCGGCCACGCTCCTGGCGGGTATCGACCTTGCTAACCCGGTCCCAGAACGAGCCGGAGACTGAGTGGTAGCCCTTGGACAGCAGCGACACGTCATCCACCAACTGGTCGGTGCTGTAGTCCTCGGCCGCGATACCACAGGCGCGCGCCTTCAGGCGCATGTTGATGTCTTTGGTGACCAGCACCACGTCCAGGTCGGTGCGCTTGGCCCGCAGTTCCAGCAACTGGTTGATGATGATGTTGTCGTTGAGGGTTTCCGGGAGCAGCTTGTTCGGTTCGTTGCGCGGGCTCATCAGGATCGACAGGAAGCCTTTGGGCCCACTCTTGTTACGTTGGATCGGCACGCCCTGCTCGACATCGCTGGGCGAAGCGTCACCGAGGGTCTGGTCGATCAGGCGGATGGCCTGGCGACATTCGGCGGCGATGGTCTGTTTACCGGTCTTGAGCTTGTCGAGTTCCTCCAGCACCGTCATCGGAATGGCGACGTGGTGCTCCTCGAAGTTGAGCAAAGCGTTGGGGTCGTGAATCAGGACGTTGGTATCGAGCACATAGAGGATTGGCTTGCTGGAGGAAGGGTTGCGTCCTTGGTCATCCATACTCGGGTCACCTTATGTCGAAGCCACACGGCGCGGTCTGCTGCGCCGCAGAGTGACTGCCGTTCTCCCCGTATCCGCGTTGCTACGGGCGGGAAGTGAACCTGGCAAGGTGGGCCTGGATGACGCCACCTGTGCTGCAGGAATCGGCTGTCTGGTTTCTTCATACAGCAAAAACGATGACTAAAAAAAGCATTTTTACGTGCTGGTGAAGTTTATTTTTCCGATTGACGAACAGCCCTTGGCGCTCGGGCCAGACGGGACTACAGTCAGAAGTCAGACCCGCTATTCGTGCGCGGCATATTCGTGGCAATCCTCCCAACCGATACCGCTCTGGGCGGTGTTGCGCAGCAGCCATTCGACCGCCGTCTGCGCCTTGGGCAGGGCATCATGGAACTGGATCACCCCCTTGCGCCACAGCAGCATCAAGGTCACCACCCGCTGGGCCGAGGCCTCAGCCGTCAGCGGGCCATCATCCTGTCCATCTATATCCCATAGCGACACCTGCAGCTGCTGGCTGGCCATGAACGCCTCGCCATCGGCCCGGCGCTGTCCGTAGGGGGGGCGGAACAGCGGCACGTACTGCTCAGGCAGGTCTGCCTGGACCCGCGCCTGGCTGCGCTTGAGCGAATCCTGCCAGCCCTGCCATTGCGCATGGGAGCGGTACTCCCAGCCTTGTATACCCACGCACTGCCCGCGGTAGAGCTCGCCCAGGGCGTTGCCAGGCGCGGCGTCGCGGCGCTGCTGCAAGCGGTTGCCCAACACGAAGAAGGTGCCCTGCATCTTCTGCTTGCGCAGATAGGCCGTGAGCGTATCGGTGGTCCCCCCCTCAGGCCCAGGCCCCCCCACGAACGAGAGCAGGAACATACGGTCGTTCAATTCGTCGCCGTTGCGTTCACGGTTGGACAGCCGTTCAACCTCACTGCTGATCTGCGGCAACACCGCTGCCTTGCGCAACTGCTCATTCAGATAGCGCACATGAAACTGGTGGCTGGGCTCGATCCAGCCGGTGTAAAACGTGCCGACATCAGCGGCGAACGTAGCTGCTTTTGTGCGCAGATCAGCCATGGATTCGACCAGATAGCAGAACGAGGCATCCTGCTCGCAGCTGCGCTGCGCCTGCTGGTAACCCTGCCACAGCCGCTGCCACATGCGCGCCCGCAGGGCCCGTATCTTCTGTAGGTTGATCTGTCGCAAGCCCAGGCGAGCCGCCAGTGCACCGTCATCAAGCAGCTCGCTTTCATGCAATACCCGGGCAAATGAAAGAATCTCCGCGCGCGAGGCGACATCGAACAGCGCTGGGCTGTCCAGTTGCTCCGGCCACAGGCTGCGGTCGAGGCTGGCCGGGGGAACAGGGGCAGCCTGGACGACCCAGCTCAACAACGAGGCCAGCAAAGCAGCGGCAATGCGCACGATCGGTCTCTCCGTGACAACGAAACGCGCACTATAGCGCCTGCTTCGGCGATGGTCTGTGACTATTGTCGTCATAGTTTGGCGTTCCCCTCCCCGATCCGTAGAATCCCCGGCAACCATTCCAGGAGCCGACCCGATGCTGACGGTGATTTCCCCCGCCAAGACCCTCGATTACGACACCAAACCGGTGACCGAGCGTTTCACCCTGCCCCAGTACCTGGACGACTCCCAGGAACTGATCGTGCAACTGCGCGAACTGTCACCTGCACAGATCAGCGAGCTGATGCACCTGTCGGACAAGCTGGCCGGCCTTAACGCCGCACGCTTCGGCAGTTGGACCCCGGACTTCACCCCGGCCAACGCCAAGCAGGCATTGCTGGCCTTCAAAGGTGATGTGTACACCGGCCTGGATGCAGAAACCCTGGGCGAAGACGACTTCACCTATGCCCAACAGCACCTGCGCATGCTGTCCGGCCTCTATGGCCTGCTGCGCCCACTCGACTTGATGCAGCCCTACCGCCTCGAAATGGGCACCAAACTGGCCAACGCCCGCGGCAAGGATTTGTATGCCTTCTGGGGTACGCGCATCAGCGAATGGCTGAACCAGGCCTTGGCCGAACAGGGTGACGACGTGTTGCTGAACCTGGCCAGCAATGAGTACTTCAGCGCGGTGAAACGCAGCGCCTTGAAGGCTCGGGTGATCAACGTCGACTTCAAGGACTACAAGAACGGCCAATACAAGATCATCAGCTTCTATGCCAAGAAAGCCCGGGGCATGATGAGCCGCTTCGTGATCGAGCAGCGCATCAATGACCCGGAGCAACTCAAGGCATTTGCTGTGCAGGGCTACTACTACAGTGCAGAGCAGTCCAAACCTGATCACCTGGTGTTTTTGCGCGACCAGCCTGCCGATTGATTGCCCAAGCCGCGGTAGCCAGCTTGGGGGAGCATTCAGGCCCCTGGGTTGCGCTATCGCGCCCGCAAGCGCTCCGCGCTTTGTAGCTATTCGATCTTGCGAACAAGCTTTTCTACGGTGCTCAGCCCAACGCTTGCCCAATCGAGCGCCTTCCTCCTTCCCCCCTGCTAACGCGGCCAACGCTGCAGGCAAACCGCCTTCACTACAGCCTGCAAACCGCGAACCATAGCGCCACCATGCCAAACAAATGGCGCCACAAAACCGTCAACCCTATCTTTATCGCCAAACGTCATAAGACCGTTCGTACTTTTTTGACGAATTTTGAAAAAATTTTTTCGATGCTGGCATTAAAACATCCCGCTTCACGCTCGCCCTTTATACACAGGGGTAAAAGACCTGCGTGCTATCAATATGAAAGTATTTGCCACTGAAAAATTATTTAGAAATCTTTCATGGAGGCCGAACCCACCCAGGAACTTCTCCTATGACCTATCGCTCATAGTGCCGTAACGAATTTCATGCACTCACGGTGTGAGAGATGACTTACAGATGACAACCGGCAGGTATCAAACACCCGCCCCAACAACTTCTACAGGTGCCACAGGTTCCCCTGAACGCCCTGTCCATGCAGGAGAGTCGCGCCCCCTTTAACTCGTCCTAGTGGTTGATTTCAAAGGGTTTTTCCACTTGAAAAAACAAGCACAGCAACGCGCCAAGTAGCGCATTGCAATGAAGACGGCTGCATTTCAGGGCACGCCTTTAAATAAACGGCTAATAACTGCCTACTTTGAGTGCATAACGTTGTGCGCTCCAGATTTATTCATGCCTGCGCGCGGTGAAGTGTGCATTCGCCAGGGAGCCGTGCGCCTTAAAACTGTTGTTAATCAATCCGGTCCGGCTCTTCCCGGAAGAGCTGGCGTGATAAACACATGAGGTGATAGCGATGCGTATCAGCATCTTTGGTTTGGGTTATGTGGGTGCGGTCTGTGCAGGTTGCCTGACGGCGCGAGGTCATGACGTGATCGGTGTGGACGTGTCCCGCACCAAAATCGACCTGATCAACCAGGGCAAGTCGCCCATCGTCGAACCTGGCCTGGAAGCACTGCTGCAACAAGGCATCGCCAACGGCCGGCTGCGCGGCACCACCGATTTCGCCGAAGCCATCCGCGCCAGCGACGTATCGATGATCTGCGTCGGCACCCCCAGCAAGAAAAACGGCGACCTGGGGCTGGAGTACATCGAATCGGTGTGCCGCGAAATCGGGTATGTGCTGCGTGACACCACCCGCCGCCACACCATCGTGGTGCGCAGCACCGTGCTGCCAGGCACGGTCAAGAACGTGGTCATCCCGATTCTCGAAGATTGCTCGGGCAAAAAGGCCGGTATCGACTTCGGCGTGGCCGTCAACCCTGAGTTCCTGCGTGAAAGTACCGCGATCAAGGACTACGACCACCCACCGATGACCGTCATTGGCGAACTGGACAGCGCCAGCGGCGATGTGCTGCAAAGCCTGTACGAAGAACTCGATGCACCGGTGATCCGCAAGCCCATCGAAGTCGCCGAGATGATCAAGTACACCTGCAACGTCTGGCACGCCACCAAGGTCACCTTCGCCAACGAAATCGGCAACATCGCCAAGGCGGTCGGTGTCGACGGCCGCGATGTGATGGACGTGGTCTGCCAGGACAAGGTACTGAACCTGTCGCAGTACTACATGCGCCCAGGTTTTGCCTTCGGCGGCTCGTGCTTGCCCAAGGATGTACGCGCCCTCACCTACCGCGCCGCCAGCCTCGACGTGCGGGCACCGCTGCTCGATTCGCTGATGCGCAGCAACGAGTCGCAGGTGCAGAACGCCTTCGAACTGATCGAAGCGCACGACAAGCGCAAGGTGGCCCTGCTTGGCCTGAGCTTCAAGGCCGGCACCGATGACCTGCGTGAAAGCCCGCTGGTGGAACTGGCCGAGCGCCTGATCGGCAAGGGCTATCAACTGGACATCTACGACGAGAACGTCGAGTACGCCCGCGTTCACGGGGCCAACAAAGAGTACATCGAGTCGAAGATCCCGCACGTTTCCTCACTGCTCAACGCCAACTTCCAGAAGGTCATCGACAACGCCGACATCATCGTCCTGGGCAACCGCGACGAGCAGTTCCGTGCGCTTGCCGAGCACGCGCCGGCCGGCAAGCAAGTGATTGACCTGGTCGGTTTCATGGGCAAGACCACCTGCCCGACCAGCCGAACCGAAGGCATCTGCTGGTAAGCCCTCGGCCGGGCAGCGCAGGCCACCCTGCGCTGCCCTTCCTTCAAGAATTCTCGACGGATGCTGAACATGCAAAGGCTGCAGAACGTGCTGTTGCAGTGCGCCGGTTGGTTGCTCTACATGAGTTTGCTCATGCTGATCGCCCTGGCCTTGCCGGCCGACATCTTCGACTCGCAGTCGAAGCACTTCATCTTCCTGGTCGGCGCCGTCGGCATCTGGCGCTACTCCATGGGCGCCACCCATTTCATCCGCGGCATGATCTTCCTGTACGGGGTGTACCCGTACCTGCGCCGCAAGGTGCAGAAAATGGGCGAGACCGCAGCGCCATCGCACGTCTACCTGATGGTCACCAGCTTCCGTATCGAAGCCCTGACCACAGCCCAGGTCTACAGCTCGGTGATCCGCGAGGCGATCGACTGTGGCTACCCGACCACCGTGGTCTGCTCGCTCGTGGAAATGTCCGATGAGCTGCTGGTGAAAAGCCTGTGGGCCAAGTACAACCCGCCAGCCCACGTAAAGCTCGACATCGTGCGCATTGCCGGTACCGGCAAGCGCGACGGCCTGGCCTATGGTTTTCGCGCCATCTCGCGGATGCTACCGGACGACAATGCCGTGGTGGCGGTGATCGACGGCGACACCGTGCTGGCCGAAGGCGTGGTTCGCAAGACGGTACCGTGGTTCAAGCTGTACCCCAACGTGGGTGGCCTGACCACCAACGAGTTCTGCGAAGTGCGTGGCGGCTACATCATGAGCGAGTGGCACAAGCTGCGCTTCGCCCAGCGTCACATCAACATGTGCTCAATGGCCCTGTCCAAGCGTGTGCTGACCATGACCGGGCGCATGTCGATGTTCCGCGCCAGCGTCGTGACCAACCCCGAATTCATCGCCGACGTCGAAAGTGACTCGCTGATGCACTGGCGCCTGGGCCGTTTCAAGTTCCTCACCGGCGACGACAAGTCCAGCTGGTTCAGCCTGATGCGCCTGGGCTACGACACGTTCTACGTGCCGGACGCCGCCATCAACACCGTCGAGCACCCGCCGGAGAAGAGCTTCCTCAAGGCCAGCCGCAAGCTGATGTACCGCTGGTACGGCAACAACCTGCGGCAGAACTCGCGCGCGCTGGGCCTGGGCATGCGGCGCCTGGGTGTGTTCACCAGCATCGTGCTGTTCGACCAACGGGTGTCGATGTGGACCAGCCTGCTGGGCCTGACCGTGGCCGTGATTGCCAGCCTCAAGTTCGGCCTGGGCTTTTTGCTGGTGTACCTGCTGTGGATCGGCATTACCCGCCTGATCCTCACCATCATGCTGCTGTGCTCGGGGCACAGCGTCGGCCCGGCCTACCCGCTGATCCTCTATTACAACCAGATCGTCGGCGCGCTGATGAAGATCTACGTGTTCTTCCGCCTCGACAAGCAGTCCTGGACCCGCCAACCGACTGCCCTCAAGCGTGACCTCGCCAGTTTTCAACAATGGTTCAACACCTGGTCCTCGCGGACCATGACCTTCTCGGCTGCCAGCATCTTCGTCGCTGTGCTGTTCATGGTCGTGTGAGCCCAACCCGGATCGGAACTAACAGGAACAAACCATCATGAATACCGCCGTGAACGTCAATGTCGTGCATGAGTCCGAAGCCCAGCGCCAACATGCGCGGGTGCGCATCCCGGCCAAGCTGCGCTTCCTCGATGCCAAGCGACAAGCCCACGAAGTGAAGGTCGACGACCTGTCCGCGGGTGGCCTGAGCTTCCATACCCAACAGCAGCTGTCGGTTGGCGAAGTACTGCGCGGGCGCCTGCAGTTCGTGGTCGACAACCTTGGCCTGTCGATGGACATCGAGTTCCAGGTACGCTCCTACAACACCAGCAACGGCCGTACCGGTGCGCAGTTCCAGAACCTTGAACCCCGCGACATCGCCACCCTGCGCCACATCATCACCAGCCACCTGTCAGGCGAGCTGATCAGCATTGGCGATGTGCTCAGCACCCTGCAGCGCGACAACTTCACCAAGGCACGCAAGCAGAAGGACGGCGGTTCCGGCCTGTCCGCCTTCGGCCGCCTCAAGGCGGTGACCGTAACCCTCGGCGTGTTCGTGGTCGGCGTGGCCGCGTTCGGCTTCGTCGCCAAGTCGCTGTACGGCATGTATTTCGTCAGCCATGCCGAGGCCGGTGTGGTCGCGGTACCGACTACCAGCGTCACCATGCCCCGTGACGGCACCGTCAGCAGCCTGGTGCAGAGCGGTGGCCAGGTGGTGAAAGGTGCGCCGCTTGCCAGCTTCAGCACCAGCATGCTGGACATGCTCAAAGGCCACCTGGACGACTCGCAGCTGGAGCCGGCCAAGGTCGAGGAACTGTTCGGCAAGCAGCTCTCCGGCACCCTCACCAGCCCCTGCGATTGCGTGGTCGCCCGCCAACTGGTGGACGACGGCCAGTATGCCGCCAAGGGCCAGCCGATTTTCCAGCTGATCCCGCGCACCACTAACCCGATGATCGAGGCACGCTTCAGCTACCGCCAGTTCGACGAAGTCAAGCCAGGCACCCGGGTCAACTTCCAGGTGGCCGGCGAAGACGAAGTGCGCACCGGCCAGATCGTCAGCAGCGCCAGCCTGGACGGCGAGAACCTCGCCTCGGACATTCGCGTGCAGATCAAACCCAACAGCGGCCTGCCCGCTGAACTGGCCGGGCGCCCGGCGTCGGTCAACAGCGACCGTGGCCCCTCCTTCAACTGGCTGATCGACAAAGCCATGGCCCGTGGCCTTTAAGAGGACAAGTCGATGACGAGCAGACAACGCGGTACCTGTCGGCAAGCCGGCGCCCACAGGGTTCGTGTAAACCTTGGACTGTGCGCGTTGACCGCCGCGATGGTGCTGGCCGGCTGTGCGGGTCTGCCCGACCAGCGTTTGGCCAACGAGGCCCTCAAGCGCGGTGACACCGCGCTGGCCGAGCGCAACTACAAGGCCCTGGCCGACCTGGGCTACAGCGACGCGCAGGTAGGCTTGGCCGATATCAAGGTTTCCAGCGGTGACCCGGCGCAATTCAAGGAAGCGGAAGCCACCTACCGGGCCGCTGCCGCCACCTCGCCCCGCGCCCAGGTGCGCCTTGGCCGCCTGCTGGTGGCCAAGCCAGACAGCACCCAGGCCGAACGCGAAGAGGCCGAGATGCTGCTCAAGCTCGCCGCCGAGCAGGGCGAGAACAAGACCCTGATCCCGTTGGCAATGCTCTACCTGCTGTATCCGCAGAGCTTCCCCAAGGTCAATGCGCAGCAGCAGATCGATCAGTGGCGCACCGCCGGCTACCCCGAAGCGGGCCTGGCGCAGATTCTGCTCTATCGCACCCAAGGCACCTACGACCAGCACCTGGACAACGTCGAGCAGCTCTGCAAGCAAGCCTTAAGCACCCTGGACGTGTGCTATGCCGAGCTTGCCACCGTCTATCAAAAGCGCGGCCAGGCCGAGCAGCAGGCAGCCCTGCTGCAACAGCTGAAATCCGCCTATGCCCGCGGCACCGTACCGGCCACACGGGTCGACAGCGTGGCCCGTGTGCTGGCCGACCGCAGCCTGGGCCAGACTGACGAAAAAACCGCCAAGGACCTGCTCGAGCACATCGCCCCGGCCAACCCCGCGTCCTGGGTCAGCCTGGCGCAACTGCTCTATGACTTCCCCGAGCTGGGCGACACGGACCAGTTGATGGCTTACATCGACAAGGGCCGCGAAGCCGAACAGCCCCGCGCCGAACTGCTGCTGGGGCGCCTCTACTACGAAGGCAAGAGCGTCCCGGCCGATGCCCAGAAGGCCCAGCAGCATCTGCAGGCTGCCGCCGATGCCGGTGAAGTCAGTGCCGACTACTACCTCGGCCAGTTGTACCGCCGTGGCTACCTGGGCGACGTCGAGCCGCAGAAAGCCGTCGACCACCTGCTCAGCGCGGCGCGCGGTGGCCAGAACAGCGCCGACTACGCCCTCGCCCAGTTGTTCAGCGAAGGCCATGGCATCCGCCCCGAACCTACCAACGCCTGGGTGTTCGCCCAACTGTCGCAGGTCAACCCGACCCCGCAATCGGCCGAGCTGCTGCAGCAACTCGACCAACAACTGACGCCCGAACAGCGCAGCCAGGCCCAGAACCTGCTGGCGCAAGAAAGACAAGCCCGCGGCAGCATGGCCCAAGGTGGCCGCAGCACCCTGGCACTCGATGCCCTGCAAGACGAAGACCCTGAAGTAGACGGTGAGGACTCGCTATGACGCTCAACCCCTTCGTGAAAGCCGGCATAGGCCTGAGCTTCGCCCTGCTGTGGTCGTGCCCGACGCTGGCCGACATCACCGCCCAGAAAAACTTCGGCATGGAGGTGAAAATCACCGGCCAGTCCGAAGACGACCGCGACCTCGGTACCCGCCCCGGTGGTGACGTCAACGGGCTGGGCCTGGACCTGCGCCCCTGGGTGTACGGCGAGCGCGGCAACTGGAGCGCTTATGCCATGGGTCAAGCCGTCGCCGCCACCGACACCATCGAAACCGACACCCTGCGCCAGAACGACGACGGCACGACCACTGATACCGGTGACGACAGCCGCAAGCCGGACAAAAGCTACCTGGCCATGCGCGAGTTCTGGGTCGGCTACAGCGGCCTCACGCAGTACCCCGGCGAACAACTGCGCCTGGGTCGCCAGCGCCTGCGCAGTGACGATGGCATGTGGCGCGACACCAACATCGAAGCGCTCAACTGGACCTTCGACACCACCCTGCTCAAGGCCGACCTTGGGGTGGCCCAGCGCTTCAGCGAATACCGTACCGACCTGACCGAACTGGCCCCCGAAGACAAGGACCGCACGCATGTCTACGGTAACGTCGCCACGCAATGGACGCCCGGCCACTGGGTCGGCCTGCGAGCCCACCACACCCATGACAGCGGCAGCCTCAAAAGCCCCGGCGAAACCATCGATGCGCTCGACAAGACCCGCACAGGCGACCTCACCTGGCTGGGTCTTGAAGCCAACAGCGACGCCTACAACTGGCGCAACGACCATACCGTCAACTACTGGGGCAGCCTGACCTGGCTGACCGGTGACCGCGACACGCTCAGCAGCCAGCAGGTCGGCGACGACCAGGTGGCCACCGGCAAGCAGAGCGGCAACGTCAACGCCTGGGCCACGGACCTGGGCATCCGCCTGCGCCTGGACCCCAACTGGCAGGTCGGCGCGGCCTACGCCCGTGGCAGCGGCGGCGGTGGCGACGACGGTTCGAACAACTTCGAGCAGACCGGCCTGGAGAGCAACCGCTCCAACTTCACCGGTACCCGTTCGCGCGTGCACCGCTTCGGCGAAGCCTTCCGCGGCGAGCTCGGCAACCTGCAGGCAGCCACCCTGTTTGCCTCGTGGCAACTGCGCGAGGACTACGACGCCAGCTTCATCTACCACAAGTTCTGGCGGGTCGACGGCGCGCAGAACATTGGCTCCAGTGGGATCAACGCGGCGGTCAACGACAACGGCGTGAACCGCCCGCTGATCAATGGCGAAAAAGACCTCGGCCAGGAAATGGACGTGGTCGTTACCAAGTACTTCAAACAAGGCCTGCTGCCGGCCTCGATGAGCCAGGCGATCGACGAGCCGTCCGCGCTGGTGCGCCTGCGCGCCGGTGTGTTCAAGCCCGGCGACGCCTATGGCAAGGAAGCGGATTCATACATGCACCGCGCCTTCGTCGACGTGATCTGGCGCTTCTGAGGCCGGGAGAGGACCTGCAATGAACCTTCACCCGCACTTACGTCACAGCCTGTTGGCCAGCGCCTTGCTGCTGGCTTCGGGCCTGGCCGCCGCCGCAGAGCCTGCGGTGGTCGCCAAGGAGCTGCAGCAGGCCAAGACCTACACCGTGTCCAGCGCGCCGACCGAGCCGCTGCACATGGACCCGCCCAAGCTCCCCGATTTGAGCGGCTACACCGCCGAGGCCGTGCAGCAGAAAATCGACCGCAGCCACAAGGGCAAGGTCAGCGTGCGCCGCATGCTGCAGGAAGAGTCGCTCAAGGAGTTCATCGGCGGCGACAACAAGGCCGCCGAGTGGGTGCAGCGCCAGCACGGCATCCCCCAGGCGATCTTCGTCGACGACGGCCATGTCGACCTGGTCGAACTGAGTAAAAAGGTGCCCAGGCAGTACCTCAGCGAAGTGCAGCCGGGCGTGTACCTGGCACGGCTGCCGATCGTGATCGGGCAGAAGGGCATCCTCGAGATCGACGGCAAGGTCAAGCAGCTGCGCCTGTCCCAGGAAGGTGGCTCGTTTCTGGTCAACGACGGCAAGCTGTTCATCAGTGACACGCAGGTGACCGGCTGGCGCGAAAAGGACAACGGGCCGGCAACCTTCCGCTCGCCCAAGGAGTTCCGCCCGTTTCTGTTGTCATGGGGCGGCACCGAGACCTACATCGTCAACACCCGGATGGCCAGCTTCGGCTACGCCAAGTCCAAGTCGTATGGCGTGAGCATTTCGCAGTACACGCCGAACATGGCCAAGCGCATGGGCCGCCCTGAGCCGACGGGCTGGATCATCGGCTCGCAGTTCAGCGACATGTGGTACGGCTTCTACTGCTACGAAACCCAGGATTTCGTGGTCAAGGACAACACCTACCGCGACAACATCGTCTACGGCATCGACCCGCACGACCGCTCGCATCGGCTGATCATCGCCGGTAATACGGTCCACGGCACCAAGAAGAAGCACGGGATCATCGTCTCGCGGGAGGTCAACGACAGCTGGATCATCAACAACAAGAGCTACGACAACAAGCTCTCGGGCGTGGTGATCGACCGTAACAGCGTCAACAACCTGGTCGCCTACAACGAGATCTACCGCAACCACACCGACGGCATCACCCTGTACGAAAGCGGCGACAACCTGATCTGGGGCAACAAGCTGATCAACAACCGCCGCCACGGCATCCGCGTGCGCAACAGCGTGAACATCCGCCTGTACGAAAACATCGCCATGGCCAACGGCCTGGTCGGCGTTTATGGACACATCAAGGACCTGTCCGACACGGACCGCGACATCGCCCTCGACCCGTTCGACACCAAGGTTTCGCTGATCGTGGTGGGCGGTGAGCTGGCAGCCAACGGCTCCGGGCCACTGTCGATCGACTCGCCGCTGTCGGTGGAGCTGTACAAGGTCTCCATGCTCGCCCCGCGCAAGGCCAACGGCATCAGCCTCAATGGCGTGCTTGGCGAGCGCCAGGAGGAAATCCTCGACCTGCTGGTGCGCCAGCAGAAGGCCGTGCTGATCGACCCGGTCGAACGCCAGACCGAAATGATCGATTAAGGAAGCCCCGACCATGACCCCACACCTGATGAAACTGCTGGGCCTGTCCGCCGCCCTCCTGGCCATCGGCCAGGCCGTGCGCGCCGACGAAGTGAAGGCCCCAACCTTCAGCGCCGAGCCTTGCTGCCAGCTGTGCCCCGAAGCGCATGACCCCAGCCGCTACACCACACGCTATCAACAGAACTTCACCACCTTGGTGCAGGCCCAGGGTGACTGGCTGTTCCGTACCCGCGAAGACCTGCGCACCGAGTTCAATACCACGCCCGCCGGCTACAAGCGTCTGCAGCAGGTGCACGACGCGTTCAAGAAGCGCGGCGTGGAACTGGTGGTGGTGTACCAGCCCACCCGTGGCTTGGTGAACCGCAACATGCTCAAGCCGGACGAGAAAGCCGCTTTCGACTACCAGAAGGCCTTGGGCAACTACCAGGCCATGCTCAAACGCTTCGCCAGCATGGGCTACAACGTGCCCGACCTGTCGCCGCTGACCAACGAACAGTTGGCCGCCGCCGACCAGGGCAAGGATTTCTACTTCCGTGGCGACCAGCACTGGACGCCATACGGCGCCGAGCGCGCGGCCAGGATCGTGGCCGACACCGTGCACAAGATGCCGGCCTTCGAGGGCGTCCCGCGCAAGGCATTCGAAACCCGCAAGTCCGGGCGCATGGGCAAGACCGGCACCTTGCACAACGTCGCTGGCCAGCTGTGCGGCACCAGCTATGCGGTGCAGTACATGGACCAGTTCGCCACCGAACCGAAAGGTTCGAGCGGCGGCGGCGATGACCTGTTCGGTGACAGCGGCAATGCACAGATCACCCTGGTCGGTACCAGCCACAGCGGCAAGAACTACAACTTCTCGGGCTTCCTGGAGCAATACATCGGTGCCGACGTGCTCAATGTCGCCTTCCCCGGCGGCGGCCTGGAGGGCTCGATGATCCAGTACCTGGGCAGCGAGGAATTCCAGAACAACCCGCCGAAGATCCTCATCTGGGAGTTCTCCCCGCTGTACCGCCTGGACCAGGAAACCATCTGGCGGCAAATCCTCGGCCTGCTCGACGATGGCTGTGATGCGCGCCCGGCGTTGATGAGCGCCAGCAGCACCCTCAAGCCTGGCAAGAACGAGCTGATGGTCAATGGCAAGGGCGGCGTGATCAAAGACCTGATCAACCGCAACCTGCAAATGGACGTCAAGTTCGAGGACCCGTCGGTGAAAGTGCTGCAGGCCACCTTGTGGTACCTCAACGGCCGCCACGAAGACATCAAGCTCGAGAAGCCGGAAACCTCCGACACCGACGGCCGCTTCGTTTTCCAGATGCGCGAGGACGAGGACTGGGCCAGCCAGAACCTGTTGGCCTTCGAGGTTCAGGGGCCGGAAAAAGGCACCCAGAAGGTCGAGGCCAAACTCTGCAAACGCAACAACTTCGTCGTGCCTGCGCAAACAGCGCAGGCCGGCCAGTGAGGCGACCATGACTGCATTCAAGCGAATCTTCAGCCCTGCCCTGCTCACCCTGGCGTTGTTTGGCGGCGCCGCGCAGGCCGCGCTGGTCCCCCCTCAGGGGTACTACGAGGGCATCGAACAGTTCAAGACCAGCGATGGCAAGTTCCGCTGTGAGCCCGCGCCCAAGCCCTACACCGGAGCACTGCAATTTCGCAGCAAGTACGAAGGCTCGGACAAGGCACGGGCAACCCTGAACCTCGACTCGGAACAGGCCTTCCGCGACTCCACCAAAGACATCACGACCCTTGAGCGTGGCGTGGCCAAGATGGTCAACCAGTACATGCGCGACGGCCGCCCGGCCCAGCTCGACTGTACCCTGACCTGGCTCGGAACCTGGGCGCGGGCCGATGCCTTGATGTCTACCAACTACAACCACACCGGCAAATCCATGCGCAAATGGGCCCTGGGTAGCATGAGCGGCTCCTGGCTACGCCTGAAGTTCTCCAACTCGCAGCCGCTGGCTGCGCACCGGGATGAAGCGCAGTTGATCGAAAAATGGTTCGCCCACCTCGCCGAACAGACCGTGCGCGACTGGAGCAACCTACCGTTGGCGAAGATCAACAACCACAGCTATTGGGCAGCCTGGTCGGTGATGGCCACCGCCGTGGCCACCGACCGCCGCGACCTGTTCGACTGGGCGGTGAAGGAATACAAGGTCGGCGCCAATCAGGTCGATGACCAAGGTTTTTTGCCCAACGAAGTCAAACGCAAGCAACGCGCCCTGGCCTACCACAACTATGCCCTGCCGCCGTTGGCGATGATCGCCAGCTTCGCCAAGGCCAATGGTGTGGACCTGCGCAGCGAAAACAACTTCGCCCTGCAGCGCCTGGGTGAAGGCGTGCTGGCCGGCGCCCGCGACCCCCGCCTGTTCGCTGCCCGCGCGGGTGAAAAACAAGACATGAAGGACCTCAAGGTCGACAGCAAGTACGCCTGGCTCGAGCCGTGGTGCGCGCTGTACCAGTGCGTCGGCGACACGCTCGAGCGCAAGCATGGGATGCAGCCATTCGACAGCTTCCGGCTGGGCGGCAACCTGACCCGGGTCTATGACCCGAGCGCGGCTTCGAAGAAATAACGCCAAACCCTGTGGGAGCCGGCTCCCACAGGAATACGAGGTGCCTTCCGGTTCTTGGACTGGGGGGTCTGGGGGGCGTTTTGCCCTGGATGCTGTGAACCATTTAGGAGAACCGGGATGGTCTTCTCGTCCAACGTGTTCCTGTTCCTGTTCTTGCCGATCTTTCTCGGCCTGTACTACCTGAGCGGGCAACGCTATCGCAACCTGCTGCTGCTGATCGCCAGCTACATTTTCTACGCCTGGTGGCGCGTGGACTTTCTCGCCCTGTTCGCCGGCGTCACCCTGTGGAACTACTGGATCGGCCTCAAAGTCGGTGCCGCCGGGGTTCGTACCAAGCCAGCCCAGCGCTGGCTGCTGCTGGGCGTAGGCGTGGACCTGGCGATCCTTGGTTATTTCAAGTACGCCAACTTCGGCATCGACAGCCTCAACGCGATCATCACCTCGTTTGGCCTGGAGCCGTTCATCCTCACCCACGTGTTGCTGCCGATCGGTATCTCGTTCTACATCTTCGAATCGATCAGCTACATCATCGACGTGTACCGCGGCGATACCCCAGCAACGCGCAACCTGATCGACTTTGCAGCGTTCGTGGCGATTTTCCCGCACCTGATCGCCGGCCCCGTGCTGCGCTTCAAGGACCTGGTCGACCAGTTCAACAACCGTACCCACACCCTGGACAAGTTCTCCGAAGGCTGCACCCGGTTCATGCAGGGCTTCATCAAGAAAGTGTTCATCGCCGACACCCTGGCGGTGGTCGCCGACCATTGCTTCGCCCTGCAACACCCCACCACCGGTGACGCGTGGCTAGGCGCCCTGGCCTACACCGCACAGCTGTACTTCGACTTCTCCGGCTACAGCGACATGGCCATCGGCCTGGGCCTGATGATGGGCTTTCGCTTCATGGAGAACTTCAAGCAGCCCTATATCAGCCAGTCGATCACCGAGTTCTGGCGCCGCTGGCACATCAGCCTGTCGACCTGGCTGCGCGACTACCTGTACATCACCCTGGGCGGCAACCGCAAAGGTACCTTCAACACCTACCGCAACCTGTTCCTGACCATGCTGCTGGGCGGGCTGTGGCACGGCGCCAACTTCACCTACATTCTCTGGGGCGCCTGGCACGGCGTGTGGCTGGCCATCGAGCGGGCGCTAGGCATCGACACCAACCCGCAACGCTTCAACCCGGTCAAATGGGCCTTCACCTTCCTGCTGGTGGTGGTTGGCTGGGTAATCTTCCGCGCCGAGAACCTGACCGTGGCCGGCCGCATGTATGGCGCCATGTTCAGCTTTGGCCAGTGGCAACTTTCCGAACTCAACCGCGCCCAGCTGACCGGGCTGCAGGTCGCCACCCTGGTCATCGCCTACCTCACCCTGGCGTTTTTTGGCCTGCGTGACTTCTACCGCAACGCCAAACCCACGCCCACAGCCACCCCGGTGCAGGTCAACAGCGACGGCTCGATAGGCCTGGACTGGGCTCGGGTCATGACCCGCGCCCTGATCCTGCTGCTGTTCGTGGCTTCGATTCTCAAGCTTTCGGCGCAGAGCTACTCGCCGTTCCTCTACTTCCAGTTCTGAGGTTGATGACCATGACCCGGACATTACGCATCACTTACTCCCTGTCGTTTCTCGGCCTGCTGGTAGGCATGGGCGTCTGGTCCACTGGCGGTCTGCAAAGCTTCCAGCGTACCGAGCAGATGACCCTGCTCAACGGCAAGCTGGCCAAGGCCGCCGAAACCCATTACGACGACCAGTTCCCGATCAAACGCCTGGGCACCAACCTCTGGGCTGCCCTGGACTTCAAGCTGTTCAACGAAGGCCGTCCGGGCGTGGTGCTTGGCCGCGACCAGTGGCTGTTCAGTGATGAAGAATTCAAACCTGCTGCCGGCGCCGACCAACTGATGCAGGAGAACCTGGCGCTGATCCGTGGCGTGCGCGACACCCTGCAAAAGCACGGTAGTCAGCTGGTACTGGCGATCATCCCGGCCAAGGCGCGGGTCTACGCCGAGTACATCGGCAAGGAACGGCCCGCCAGTTTGCACGATGACCTGTACAACCAGTTCCACGCCCAGGCGCGTCAGGCCAACGTGTTCGCCCCTGACCTGATGGCATCGCTGGAACAGGCCAAGGCACGTGGCCAGGTATTCCTGCGCACCGACACCCACTGGACGCCGATGGGTGCTGAAGTCGCCGCGCAAGCGTTGGCCGAGGCGGTCAGCCGCCAAAGCCTGCTTAATGGCGACCCGCAGACCTTCATCACTGAAGCGGGCAACACAGCGCCGTACAAAGGCGACCTGACCAACTTCCTGCCACTCGACCCGCTGTTCAGCAACCTGTTGCCGACTCCGGACAATCTGCAACAGCGCACCACACACCCAGCCGAGGCCAACGGCGATGCCGGCGACGCGCTGTTCGCCGACAGCCAGATCCCAGTCGCCCTGGTCGGCACCAGCTACAGCGCCAACCCGCACTGGAACTTCCTCGGTGCTTTGCAGCAGGCGCTGCGCAGCGATGTCGCCAACTACGCCGAAGACGGCCACGGCCCGTTGCTGCCGATGCTCAAGTACCTGCAAAGCGATGCTTTCAAGAACGCCGCACCCCAGGTGGTGGTGTGGGAATTCCCCGAGCGTTATCTGCCAATGAAAAACGACCTCAGCAGCTTCGATCCGCACTGGATCGCGCAACTGAAAAACTCCCGAAAACCCGAAGAAAACCTGGCCCTGTCGTCCAATCGGACGGACCACTGAACGTAGAGAGGAACACGCACATGACTACCAAGACTTCCATTGCCAAAGCCCTCACCCTCGCGGCCGGCCTTTCTCTGGCTTCGATGCAGGCCTTCGCCGGGGCCGACGCCGCGCTGTACGGCCCGACCGCACCGAAAGGCTCGACTTTCGTGCGCCTGTACAACGCAGCTGGCAGCCCGGCGGCTGCCAGCGTCGGCAACACGCAGATCAAACAGGTCGGCGCCCAGGCCAGCAGCGACTTCAGCTTCCTGCCAGGTGGTGACTACACCGCCCAAGTGGGTGGCAAGAGCGTGCCGGTCAAGCTGGCCTCGGACAAGTACTACACCCTGGTCAACAGCAGCAGCGGCAACCCGCAGTTGATCGAAGAGCCGCCGTTCAAGAACAAGCAGAAAGCCCTGGTCCGCGTGCAGAACCTGAGCGATCAGTCGCTGACCCTGAAGACCGCTGACGGCAAGACCGAAGTGGTCACGCCGGTAGCCGCCAAAGGCCGTGGCGAACGGGAGATCAACCCGGTCAAGGTCAACCTGGCCCTGTACGCAGGCGACAAGAAGGTCAGCGACGTCAAACCTGTCGCCCTGGAGCGTGGCGAAGCCGCCGTGCTGTACGTCACCGGCAGCGGCAACAGCCTGTCACCGGTCTGGGTCACCCGCCCTGTGTCCACTCACTGATCCCCTGCCTCGTTAACGACCTTATTGGAGAAACAACATGATCCCGGTAATTCTTTCTGGTGGTAGCGGTTCGCGTCTATGGCCGCTGTCGCGCAAGCAGTTCCCCAAGCAGTTTCTGGCGCTGACCGGCGAGCACACGCTGTTCCAGCAAACCCTCGAGCGCCTGGCGTTCGAAGGCATGGACGCGCCCATCGTGGTCTGCAACAAAGACCACAAGTTCATCGTTCAGGAACAGCTCGCGGCCCTGCAGCTCGAAACCCAGGCCATCCTGATGGAGCCATTTGGCCGCAACACCGCCCCCGCCGTGGCGATGACCGCCATGAAGCTGGTCAACGAAGGCCGCGACGATTTGATGCTGGTGCTGCCGGCCGACCACGTCATCGATGACCAGAAGGCGCTGCAACGCGCCTTGGCCTTGGCCACCGTTGCCGCCGAGCGAGGCGAGATGGTGCTGTTTGGCGTACCGGCAACCAAGCCTGAAACCGGCTATGGCTACATTCGCTCCAGCCAGGACGCCCTGCTGCCCGAAGGCGTGGCCCGGGTCGCGCAGTTTGTCGAGAAGCCTGACGAAAAACGTGCCGCCGAGTTCGTCCGGGCCGGTGGCTACTTCTGGAACAGCGGCATGTTCCTGTTCCGCGCAAGCCGCTTCCTCGAAGAGCTGAAAAAGCACGACACCGACATCTACGACACCTGCGTCCTGGCCTTGGAGCGCAGCCAGCAAGACGGCGATGTGCTGAGCATCGATGAAGCCACCTTCGCCTGCTGCCCGGACAATTCCATCGACTATGCGGTGATGGAGAAGACCCAGCGCGCCTGTGTGGTGCCGATGACCGCTGGCTGGAGCGACGTGGGGTGCTGGTCTTCGCTGTGGGAGGTGCACGAGAAGGACGCCGACGGCAACGTCACCAAGGGCGATGTGGTGGTACAGGACAGCCGCAACTGCATGATCCACGGCAATGGCAAGCTGGTGTCGGTGATCGGCCTGGAGAACATCGTCGTGGTCGAAACCAAGGACGCGATGATGATTGCCCACAAGGACAAGGTCCAGGGCGTCAAGCAGATGGTCAAGACGTTGGACGCGCAAGGCCGCAGCGAAACCCAGAACCACTTGGAAGTGTATCGTCCGTGGGGCTCGTACGACTCGGTGGACATGGGTGGCCGATTCCAGGTCAAGCACATCACTGTCAAGCCGGGCGCCAGCCTGTCGCTGCAGATGCACCATCACCGCGCCGAGCACTGGATCGTGGTGTCGGGCACGGCCGAGGTGACCTGTGACGAGAATGTGTTCCTGCTTACCGAAAACCAGTCGACCTACATCCCGATCGCCTCGATCCACCGCCTGCGCAACCCAGGCAAGATCCCGCTGGAGATCATCGAGGTGCAGTCGGGCAGCTATCTGGGCGAAGATGATATCGAGCGTTTCGAGGATGTGTATGGACGCACCTCCACACCGGTGGAGCGAGGGGTTTCGGTGAAGACCATCGCGCAGTAAGCAGCGCCCTGGGGCCGCGTTGCGGCCCATTGCCGGCAAGCCAGCTTGCCGGCAATTGGAGGGCGCCAGCCCTCCCTGCTACGATGGTCGGACCGCCCAATCTAGGTCTGCACGCCCCATGATCATCGGAGCCCTGCTCATCCTCACCTGGCTGGTGCTGCTGCTACGGTACCCGGCCAAAGCCCTGCCGATCTCCCTGGCGGCCGCCTGTGGCCTGGCCCTGGTAGCCCTGCTTGTGATCTGGCAGGACAGCCGCGAAGCCTCTCAACTGGCGCGTCTGGACCTGCGTCTGACCTATGCCCCCGAGCAATGCCCGGCCGACCGCGCCCTGCGCGTGCGCATGAAAAATGGCAACAAAGCGCCGCTGACCGAACTGCGTTGGCGGGTGGGCGCCTATGCGCCGGGCGATACCGTCAACCTTGCCGAAAACACCTACAGCGCACCGCGCTATCGTGGGCCCGGTGAGCTGCAGCCTGGCGCTGAATGGCAGGATTGCCTGCCATTGCCGCCACTGAGGTCCGGGTATCGGCCGCAGACACTGGAGTTTCGTGCCGAGCATCTGCAAGGCACCTTCGCCAATTGATCCGGTGCCCCGTGAAGAGGCAGCACAGACACCACCTTTAACTCAGACCCAAGGCCCTCCCCCATGCCCACCGTCCTGATCACCGGTTGTTCCAGCGGCATCGGCCGCGCTTTGGCCGACGCCTTCCGCGATGCCGGCCACGATGTCTGGGCCACTGCCCGCAAAGCCGAAGACGTCGAGCGCCTGGCCACTGCCGGGTTCATCGCCCGCCAGCTGGATGTCAATGACGGCGCGGCCCTGGTACGCCTGGCCGAGGAGCTGCAAACGCACCAGGGCCGCCTTGACATCCTCATCAACAACGCAGGCTACGGCGCCATGGGCCCGTTGCTCGATGGCGGCGTGGACGCCCTGCGCCCACAGTTCGAAACCAATGTCTTCGCCGTGGTCGGCGTTACCCGCGCACTGTTCCCGCTGCTACGCCGCTCACGCGGCCTGGTGGTGAATATCGGCAGCGTCTCCGGCGTACTGGTCACGCCATTCGCCGGTGCCTACTGCGCCTCGAAGGCCGCAGTACATGCCCTGAGCGACGCCTTGCGCCTGGAACTGGCGCCCTTCGGTGTGCAGGTGATGCAAGTTCAGCCGGGGGCGATTGCTTCGCAGTTTGCCAGCAATGCCCAGCGCCAGGCCGAGCAGGTGCTGGCGGCGGACTCGCCATGGTGGCCGTTGCGTGAGCAGGTGCAGGCGCGGGCGCGGGCTTCACAGGACAAGCCGACGTCGGCGGCGGTATTTGCCCAAGGGGTGCTGGCGGCGGTCAGCAAGCCGTCAGTGCCAGCGGTGCTGCGGTTGGGGAATGGCAGCACAGCCTTGCCGTTGATGGCCCGGTTGCTGCCGCGGCGGTTGCTGGATTGGGCGTTGCGCAAGCGCTTTGGCCTACTGCGTCCCCTCTGAGTTTTCGACTGCCGGTATCGACCCCTTCGCGGCAACGCCGCGAAGGGGTCGATACCGGATCCGGCAATCACGCAATGGAACGCAATACCCCGCCATCAACCCGCAAAGCAGCCCCCGTAGTTGCACTGGCCTGCACCGACGCCAAGTACACCACCATGTTGGCCACCTCCTCCACCGTCGCCAGCCGCTTGATCAGCGACGTCGGCCGATGCTCGGCCAGGAAGTTGGCTTCCAGCGTTTCGGTCGATACACCCTGCTCCTGCGCAAGTCTGGCAAAGAAGTCACCCACCCCTTCAGAACGGGTAGGCCCCGGCAATACCGCGTTCACCGTGACCCCGGTGCCAGCCAAGGTTTCGGCCAACCCGCGCGATACCGCCAGCAGCGCAGTTTTGGTCATGCCGTAATGGATCATTTCAGTTGGAATCTGCAGCGCCGACTCGCTGGACAGGAACACCACCCGCCCCCATTTGCGCTCGGCCATGCCCCGGGCATAGTGGCGCGAAAGGCGCACCGCACTGAGTACGTTGACGTCGAAGAAGCGCTGCCAGTCTTCATCCTCGATCTCGAAGAACGGTTTGGGTTCGAAGATGCCGAGGTTGTTCACCAGGATGTCGGTATGCGGCACCTGATCGAACAGCTTTTGCGCACCGTCCTTGCTACCGAGATCGGCAGCGATACCGATGATGCGTGCTTGTGGCAAGCGTTCGCGCACGGCCTTGAAGGCTTCGTCGACACGTGCCTGAGTGCGGCCATTGAGGACCACTTCGGCGCCCGCCTCGGCCAGGCCGATGGCGATGGCCAGGCCAATGCCGGCGGTGGAACCGCTGACAATGGCGCGCTTGCCGTTCAAGGAAATATGCATCTGTGCTTCCTCTCTAACTGTGAGAATTCGTCGGCTGCTCATCGAACGCCTGCCAGCCACCACCCAGCGCCTTGTACAGCCCCACCAGCGCCTGCGACACCGCGGCCGAGCTGTCGATCCACTGCTCCTCGCTGGCCAGCAGCGCCCCTTGCACCGTCAGCACGTTGAGAAAGTCCACCGCCCCTTCCACATATTGACGCTGGGCGGTTTCCAGGGCGATGCGGTTCTGCCGCACTGCCTCGGCCAGGGAATCACGGCGCAACTGACTGGCGTTGTACAGGCGTAGCACATCGTCAATTTCATGCCAGGCGCCCAGCACCACCTTGCGGTAGTTCAGCGCGGCTTCCTGCTGCTGCGCCTCGCGCAGTTGCAGGGTGCCTTTGAGCCGGCCGCCCTCGAAGATCGGCAGCGACATCTGCGGCCCGAAGGCAAACCGCCGCGAATCCCAGCCACCGAAGTCTGACAGCTGCATGGCCTGGAAACCGACACTGCCCGACAGCCGGATGCTCGGGTAGAAATCCGCCTGGGCCACGCCAATGCTGGCGGTGGCGGCATGCAGGCGGGCCTCGGCCTGGCGAATATCCGGGCGGCGCTCGGCCAGTTCGGACGGCAAACCAATGGCAAACGTCTGTTGCGGCGCGGGCAACTCGCCGCCCTTGAGCAATTCAGCCTGCAGGCTACGCGGCGGTTCGGCGGCGAGCAGGCTGAGGGCGTTGATCAGGTCATCACGTCGCGCTTGCAGGCTTGGCAGGCGCGACTCGATCGAAGCGACCTGGGCGCTGGCCTGGGCCACATCCAGGCGCGTGGCAACACCTTCGGCCTGGCGATCCTGGGACAGCTTCAGGCTGTGCTGGGCGACCCTGAGGTTGTCCTGGGTCACATCGAGGGTGCGCTGCACGGCACGCAGCTGGATGTAGTTGCCGGCGGTTTCCGACAGCAAGGCCAGCAACACGCCACGGCGGTCGTTCTCGGCCACTTCGACGCTGGCATCGGCAGCCTCGACCTGGCGCCGCACGCGGCCCCACAGATCCAGCTCCCAACCTGCCACCAGATCGCCCTGCCAAAGGTTGAAAGCCTCCTTACCCGCCTTGCCGGACGGGTCGCTCAGGCCTTCGGCACTGTTACGAGCACGGCTGTAACCCGCGGTTGCGTCCACCGACGGTACTTCGTCGGCAACCACAGTGCTGCGCAAGGCACGGCTTTGCAGCAGCCGCGCGCTGGCCATCTGCAAGTCGAGATTGCGTTCGACAACACGCTGGATCAAAGCGCTGAGCTGGGCATCGTGAAAGGACTCCCACCAGCGCAGTTCCAGCGGTTCGGCCTGGGGCTGGCTGGCCGCCGCCTCGCCTTGCAGCGGCGCCCACTGTCGCGGTGCCTGGCTGTCGGGGCGCAGGAAGTCCGGGCCCATGGTGCAGCCGGTCAGCAACATGGCCAGCAGCAACGGGCTCAAGCGTAATGCCGGTTTCATCGTGCGCTTACCTCTTTGCCGTCGAGCGTGTCGCCACGGGTGTCGATGGTTGCTTCCACCGACATGCCAACCCGCAGGCGGGCGAGCAGTGGCTGGCCGTCATCGAAAACGATCTTCACAGGGATACGTTGCACCACCTTGGTGAAGTTGCCGGTGGCGTTGTCTGGCTTGACTGCGGCGAAGGTCACGCCGGTGGCCGGGGCGATGCTTTCCACATGGCCTTGCAGTTTCTCGCCGGAAAAGGTGTCGACGCTGATGCTCACCGGCTGGCCTGGTTGCACGTGTGTCAGCTGGGTTTCCTGGAAATTGCCCACCACATAGGCCTGTTGCAATGGCACCACCGACAGCAGACGGGCGCCGGGGGTGACGTAGGCGCCGACGCGCAGGGCGCGTTCGCCCACCATGCCGTCCCCCGGCGCAGTGATACGGGTGTAAGACAGGTCGAGCTGGGCCTTTTCCAGGCCGGCTTCGGCACGCTTGAGCTGGCCATCGGCGCTGGCCACCTGGGCCGTGAGAATGTCCACCTGCTTGCGCGCCGCCAGCAGCGCTGCCTGAGCATTGGCCAGGCGTGCGCGGGCCTGATCGACGCCGCTGCGCGCCTGCTGGGCGTTCTGCACGGTGCCAGCCCCCTGCTCGGCCAGGCGGCTGTAACGGTTGACTTCATGGTCGGCGAATGCCGCTTCGGCCTGGGCCGCTTTCACTGCGGCTTCGGCCTGGGCAATCAGCGCGGCCTGGCGTTCAAGCGTGGCGCGGGCATCGGCGCTTTGCGCCTGGGCTACCAGCAACTGCGCCTGCGCGGCATCCAGCGCGGCCTGATAGTCACGGGCATCGATGGTCGCCAGCAACTGGCCAGCCGTGACCTGCTGGTTGTCTTCCACCAGCACCTCCTTGATGAAGCCGGCGACTTTGGGTGCGACCACGGTGTAGTCGGCGATCACATAAGCGTCATTGGTACGCTGGCGGTGGTCGCTGCCAAATATCCAGGGCGCGATGACTCCGGCCAACACGGCCACGGCCATCACCGAGCCAATGAACAGGGTTTTGCGATTGTTGGTCATTTCAGTAGTTCTCGAATTCATCCAGGGTTCAGGCCACCGCACGCGGCGGATAGACCCGGGTAGGCACGAAAGGAATCAGGCAGATCAGGGCCACGGCGATGCAGGCCATGACCAGATACAGGTCGGCCGAGGTCAGTACCAGCGCCTGGTCGTGAATACGCCTGGCCAGGCCAGCGGCGTTGCCGTCGACCAGCGGGGCGTTGCCCAGGCTGTCCACCAGGTGGTTGGAATGGAAATGTCGGCGTACGGTGCCAAGGGCGTCCAGCAGGCCACCGGCGATCACTGCGGCCAGGCCCTTGACCGTGTTGAACCAACTGGAGGCGAAGGGGCCTTCCTGCGGGGTCATGCCATTGGTGGACAGCATCAGCAACGGCAGCACCGCCATGGGCTGGCCGAACACCTGCAGCAGGTAGAACGGGTAGAAGTCGCCGCGGATCCATTCACTGGTCAGCAGGCTGCTGCCGACACAGGACACCGCCAGCATCGCCAGGCCAATGCCCAGCACCCAGCGGCAGTCCACCGCGCGGATGTTGCACAGTGCCGCCGTCAGCGGCAGGGCGATCAGTTGCGGCATCGCCACCAGCATCATCAACGGGCTGGTCTGCGCCGGGCGGTAGCCCTGAATCTGCGCAAGGTAGGCCGACGGGATGCTGCCCACGCCCGAGAGCACGATCAGTACACCGGCCAGTGTCACCAGGGCAAAACTCAGGTTGCGCCGCGACAGCATGCGCAACTGGAAGAACGGCAGCGGCTCGGACCATTCGTTGTACATGAACAGCACCAGCAACAGCAGGCCACCGCCGAGCAGCCAGCAGATCAGCGGCGAGTCGAGCCAGCCCCAACGGTCGCCCAGCGACAGGCCCAGCACGATGCAACTGATGGCGGGCAGGCCAAGTAGCACGCCACGCCAGTCGAACTGCTTGAAACGCTCCAAACGCAGCGGGTCCTGCGGCAACCCCCAACCGACACAGACAATGGCCAGGGCCGACGGCAGGATGATCTGCCAGAACGCCCATTGCCAGCCAACGTATTCGGTCCACAGCCCCGCCAATGGCGTGCCGAGGTTGGGACCGAAGGTGGCGGTCAGGGCGTAGCAGGCCAGGCCATAGACTTTGATACCTGGCGGCAGGAAGCGCAGGGCCACGCTCATGAGCATCGGCGGCAGGGCACCAGAGGCGAAACCCTGCAGTATGCGCAGCAACATCAAGCTGTGCAGGTTGGGAGCGAACGGTTGCAGCAGGCCGAGCACGGCAAACAGGCCAACAGCGCTCATGGTGAAGCGCCGCAGCGAGAAGGTCGTGGCCAGCCATGGCGCAAAGGCCATGGCCGAGACCGAAGCGGCGCTGTACACCGCCAGCAGCCAGGCACCTTCGTCGGCGCCGATGCCCATGGCCCCGCGGATATCGGCCAGGGAGATCTTGGTCACCGACTCGTTGAGGCCCGCACAGAGCACGGCCAGCAAAACACCGAACAACCCAACTACTACCTGCAGGCCGAACGCAGTCTGCGCAGGCGCGGCCGGCGCCGGGGCGGCGGCCATTGCAACAGACGGGGCGGACAGGGAACTCATGGGCAGACATCTCCAGCAACAAAATTGCGACTGGAGCAAGTCTAAGAAGGTCGAATGCTTACGAAAACTGACTTGTTGGCAGCTTTATATTGCGCCAGGCGCAATCGGCCGATGTTGCGATAACGCCAGGCGTGTCAAGGGTCCATGCTGCCGCAAGCCTTCAGCGTCTGCCGCAGCCAGCGATGGGCCGGGTCGTTATCGAAGCGCGGGTGCCACGCCTGCATGACATTGACCTTTTCCAATGGCACAGGGATCTCGAAGGACCGCAAGGGCAGTTTCAGCCGGTTCACGCTATTGAGGATATTGGCGGGTATCGGCAGGATCAGGTCCGAGTCCGGCAGCGAAAACATCGCTGAATGAAAGCTGGTCGTGATCAGCGCCACTCGCCGCTCCACCTTGTGATTGGCCAGCGCCACATCGATAGGCCCATTGGCGCGGCCCCGGCGTGACACGCTTATTTGCGGGTAGGCGGCGAAGCGCTCAGGGGTAATTTCGCCATCGAAGATGGGGTGGCCGTCACGCGCCAGGCCCACGAAGTAGGTATTGAACAGGCTCTGAACCTTGATTTCCGGGCCCAGTTCAATGGCTGAACTGATGATCAAGTCGATTTGCCCATTGCGCAGCACCGCATCATCGTCGCCGCTGCCCTCTGGTACAAAGCGCAATACCGTGTGTGGTGCCTGGGCCAGCATCATGCGCAGCAGTTGGGCCCCGTACAGGGCGATGAACAGGTCGTTGGTGCGGATGTTGAAAGCACGATCGAGGTTGACCAGATCGACGTCGTCACGGCTGCGAAATACCTGCCCGGCCTGCTCCACCAGCCCGTGCACCTGCTCGCGCAGCGCCAGCGCCCGCGGCGTCGGCACCAGGCCGCGGCCGGCGCGGACCAGGATGGGGTCGCCCAGTGCCTCGCGGATGCGGCCCAAGGTACGGCTCATTGCCGCCGGGCTCAGGTTCATGCGCTGCGCTGCGCCGACCACGCTGCCCTCGTCGAGCAGGACGTCGAGGGCGACGAGCAGGTTCATGTCCGGGAGTTGCATGGCCGTTTTCCGTAACGAGGTTGGGAACGGCGATATTAACAGGTCGGATGATTGCACCAGACGCAATGCGCTCGTGCGTGTCGGGGCATTTATTCATTGGCCGTGTTCGGCTTTAAATGAAGCATTGGCAGGTCTGGCCTCTCGCGGGTAAGCCCGTGAAGAGGCCGACCCTGCAGACACCTCAGCCAGCCTCTGCCAAGGATCCCGCATGCCCAGCCCTGTCCTGATCGCCATCGACGCCTCCCCTGCCTCAACGGCCCTACTCACCCTGGCGCGCCGCTACTGCCTGCCGGGCGAACACGAGTTGCATGTACTGCTGGCCATCGACGCGACCTTCGCCGTACACGATCACCCGACGGCCTACACCGAAGAGGAACAGGAGGAACACCCCGCCGCCTGCGATGAACAGCAACTGGCCGAAGGCGCCGTGGCCAACGCAGTACGCACACTGCGCGAAGCCGGCTTCGCCAGCCAGGGCTGCATGGTGGCCGACCAGCCGGTCGAAGCCATCGTCGGCAAGGCGCTGGAGCTGCGCTGCGAACTGATCATCATGGGCCACCGGCACCTGTCGAGGCTGGGGCGGTTGCTGGACCCTTCGATCAGCGCGAAAGTGATCGATCGCGTGCAGGTGCCGGTGTTGGTGGGCCCAGCCGCTTGAAAGGCCCACGCCATGCCCCCCGTTGTAGCGGGTAGCGCAGATCACTCCTCGCTCGGTTTCACCACCACCGTACACGTCGTCCCCGCGGCCAGCAAAAACCCTTCGGGCACTTCGTCGATGTGAATCCGTACCGGCACCCGCTGCGCGAGGCGCACCCAGTTGAAGGTCGGGTTCACGTCCGCGATCAGTTCACGGCTCTGCGGGTTGTCGCGGTCGTAGATGCCACGGGCGATGCTCTCCACATGGCCCTTGATGCGCTCGCCGCTCATCATTTGCAACTCGGCCTGGTCGCCAACCTTCACGTGGGGCAATTTGGTTTCTTCGAAGAACCCGTACACCCAGAACGAATGCTCGTCGACCACCGCCATGATGGCCTCGCCGGTGCGCGCATAGTCGCCCTTGTGGATATTCAGGTTGGTCACGTAGCCATCGACCGTGGCGACGATGTGCGTGCGCTTGAGGTTCAGCTCGGCCGCTGCCAGTTCGGCCTGGGCCTGTTGATAATCGGCCAGGGCGGAGTTGGCGATATTGCTGGCGTCGTCACGGTTTTCTTTGGAGATCACCAGGTTGTCCATGTCAGCGCGGCGCTTGGCGTTGACCTTGCGCATCTCCCAGGTGGCTTTGCGCGAGGCGACCAGCGCCTTGGCCTGCTCGACCGCCAGTTGATAATGCTCAGGGTCGATCTGGATCAGCAGGTCGCCTTTCTTCACCCGCTGGTTGTCCTTGACCGGCACATCCACCACGTAGCCGGGCACATCGGCGGCAACGTTGATGATGTCAGCGCGCACGCGCCCATCGCGGGTCCACGGCGTGGTCATGTAGTGCAGCCACAACTGGCGACCGATCACCACGGCAGCGGTCAGCACCAGCAGGGTAGCGATCAGGCTGAAGAACTTTTTCATCGAAGGATTCTCACCAGTAGAGCGACAGCGCCAGGGCGCCGAACAGGCAGACGAACAGGGACAGGCGCAACAGCGCCGGGTGCCAGAAGAAGCGGTAGCCATCATGGCTGGCGATGAAGCGGTCCAGGCCCCAGGCCAGGCCCAGGGCGAACAGGAACATCAAGGTCATGGTGGGCATGTACACGCCATGGAAGGCGATCTCACGGGGCATGGTGCAATCCTTTCGCCGGTGCCAGTGGCGACTGTGGGTCGAGCAGGGAGGAACGGATGAAGTGCAGGTAGCTCTGCGCACGGCGCAGCACCGACGTGTCGAAATGGCGGGCGAAAGGCTCATCGGTGGCCTGCACGCGGCTGATGGCATGGTCCACCGCCACCAGGGCGCGCTCGTGGTTGCTGGCGTTGGGCTGCAGGAACAGCCGCGCCAGTGCCCGGCCCATGACACGGATGGCCTGACGCCACGGCTGCGACTCGGCATAGGCCGGGTGAACCGGCGCGCGCGCCTGTTCCTTGCGCAGTTCGATGATCGCGTGGCCGATCTCCAGCACGGTGAACATCCAGCCCATCAGCTCGCTCTGCACCTGCGGCTTGCCGGCCGCCAGGCCATAGGCTTGGTGCAGCAGGTCGCGGGTGCGGCTTTCGAAGGCCGTGCCGATGCCACGCAGGCGCCCGCTGATGGCGAACAGCACCTGCTCGCGCAGTTCCTGCTCAAGGCGGCTCCACAACCAGCGGCTATTGGGCGGCAGGATGATGGCCCCGGCTGCGGCGCAGACGAACATGCCGATGACCATGCCGATGTAGTCGTTGATGAAGGTGTACGGGTCATACACGGTGAGGTTGTTCGGCACCGAGCCAATCGCGAAGAACACCAGCAGGCCGATGCCGTAACCGGCATAGGCCGGGCGCGACGAGAGAAACGCGCCCAGCACGAACACGGGCGCCAGCACCATGCACAGCAGCGGGAAACCGTCGATCCAGGGGAATACGAAGAAGGTTTCGAAAAACCCGACAAACGCGCCGATGGCTGTGCCGCAGGCCATCTGGAACGACATGCGCTTGGGGTTCGGTGACGCCGCCGAAAGGCCCACCGTGACCGTTGCGATCAGGGTCATCATGGCACCGCTGGGCCAGTCACTGAGCAGCCAGTAGCTGCCCAGCAGCAACAGCACCGCCGAGGCCCGCACACCAGCGGCCAGTGACACCAGCCAGCTGGTCTGCGCCACATAGGGCTCATCCCATTGCTCGCGCTGGTGCCGGTGTGCGGCCAACGAGGCATGGGTTTCGGCGTAGCTGAACATCTCGTCGACGAAGCGGTAGAGCAGCTCGAACGCGGTGTGGAAATCGAGCAGGTCCGACTCGCTGGGGTTGGTTTGCAGGTACTCGGCACGCAGGCCGCGCACCTGGGCTTGCAGGCCCTCTTTGTAGGCCGCCAATTCCAGCGTCAGGCGCAGCGCATCGGCGTCGGTCAGCGCCCGCCCTACATAAGGCTGGAGCAGCTCGACCAAGGTGTTCAGGCCAGGCTCGATGGCACCGACGATCTGCAGCGGGCCACGGGCACGCAGCCGCTCCAGCAACCGGTGCAGCGCGTTGAACCGCGTGGTGATGGCCATGAACTCGCTGTTCATGCGCACCAGGCGGCCAGAGCGCCTGCGCATGTGAGGGTCTTCGAACGCGGTGACGTTGCGCAGGCTTTCCAGCCCCACCGCCTCAGCGACAAAGCGCACGTTGCTGGTCTCGAAGCGGTCGCGCTGGCTGTCGCCGCGCAGCGCCTCGACCACCACCCCGGCGAATACGCCAAAGCGCTGGTACAGGGCGTTGCGCATGGCCGCGCTGGCCGATTGCGGCAGGATCGCGGCGCTGACGAAGGTCGAGACGAGAATGCCCAGGGCAATTTCCAGTACGCGCCAAACGGCAGCCATGAACGCCTGGTCGGGGTGCTCCAGCACCGGCAGGCCGATCATCGCTGCGGTGTAGCCTGCCAGCACGAAACCGTAGGCCCGGAAGGTGCGGTAGCGCATGGCACCCGCCGAGCACAAGCCCACCCACAAGGCCAGGCTGGGCAGGAACAGTTCGGTGTTCTGCGGAAAAATCGCAATCAGCGCGACCATCATCGCCGAACCGGCCAAAGTACCCAGTACCCGGTAGAAACTCTTGGCAAACACATGGCCGCTCTGCGGCTGCATGACGATGAACACGGTGATCATCGCCGTGCGCGGCTGCGGCAGTTCCAGGCGCATGGCCAGCCACAAGGTGATGAACGCGGCGGCCAGCACCTTGAAGATGTAAACCCAGGTCACCCCGTCAGTGCGCGCCCAGGCAAAGAAGCCCCGGCGCCATTCCAGGCTGTGCAGCCAGCGCAGGGGCAGGCTCGATGTACTCATTCGGGGTGGTCCGCCTTGCGGTCGAAAATGGCCAGGGTCGCCGGCGTTGTCGGCGCATCCTGGCGCCCATCCTCAGGCACGTCCTTGCCAGCCTGCAGGCCCCCACCCAACGCAGTCACCAGCTCGGCATGGGCCACCAGGCGTGCAGCCTGCACCTGCTGCTGCACCTGCTGCTGGCGGAACAGCAAGGTCTGGGCATTGAGCACGTTGAGGTAGTCGGTCAGGCCACGCTGGAAGGCGACCATGGCGATGTCGTAGGTTTTCTGCGCCGCCGCCACGGATTCGGCGGCGAAGTGCGACTGTTCTTTCATCGATTCGCGGCGGATCAACTGATCGGAAATGTTCTTCAACGCGCCAATCACCGTCTGGTTGTAACGGGCCACGGCCACGTCATAGCCCGCCGAGGCCACGCCCAACTGCGAGCGCAAGCGGCCACCGTCGAAAATCGGCAGGCTGATGGCCGGGCCTACGTTGTAGTTGAACTTGCGCCCGGTCAGGAACTCCAGTGGCCCGCCACCGGTAGCCATGAAGCCCAGGCTGCCGACCAGGTCGACGTTGGGGAAGAACCCGGCATGGGCGACATCGATACCACGGGCCTGGGCTGCCACCTGCCAGCGGCTGGCGACCACGTCGGGGCGCTGACCGACCAGCTCGGCCGGCAGCGCCGACGGCAGCTTGAGGGGCGCACCGAGGGTCAAGGTCGGGCGCTGGATCTGCGCGCCCTCCCCCGGCCCCTTGCCCGCCAGCGCCGCCAGCTGGTTGCGGGTCAGGGCAATCTCCTCGTTGAGACTGTCGAGCTGGCGATGGGTTTCGGGCAGCGGCGCTTGGGCCTGGCTCACCTCGAAATGGGTACCGATGCCGGCGTCGAGGCGGCGCTTGGCCAGGGCCAGGATCTGCTCCTGCTGTTCAAGCTCGGCCTTGACGATGTCGCGCTGGGCAAAATGCAGGCTCAGCTGGATGTAGGCGCGCACTACGTTGTTCTGCAACTCAAGCTGCGCCTGGCGTGCCTCGGCCACGCTCATGTGCGCCTGGTCCACGGCCTGTTCGCTGGCGTTGCGTTCGCGCCCCCAGAGGTCAAGGGCATAGCTGAAGCCGATGGCGGCGTTGTTGTCCCAGGTGTTGGCACCCGACAGCGCGCCAGGGCCATAGAACGGGTCCTCGGGCCAGTTATGGCGTTTGAGCGTCGCCTGGCCATTGGCCTGGAGCTTTTCCGCCGATTCGACCACACCGGCCATGGCCTTGGCCTCGCGTACCCGGGCTGCCGCCATGGCCAGGCTCGGGCTACCGGCCACGGCCAAGGTGATCCAGCGGTCCAGTTGCGGGTCGCCATAGGCATGCCACCACTGCTGGTCGGGCCAGTGGGCGTCGGTGGCGGCGTCGCGAATGGCCGCATCCGTGGTCAAGGTATTGGCTTGCAGTGTCTTGCTTTGCGGGGCAATACCCCAGGTTCCGATACAGCCGCTCAAGGTGAGACTAAGGGCACAGGCACTGAACGCCTGGAGCGTTCTGATGATGCGACGCGGCACAGCTGCGATTTCCCGAGGAAGAGGTGGAGGGGCCGAGCAATTCTAGGTGGCCGCCGCACTGGCGATAAGCGTGGATTCCTGCGAATCTTTGTTACCAAAACAGCGATAATCAGCCTTTGGTCGAAGGCACATTTTCATCTTTACACCGTTACTTCATGACACAATTTTGTCCTCTACATCGAGAGTGACCCATGGACACCCTGCAAAACATGCGTGCTTTCAGTTGCGTAGCCCAACTTGGCAGTTTCACTGCCGCTGCGGCGCAACTGGACACGACCACCGCGAACGTGTCGCGGGCGGTCTCCAACCTGGAAGCCCATCTGCAAACCCGGCTGCTCAACCGTACCACCCGGCGTATCGCCCTGACCGAGGCGGGCAAGCGTTACCTGATGCGCTGTGAACAGATCCTCACCTATGTGGAGGAGGCCGAAGCCGAGGCCAGCGACGCCCATGCACGGCCAGCCGGGCAGTTGAAAGTGCACTCGATGACCGGCGTAGGCCAGCATTTCGTGGTCGATGCCATTGCCCGCTACCGCGAATCGCACCCTGACGTGACGTTCGACCTGACCATGGCCAACCGCGTGCCTGACCTGCTGGACGAGGGTTACGACGTGTCCATCGTGCTGGCCACCGAACTGCCGGACTCAGGCTTCGTCTCGCAGCGCCTGGGTATTACCTACAGCATTGTCTGTGCATCGCCGGAATACGTGGCCAAGCATGGTTTCGCGCACAAGCCCATCGACCTGTTGCAGCACGCATGCCTGCGCATGGTCAGCCCGGTGATCCCCTTGGAGAAGTGGCTGTTCGACGGCCCGGAGGGCCAGGAGTTGGTCAATATCACCAGCTCGCCCTTCCAGGTGAACTCCGCCGATGCGATGAAAACGGCCATTCGCAGTAGCATGGGCATGGGTGTGCTGCCGATCTATTCGGCCATCGATGGCCTGCGTGACGGCAGCCTGGTGCGGGTGATGCCCGAATACCGGCTGCAGGAGCTGAACCTGTATGCCATCTACCCGTCACGCCAGTACCTGGACGCCAAGATCAAGACCTGGGTCGAGTACCTGCGCAATTCGCTGCCGGAAATTCTCGCCGCCCATGAAGCGGACCTGAAAACCCACGAGTTGCTGATCGCCAACTGAACGCACTTCACGCGTCAAGAAACAGCAGATGGGTGCATGCGCTGCTTTTTCTTGGGGCGTGAAGCTTGTAGTTTGTAGCTTTTCCGTTGGAAGTAGCCCGATGAAAAAGACCGTCCTGGCGTTCAGCCGCATCACCCCGGCCATGGCCGAACGCCTGCAGCAAGACTTCAACGTGATCCTGCCAAACCCCAAGCTTGGCGACATCAATGCCCAGTTCAACGAAGCGCTGCCCGAGGCCCATGGGCTGATCGGCGTCGGCCGCAAGCTTGGCCGCGCCCAGCTTGAAGGCGCGGCGAGGCTGGAAGTGGTGTCGAGCGTCTCGGTCGGCTACGACAACTACGACGTCGATTACTTCAACGAACGCGGCATCGCCCTGACCAACACCCCCGACGTACTCACCGAGAGCACTGCCGACCTGGGCTTCGCGCTGATCATGGGCTGCGCCCGCCGTACCGCTGAACTGGACGCGTGGACCAAGGCTGGGCAGTGGCAAGCCACCGTCGGGCCGGCGCACTTCGGCAGCGATGTGCATGGCAAGACCTTGGGTATCGTCGGCCTGGGCAACATCGGCGCAGCCGTCGCGCGTCGTGGCCGGTTCGGTTTCAACATGTCCATCCTGTATGCCGGCAACAGCCGCAAGACGGCGCTGGAACAGGAACTGGGCGCGCAGTATCGCAGCCTTGAGCAACTGCTGGCCGAGTCGGATTTCGTCTGCATCGTGGTACCGCTGTCCGACGCCACCCGCAAGCTGATCGGTGCACGCGAACTGAAGCTGATGAAGCCCAGCGCATTCCTGATCAACATCGCCCGTGGCCCGGTGGTCGACGAGGCGGCGCTGATCGACGCGCTGCAAAACGGCACGATCCGTGGCGCCGGCCTGGACGTGTACGAAAAGGAGCCACTGAGCGAGTCGCCACTGTTCCAGTTGCCCAATGCATTGACCCTGCCGCACATTGGCTCGGCCACCGCCGAAACCCGCGCGGCCATGGCCAACCGGGCAATGGACAACCTGCGTGCGGCGCTGCTGGGTAAGCGGCCGCGCGACCTGGTCAACCCGCAGGTGTGGAAGGGCCGATAGCCATTGACGGTGAGAGGCCGGTGCAGGCAACCCTTACCACGCTTGCCTGCACCGCCCAGCCTCTCCAGCTTTTTTCATCCATGCCGCTTTCAGCGGGCCAGTGCAATGTCGGGCCTGACCTTGGGCTTGCGAAACACCAGCACGTTCCCTGCCATCACCGCCACCAGGCCCAGCAACGCCGGGGCCGTCCACTCGTAGCCTTCGGCAAACGCCGAGACGTTCAGTGCCACCAGCGGGAACAGCACCGTGCAGTAGGCGGCCCGCTCCGGGCCCATGCGCCCGACCAGCGTCAGGTAGGCGGTGAAGCCGATCACCGAGCCCGGTACGACCAGGTACAGCAATGATCCGACGTAGCGGGTGCTCCACTCCATGGCGAAGGGAATGCCGCTGACCAGGCAATACACCGCCAGCATCACCGCCCCATACACCATGCCCCAGGCGTTGGTAGTCATCGGCTTGAGCCCGGCCTTCTGTTGCATGCTGGAGAGCATGTTACCGGCCGAGAAGCACAGCGTGCCGAGCAGGGCCAGGCCCAGACCGTAGAGGGTTTCGCGGCTGGCCGCATGGTGCGAGAGCTCCGGCCAGAACAGCAGGCCCAGGCCCAGCAACCCTAGCGCACCACCGCCAAGCACATTGCTGGCGATCCGTTGGCCGAAGAAAACCCGTGCATTCAGTGCATTCCACAGCGTGGCGGTGGAAAACACCACGGCGATCAGACCGCTGGCGATCCATTGGCTGGCGGTGAGGAAGCACATGAAGTTGACGCAGAACAGGCACAGGCCCTGGGCCAGGCAGATCAGGTGGCCACGCCGGTTCATCGGCTGCAGCCGGCGGGTCAGCAGCAGGATGGCGAACAGGATCAGGCCAGCCAGGGCGAAGCGGTAGACGATCGACACCGGGATGGCGACCACGCCCAGCTGCAGTTTCAGGGCGATCCAGGTGGTGCCCCAGATCAGGACGGTAAGCACGTACAGGGACAGGTTCATGGGGAGGGATCCTTGGGTCTTTCAACGTTGGTGCCCAGCACCTGTGGAAGCTGGCTTGCCAGCGATCGACGTCGCAGTGCTTCGCCAGGGCCATCAGTGTTTGCCAAAGCCCCGGGACCACGCTTGCACAAACTTGCGCTTTTCCCTTCCAGGTAGCTGTCACCACTGGGCAAGCGCAGTACGATGGCCGTCAGAGGAATCGCCCATGACCCCACTCAGCCAGTTGCACGTGTTCAACGCCATGCACGCCTCCCCCCATGCGCGGCTGGAGCTCAGCGCGCACCTGGGCGACGGCCTGGCTGCGGCGCTGTGGAGCAACCGCAACGATGCCCGCGACTACCAGGCACCGAGCCATCACACCCTGTCGTGTTACATCGCCGACGGCACCGGTACCTTCCGCCGGCAGCGCCCGGCCGCCAAGGGCGCACCGGACAAACTGTGCATCATGCCCGCCGGTCATGAGTCGAACTGGGTGGTCAACGGCGAGATCCGCCTGGCCCACCTGTACATCAGCGAGGCGCAGTTCGCCCTCGGTTGCGTGCGCCTACTGGACCGCGAACCGCGGGAGTTGCAGTTGCAGGAGGCGACCTTTCTTGACGACCCGCAGCAGTCGGCGCGTTTTCGCCAACTGATCCGCCTGGCGTGGGATGAGCCTGGCGAGCGCTTGCTGGCCAGCAGCCTGGCGCACGAAATCGTCGATCACGCGGTACTCAGCCAAGTTGGCCTGCGCCAGGGCTTGCGCCTCAAAGGGGGGTTGGCGCCGGCCCTGCGTCGACAGTTGGTCGAATACATCGAAGCGCACCTCGACCAGCCCATTACCCTCGGTGAGCTGGCCATGCGCTGCAACCTCTCCGAATATCACTTCGCGCGCATGTTCCGCAGCAGCTTTGGTTTGCCGCCACACCAGTACCTGCTGGCACGACGGGTGCACCGGGCTTGCCAACTGCTGCGCCTGGGCCAGCTTGCGTTGGGAGAGGTTGCGTTGCTGTGCGGGTTTGCCAGCGCCAGCCATTTCAGCAACCGCTTTCGCCAGGTGCTCGGCGCAACCCCTGGCGAGTACCGGGCGGCCTTCACCCGCTAAGCGGGCCACTTTGTGGCCCCGACACATCAGAACTCGAACGTGCTCGACAGGCTCACCTGCCGCGCATCCCCGATGGCAACGAAGTACTGGTTCACCGCCGAGCTGTAGTAGACCTTGTCGAACAGGTTCTTCACGTTCAACTGCAGGCGCACGTTGTGGTCCTCGAACTGGGTCTCGTAGGTGGCAAAGGCGTCGGCGACGGTATAGCTCGGCAGGTCGAAGGTATTGGTCGCGTTGCCCGAACGCTCGCCTACATAGCGGGCCCCGGCCCCCACGCGCAGGCGATCACCACCGAACAGGCTACCGAAGTCGTACACGGCCGACAGCGAGCCGCTGTGCCTGGCCACGTTCTGCAGGCGGTTGCCCTCCAGGTCCGGGTCCTTGGTCACCTTGGCATCGGTGAAGGCATAACTGCCGATCAGGCTCCAGCGCTCGCTGAGCTGGCCGGTCAGGTCGAGCTCGACACCGCGCGAATTGACCTCACCGGCGTTGCTGTACAAGGTCTCGCCACTGCTGCTGTCGAAGTTGGCCACCAGCACATTGCGCTTGGTGATGTCGAACAGTGCCAAGGTACCGGTGAGCCTGCCCGGCATGTCGAGCTTGGCGCCGAGCTCCCAGGACTTGCCTTCCTCAGGTGCAATCGATGAGTCCAGCACCAAGCCACCGGTCAACGGCGCAATGCTCGAGTTGGGCTTGAACGACTCGCTGTAACTGCCATAGAACGACAACTGCTCATCGACCTTGTAGACCAGCCCGGCATGCGGCACCCAGGCCTGGCCACCGGTGTCGGTGTTGGCCTTGAACGGGCGACCGCGGCCTGCGTACTGGTCGTACTGCTGGAAGCGCGCACCGGCCACCAGGATCCAGTGGTCGTCCAGGTGCAACGCATCCTGCAGGAACACAGCGTCGGTGCGCAGCTTGTCGGTCTGGTCGCTGTCGCTGGCGCGCACGGTGCTGCCTTCCACTTCCTGGCCGTAGACCGGGTTCAGGTAGCTGAACGTGGACTTCGCGGTCTGGCGTATCAGGTCGGCGCGGAAGATCTTGCGGTCTTCGTGATCCAGGCCGAACAACAGATCGTGCTGCATCCCGGCCAGTTCGACGTTGCCGCTCAGGCTCAGGGTGGCGAACTGGTCGCGACTCATCGCGTTGTGGGTGCCATCGATGCTGCGCGTCAACGTACCCTTGGCTTCGTTGACGCCGGTCACGCGGACCTGGCTGGCGTCGTAGGTCTCGCGGTTGAAGCTGTAACCGAAGTGCAGTTTCCAGTCGTCGGCCAAGTGGTGATCGACCTCCAGCCGGTAAAGGTCGGAGCGCCCTTCCATGTCATTGAAGGGCTCGTCCAGGCGCCGCGTGGCCGGAATGTCCAAAGGGTGGCCATTGCTGCCAAAGGCCGTACCGCGGTCGAAGGGGGAGAGAAACTCGCGGTGCTCGTAGGCCAGCACTACCTGGGTATCTTCGCCCAGCCAGGCCAGCGACGGCGCCACTAGTGACTCACGGTGCACGCCAAAATTGCGCCAGTAGTCCTCATCTTCGTGGTCGACGATCAGGCGGTAGGCGAAGTTGCTGTCGCCCAGTGCACCCGTGCTGTCAAACCCCCCGCCACTGCCGTTCTTGCCACTGCCATAGGTAGAACCCCGTACGGTCAGGGCATTGTACTGCTGCAGTTGCGGGCGTTTGCTGACCACGTTGATCACCCCGCCCGGGTCCTGGATGCCATACAGCAGCGAGGCCGGCCCCTTGAGCACCTCGACCCGCTCGGTGCTGGCGTTGAGGCTGCGGCCCTGCACGACCGGCATGCCATCACGCATGATCGAGCCGTCGCGGTTGTCGCCAAAGCCCCGTTTCATCACGGTGTCGGAGGTGCCGCCGAAGTTGTTGCCCTGGGTGATGCCGCTGACGTTGGCCAGGGCGTCATCGAGGTTGCGCGGCGCCTGGTCGCGGAGGACCTGGGCTGGCACCACGTTGATGGCCTGGGGGATGTCCTGGGTCGGGCCTTGGCCGCGCATGATCGAGGCATTGGCCGGGGGCTGGTAGCTGTAGGTGTCCATCTGCGAGTTCACCGTGGTGGCCTGCAGGTTGAGTGCGCCAGAAGTATCCACAGGCTCGAGCGTCAGGGTCCGGGCATCGACGCGGCGCCAGGTCAGGCCGGCGTTGCCCAGCAACTGCTGCAGGGCCTGTTCAGCGCTGAACCGGCCGTTGAGGGCCGGTGCCTGCACAGCGGGCAGTTCGAGGGTGTACACCACGCTTTGCCCAGCGGCACGGCTGAAGGCGTTGAGTGCCTGGGCCAGGGGCTGGCTGGGCTGGGCGAAGGTGTGCAGTTGAACCTGTTCGGCGGCCAGCGCGCCAGGGGCAACGGTGACGGCTGCAAGCGCGGAGAAGCCAAGCCAGAGAGGGACGCAACGCGGGGTGAACTTCATGGACGCTGACCTATGAGAGGGTTATTACTGCGAATGAATCGCACTTCCACTCATTACACGGATGCCATGCCCTATTACCTCACCCGCTTTTGAAAATAATTTTTCCAGGGCTGACCCTGTTGCCGGCGATAAGGCCTGCTCACACAAACTACCTGACAACGGTCAGCCGCCCGAGCAACGTCTGCCTGGAAAACCCCATCACCTTGCCCAAGGAATCCAGCGCCACCAACGGCTCCTGAACCGGGAAACTGCCGCTGACCTTGCGCTGCCCCAGCTCACGGTCAAGCAGCACGATCCGCCCGGGGTAATACCGCCGCAAGTCCTCGATCACCTGGGTCAACGGCACCTGGTAGTAATCGACCCAGCCCTGGCGCCAGGCCAGGCGGCTGTCACTGTCCACGGTCAGGGTCTCACCCACGCGGCCACCGCCATATGCCACTTGCTGGTTGGCCGTCAGCTCACGGGCAGCCTGCCCCTGGGCCGGGGTGACGGCCACACGCCCACTGCGCACAGTGACCTGTGCGCCGTCAGCGTGGTCACGCACTTCGAATTCGGTACCGAGCACACGCACCTGCCCCCCCGCTGCTGCCACCACGAACGGCTCACCTGTGTGTGTGACCTGGAAGAACGCAGCACCATGCAACAGCCGCACACGGCGTTCACCCTGCTCAAAATCGACCGCAATGGCACTGCCCGCATCGAGGGTCACCTGCGAATGGTCTGCCAGCGTCACCTGGCGAATTGTTTCAGTGCTGCTGAAATCGGCGCGCAGGTCCTGTAACCAGTAACCCGGATGCCAGCCCCCCGCCACGCTCACCGCCAGTGCCAGGCACGCCGCCAGCGCCAGGGCGCGACGCCAGCGCCTTGGGGCAGGCGCCTTGGCCATGGCATCGAGGTAGCGCTGCAGGCCTGCCTGCTCTTGCTCGGCCAGGCGCGCTGCGGGCACCGCACTTGTCTGCCACAGCGCCTGGGCGTGGGCATAGGCTTGGCGATGCTTCGGGTCGGCCAGCAGCCAGCGCTTGAACGCCGCGCTGTGCTGCGCCTCGGGCTGCTCGTTGATACGGATCAGCCAGTGCAACGCCGCTTGCGAGGGGTCGGCGGTAGTCATGTCTGAATGGCTCATCGACGGTAGCTCCCAGGCCGGCGCATGGACGCGGGCTCGGCAATACTCGCCTTGCACGCTTCAAGGGCGCGCATCATATGCTTTTCTACCGTGCTCTGGGACAGTTGCATGGCCTGGGCGATCTCGCCGTACTTGCAGCCATGAATGCGGTTGAGCAGAAAGATCTGCCGGGTACGCTCGGGCAAGGCCCGCAGCGCTGCCTCGATGCACTGCAGGTCATGATCGACCTCCAAGGCCTGCTCGGGCGCCTGGGCCGAACACGCCTCATCCAGCGGCAGCGATGCTTCAGCGACACGTTCGCGGCTGCCTTCGCTGCGCAGGTGGTCGATGGCCAGGTTGCCCGCACAACGCAACAGGTAAGTATCCAGCGCTTCAACCTTGACCTCAGGGCGGCGCCAGAAACGCAGGAACAGCTCCTGGACCAGGTCCGATGCGGTGGCCCGGCAGCCGACCCGGCGGCTGACCAACGCCTCCATGCGTGCACGCTGGGCCAGAAAGACCTCAACGAAGCGTGCGCGGGGGCTTTCGCTGTCGGGCTCGATCACAGCGTCACCCGGCCACGACGGCCAGCAGCGGGCCCAGCACCACGCTGATGGCAGCCAACCCCAGCAGCAGCCGCGGCTGATAAGGCAAGACAAACACCCACAGGGTCACCCCGGCCATCAACACGGCGATCCATTCCACCAGACCATGGGCCCAGCCACGCTGGTGTACCGAGAGCACCAACGACACCAGCAACAACAGCCAACCGGCACTGCGCAGGCTACGCAACTGGCCGGGGCCGGGCTTGCGCCCAAGCAGCTCGTTGAAGTGCTTGTCCATCGCCAGGCACAAGCCGGCGAACCCGGCGAAGCCGATCAGGGCAATGCTCAGCATCAATGCACCTGCGCCGCTTGAGCCGTTGCCTTGGCCGTGCGGGGCGCGCGTTTGGCAACCGGCTTGGGGGCACGCAGCATTTTCGCTGCGGCCCAGGCCAGGAACACGCCGGTGGCCAGCGCCGTGAGGTCGAAGCCCGCCATGGCCCAGTCGCCAACCGCCAGGGAGTGGTCCAACCCTTGCCCGGTGGACAGCGCGTTGAGCAACGGCAGCAGGGTAAACGCCAGCGCGCCCAGCCCCAATTGCTCAGCCCAGGCGCGGCGCCCCGGGCGCAGCAGCGCGTGCACCAGCGACAGCGCCCAGAGCACGAAGAAGCTGTTGATTTCCCAATCGGCACGGCCCGCCAGCCCCACCGGCAGCAGGCGATTGGCCCAGAAGAATGCTGCCACGGCAAGCAGCAGGCCGCTCATGCTGGCAATGTTCAGCACTTCTACCAGCCGCAATTCGCCAGGGATGCGCTCGCTCTTGGCATGTTTGAGCTGGCGTTTGCCCAGCCACATTACCAGGCCCGTGCCGATCACCGCCGTTGCGGCCAAACCGAACACAAAGTACAGCCAGCGCAGCGCTGGACCTGCGTAGTTGCCCATGTGCAGGCCCGCAAGGCTGAAGGCGGTCATCATGGCCGGGCTCTCCGGTGCGCCCTGGCTCAGCAACACGCCGGTTGCCCCGTCGAATGTCCAGCTGGCGCTGCGCTTGTAGGCCACGTTATCGGCCGACGATTGGGTGAAGGTGACGCGGGCATTGCGATCGCCAGGGTTCTGCACCTGGATGAAGCCCATGCGGGCACCGGGGACCTGCGCCTGAACCTTGGCATACAGGCCTGCCAGCGGCACCAGGGGGGTGGCGACATTGGCCACCTGGGGCACCTCGTCGCGGCCGAACAGGTCGTTGAAATAGCCATCGCTGTTGCCGCCGTAACTCGCCAGGATACCGGCCGGCATGACCAGGTACATGAACAGCACCAGGCTGCTGTAGCTGATCATCAGGTGAAACGGCAGCACCAGCACGCCAATGGCATTGTGGCCATCCAGCCATGAACGCTGGCCCTTGCCCGGGCGGAAGGTGAAGAACTCCTTGAAGATCTTTTTGTGGGTGATGATCCCCGTGATCAGCCCGAGCAACATGATGAAGGCGCAGAGCGTCGACAGCCAACGCCCCCACGGATACGGCATCTGCAGCTCGAAGTGGAAGCGGTAGAAAAACTCGCCGCCGCGGCTGTCACGTGCCTCTACCGGCTGGCCGCTCTGGGCGTCCAGGCTCTTTCTGACAAAGCCCCGGCGCCCGCCTTCGGGGTCGCGCCAGCCCACATTCAATGCCGCTTCACGCTCACTGGGCAGGCGGATCATCCAGCTTGGAGAGTGCCCGGCGTTTGCCTGTAGGTAGCGCTGGGCCAAGCCCAGGCTGGCAAGTGGATCGAGCGCATGGCGGCGCACTTCAGGCTGTGCCCAGTGACTGATCTCATCCTTGAAGTACGACAACGTACCGCTGAGGAAGATGGCGAACAGTAACCAGCCGAAAATCAGGCCAGTCCAGGTGTGCAGCCAGGCCATGGCCTGGCGGAAGCCTTCCTTCATGGGTTTCTCATCCAGTAGGCGAGCCCGTTGACCATGCCCAGCAACAGGCTTGGCAGGATGACGCCCAACCAGGCGCGCCAGGCGCTACGGCAGGCGAAGCACCAGATGAAGGCCAACAGGTAGAAAACGAAAGATGACAGCAGGCCGGTCAGGGTGGCGTCGACCTGCGACAGCGGCACCAGCAGCGCAATGCAGATGCTGGCCATGGACGCCAGCAGATAGCCGCCCAACAACGCCGCCAGGCAGCGCGAAGCCACGGCCAGACGGTAGCTGACGGGAATTCCGGCGGCGGTGCGCTTCATGGCGAGGGTCCGGGAAAATTCGAGGTATCAATAATAATGATTTAAATTCTCATAAGCAAAGACTGAAAAGGTCGGTTGCCGAGCGCCTGGCTATATCACTACAATGCGAACAATTCTTACTACCAGTTGCGCTGCAGGGCGCCGGAGTATCACGGTGCCCAGCGCCCTTTCTTCCACGGTCGAAGGCCTTTACCACGCCCATCACGCCTGGCTGACCAGCTGGTTGCGACGGCGCCTGGGCTGCCCGCAAAGTGCCGCCGACCTGGCCCAGGACACCTATGTGCGCATGCTCCAGGCGCGCGAGGCACCGCAGTTGGTGGAGCCACGCGCGTTTCTCGCCACCGTGGCCAAACGTGTGCTGTGCAATCATTTCCGCCGCCAGGAACTAGAGCGCGCTTACCTCGAAGCGTTGGCTCAGGTGCCTGAAAACGTGGCACCGAGCGAAGAACAGAAGGCAATCATCTTTGAAACCCTCCTGGCGCTCGACCGTCTGCTCGATGACCTGCCCCCGCTGGTCAAGCGCACCTTCCTGCTGGCCCAGGTCGACGGCCTCGGCCAGGCCGAAATCGCCCGCGAGCTGGGCATTTCCCTGGCCACGGTCAAGCGCTACCTGAACAAGGCAGCGTTGCGCTGCTATTTCGCACTGTGAACACCTCGTTTTCTTCCCAAGTGGCCGAACAGGCCGTGCACTGGCTGATCGAGTCCCAGGGCGAGGATTTCGATCAGGCCCAGCAACAGGCGTTGCAGCAGTGGTTGCTGGCCGACCAGGAACATCAACGGGCCTGGGCGCATATCCAGCAGGTCAATCAACGCTTGCGGGGCGTCGCTTCGCCGGTGGTGCATGCAACGCTGCAGGCGCCCTCCTCGCCTGCCCGGCGCCGTGCCCTCAAGGCACTGCTTATGGTGGGGGTGGCCAGTGCCGCCGGGATGACCCTGCCTGGGTTCAACCCCTTGCCTGAGCTGATGGCCGACTACCGCAGCCCGGTCGGCCAACGTCGGCGGGTGCCGCTGGACGACGGCAGCGTGTTGCAACTCAATACGCGCAGCGCCGCCGACGTGCACTTCGATGGGCGCCAGCGCCTGGTGCGCCTGCTGGAGGGGGAACTGGCGCTGGATGTGGCACGCGATACGCGCCCTTTGTTGCTGAGCACTGCCGAAGGTGCGCTGCGGCTCGACAGTGGCCGATTCAACGTACGGGCGTTCGACGGTTTCAGCCTGGTCTCGGTGTTCAGCGGCACGGCCAGTTTCGCCGGCCAGGCGCTGCTGGCTGGGCAGCGGGCGCGGTTTACCGCACAGGGCTGGCGGGCCATTGCGCCGCTGGACCGCAATAGCGGCGCCTGGGTCGATGGCATGCTGGTGGCTTCGCAGATGCGCCTGACGGACTTCCTGGCCGAGCTGGGGCGTTATCGCCTGGGGCAACTGGGCTGCAGCGAACGGGTGGCCGACCTGCGGGTTTCCGGTTCCTACCCGCTGGATGACAGTGAGCGGATTCTGCAGATGCTTGAGGTGGCCTTGCCCGTACGCGTGCGGCGCTTTACCCGGTACTGGGTCACGGTCGAATCGCGAACGGGTTGAGGGCTACAGCGGCGGTTGGCACTCCAGATTTTTTTCAATCGGCTGAGCCCTTTTTCCAACCTCGCGTGACAGAGAAGGCAGACCCCCTTCTCAAAGGACCTTTCCCGATGCCCCTGCGCCCCACCCGACTCGTCCAGACCGTACTGCTCGCCACCAGCCTGGGTGTTGCCACACCCGTCCTGTTCGCTGCCCAAGCACGCACCTATCACATCGCCGCCGGCTCCCTGGAAGAGGCCCTGAACCAGTTCGGCCGCGAAAGCGGTGCATTGATCTCGTTTGGCTCGCAACTGACCCAGGGCCTGGACAGCCAAGGCCTGCAGGGCAATTACGACGTCGCCAACGGCCTGGATGCACTGCTGCGTGGCAGCGGCCTGCAGGCCCGGCAAGAGGCCGACAACGCCTTCAGCCTGCAACCGGTTGCGCCCGCCAGTTCCGGAGCAGCGGTCGAGCTCGGCGCTTCGACCGTGGTAGGCGACTGGCTGGGCGAGGCGCAGCAGGACAATGTCTTCGAGCACCCAGGCGCTCGCGACGTGGTGCGCCGCGAAGCGTTCGAACGCAGCGGCGCCACCACCGCGCGTGAAGTGCTCAACCGCATGCCCGGCGTAAACGCCCCGGACAACAACGGCACCGGCAGCCACGACCTGGCACTGAACTTCGGCATTCGCGGCCTCAACCCACGCCTGGCTTCCCGCTCGACCGTGCTGATGGACGGCATTCCGGTACCCTTTGCCCCCTATGGCCAACCGCAGTTGTCGCTGGCCCCCATCAGCATGGGCAACATGGATGCCGTTGACGTGGTCCGCGGTGGCGGCGCAGTGCGGTATGGCCCGCAGAACGTCGGCGGCATCGTCAACTTCGTCACCCGCGCCATCCCTGAAGAGGCGACGTTCAAGGCTGCCATGCAAAATCAGATCAGCCCCTCCTCCAGCCATGACGGCTTCAAGAACAGTGCCAACCTGTTGGTCGGTGGCACCAACGACAACGGCCTGGGCGGTGCCCTGTTGTACTCGGGGGTGCGCGGCGGCGACTGGCGTGAGCACAGCGACACCCAGATCGATGACCTGATCCTCAAGGGCAAGCTGCAATTGGACCCCGCCAACAGCCTGCATGCCATGGCCCAGTACTACGAGGGCGAAGCCGACATGCCAGGTGGCCTGAGCAAGGCGGACTTCGACGCCGACCCGTACCAGTCCACGCGCCTGAAAGACAAGTTCTGGGGCCGCCGTACACTGTTCAACTTCGGCTACGACTACAAGCAGGACGACCGCCAGTTCAGCGTCAACAGCTTCTTCACCAAAACCCTGCGCAGCGGCTACCTGGACCAGGGCAGCTTCATTTCCCTGTCGCCACGCGAATACTGGGTGCGCGGCATCGAAACGCGTTTTTCGCAAGGGCTCGCCCTGGGCCAGAGCTGGCATGAACTGGGTATCGGCTACCGCTACATCAACGAAGCCGGCCACGAACTGCGCTTTCGCGAACCGGTCAATGGCAACCTGCCTACCACCGCCAGCCGCAACGACCGCGACACCCGTGGCAGCACCGAGGCCCATGCCATCTACCTGGATGACCGCATCGACATCGGCCGTTGGACCATCACACCGGGTGTGCGCTACGAGATGATCGACTCTGCTCAGAGCAACTCACTCAACGGCCAGCGCTACCAGGGCAGCTACAACACTGCCCTGCCGGCGTTGAACGTGATGTACCACCTGACCGACCGCTGGAACCTGTATGCCAATACCGAAGGCTCGTTTGGCAGCGTCCAATACAGCCAGATGCCCAACCGCGTCACCCGCGGCGAGGTCAAACCGGAGAAGGCACGTACCTGGGAAGTCGGCACCCGCTACGACAACGGCGACCTGCAAGCCGAGATCGGTGCGTTTCTGATCAACTTCGACAACCAGTATGAGAGCAACCAGACCAACGACTCGGTGATAGCCCGCGGCGAGACCCGCCATCAAGGCATCGAGACCAGCATTCGCTACGCCTTGGACAGCATCAACCCGGCGCTGGCAGGCTTCGATGTACATGCCAGCTATGCCTTCGTGGATGCGACCATCCGCGAGGACGGGCTGAACAAAGGCAATCAGGTGCCATTCTCGTCGCGTCACAAAGGCGACCTGGGCGTGGGTTACACCGAGGGGCCATGGCAATGGAACCTGGATGGCAGCTTTCAGAGCAGCCAGTATGCCGACAACGCCAATACCCGCGCCGAGAGCGCAGACGGCAGTACCGGCCGCATCCCTGGCTACATGCTGATCAGCACCCGAGCTGGCTACGACTTCGGGCCACAACTGTCGAACCTGAAGGTGGCAGTGGGGGTCAAGAACCTCTTCAACCGTGAGTACTACACGCGCTCGTTCGATGACAACAACAAAGGTAAGTATGTGGGTGAGCCACGCACCTTGTATGTGCAGACATCGGTCGCGTTCTGATCCAGAGGGGGCCGTTTTAAGGTTCCCCGGCTGAATTTGCAACAGAACATTTATTTTCACAAAGGGGTTGAATTCACGCCTCGGTTGCCTGACCTTAGAGTCAAGAGGCGAAAAAATTCCAGGGGCCTCAATGGCCTAGGCACGCCTCCATGCGAGCAAGCTGAATAAGGATTGAATCATGCAAATCCAGGTCAACAGCAGCAACCATATCGAAGGCAACATCCGTCTCAACGAGTGGGTGCGCAGTACACTGCAAGCCACACTCGAACGTTACGAGGAGGACCTCACCCGCATCGAGGTGCACCTGCGCGACGAGAACGGCGCCAAGCCCGGCCCGCATGACAAACGCTGCCAGATGGAGGCTCGCCCGAAAGGTCACCAACCCATTTCCGTGACCCACACTGCCACTTCGCTGGACCAGGCGGTCGACGGTGCTGCCAGCAAGCTGAACAACGCCCTGGAGCATTTCTACGGCAAGCTGCGCAGCAAGCGTGGGGTACTGGAACTGAATGACCCTGACGCCTGATCTGCACATATGAACGAGAACGCCCGGCCATGAGCCGGGCGTTTTCGTATCCGTTCTGGCAGGTCACTACTTGACCACCTGCAACCGTGGCTGAGGAAACAGGTTGTCCAGCGTCTCCAGCAACCGTGCGTAGTAGATGGGTTTACGGAAGAAATCCAGCACCTGCAGACGCAGCAGGTCGCTGACATCATCCATCCCTGCATGCCCCGACATGACGATCACCGGCAGATGCTGGCGGGCCGTATGATCACGCAGGCGCTTGACCAGGCCGATACCGCTTTCTTCGGGCATGCACAGGTCAGTGATGACCAGCGCCACGTCCGGATAGCGGGTGAGCTGCTGCAGGGCCGCCTTCACCGAAACGGCGGTATGGCACCAGAACCCCGCGTTTTCCAGCAGTTCGGCCAGCTCCAGCAGGACCTCTTCCTCGTCGTCCACCAACAGTATTTGCTGACGCGAGGAAGAGTGCTGCATGCCTGACTCCTGTGCGCCGGGTTCGATGGCGCTGTTCAACGTACAGTGGGTTGGTCACAAAATCCCCTGGATGGTCGTGAACATCGCGCTGATCTTGCCGGAGATGCCGGTCACGAAGCCCGCCAGCACCACCGCCACCATCGCGGCGATGACGGCATATTCGATACCGGAAGCACCGTCCTTGCGGCGCACGAAGTTCTTGCAGTGAAGGATGACCTGTTTCAGCAACATGACCAGCTCCTTGCGGCGATGACGCCGACGTGAATAGTGTCAAAGTGACACCCATCTGCCATCAAAGAATTGCCAAGCTACGGGCGTCTGCAAATATAAAAAGGCATTAATTAACAAGTGATAACTAGAAAGTATTAATTAGCTCAGTTTTTATTAACCTACTGTTTTAATTGGTTTTTCACCTCGGCCTCAAAAAAAATCGCGGCCCTCATGGCGAACGGCGATGACTGCGCTACCGTGCAATAGCGAATAGTGACCTTTTGCCACTACTGGATCAGTGCATGGAGGCCCGCAATGAGCAGTCGCTTGACCCTGCTGTTGGCTGCCCTGTTTCTGCTGGCTGCACTGCTGGCAGGGTATTGGGGGTTTGCGCTGAGCCGCCCGGCTGTACAACCTGAGCCGGCCGCGCCGCTCATCGAACAGCCGGTTGCGGTGAGCCCCCCTACCGCCCCCCAGCCACCAGAGCCGCAGCGCTCGCCTGTTGTAGTGTTGCGCAAGGCGCTGCCAGCCAATACGCCAGTGACCGAGGACGATGTGCTGGTCGAGCGCCTGCAGGTGGTGCCACCCGGGGCCTTGCAGCAGGTCGAGCAGGTAATCGGCCGTAGCAGCGCCAGGCCCCTGGCCGCTGGTAGCTGGCTGGAGGAAGCGAGCTTCCAGGCTGGCGGGCCGCTGGCACGGATGATCCGCGCCCACGAACGCGCGGTGGCGGTGGGCGTGGACGAGGTGGTCGGCGCGGCTGGGCAACTGTACCCCGGTGACTATGTCGACGTGCTGGTGTACCTGCGCGAGGAAGCCAGCAACCCGCAGTCTTCCGCCCAGGTGGTGTTGCCGGCCCTGCGGGTGCTCAGTGTCGGCGAGCAGATGGGCCTGGCCAATGATGGCCGCCCGGCACAGACCGCCGAAGAGCAGAAGGCCCGACGCGAGCAGGCGCCCTCCGGCAACTTTTCAGCCACCCGCACCGTAGTCCTGGCGGTACCGCAAGCCCTGGCCAGCCGCTTGATGCTGGCGGCACAGGTCGGCACCTTGCGCCTGGCCGTGCGCAGCGCCGACGAACAGCGCCTGGCCCGCTACTGGTCCGAGCCCAATGCCAGGGTGCAAGTGGAAAACAGCAACCGCGAACTCTATCGCTTCAGCCAACTTTCCCAGACCCCGGTGGCCAGTGCGGTACCCGGCAAGGTCGCAGCAGGCATGCAGATCATCCGCGGCGCGCAGGCCGCCGATGCCGACAAGACTCCCTGACAAGGCAAGGATGCAGAGATGCGTAGTTCCAGGCGTTTTGGCCCCAAGCGTTGTGATTCCTGGCGACCGTTCGCCCAGGTGTGCGTTGGCCTGTTCCTGGCGGCGGCACTGGCCCAGGCCAGTGCCGCAGGCAAAGGGTGCGACGCACTTGCCCAGTTGCCCACGGTGATCGAGATGGATCAGGGCCTGCAGCAGGAACTGCGGCTGCCCTTGTCGATCAGCCGCGCGGCCATCGGCGACCCCAAGGTCGCCGACGTGCAAGCCAGCGGCGACCGTGCGGTGCTGATCACTGCTGTAGGTCAGGGCAATACCACCCTCATGTTGTGGACTGCCTGTGCACCGGCGCCGCACCGGGCCATGCTGTTCATCAAGGGCAGAGCCAGCGTCGACGTGGCCGAAGGTGGCCTGCCGCCGTCGCTGGATGCGCAGTTGCCCAGCCAGGTGCAAGCCGATATCCGCTTCGTCGAAGTGCGCCGCAACAAGTACAAGGAGGCCGGCGCGCGCCTGTTCTTCAGCGGCTCCAACAACAGCCTGATCGGCTCCCCGGGTACCGTGCCCGGGACATCGATAACACCCGGTGCGGTGCCAATCACACGCCCCGCCATCCCCCTCGACGACAATGTGTTCAACATCGTCTGGGGCGGCGGCAGCAGTCGCTTCATTGCGGCCATCAACGCCCTTGAAAACAGCGGCTTCGCTTACACCCTGGCGCGCCCCAGCCTTACCGTGCTCAGCGGCTTGACGGCCAGTTTCCTGGCCGGTGGGGAAATCCCGATTCCAGTGCCCAGCGCCGGCAGTGACAACGTCTCGATCGAGTACAAGGAGTTCGGTGTGCGCCTGGCCCTGACCCCCACAGTGATCAGCCGTGACCGCATCACGCTCAAGGTGGCGCCCGAAGTGAGCGAGCTCGACTACACCAACGCGGTGAACATTGCCGGCACTCGGGTGCCGGGGCTGAGCGTCAGGCGCACCGACACCAGTATCTCCCTGGCCGATGGCGAGAGTTTCATCATCAGCGGCCTGGTCAGCAACAACACCCGTTCATCCGTGGACAAACTTCCCGGGCTTGGCAACCTGCCGGTCCTCGGGGCGTTTTTCCGGCAGTCGGCCCTGGTGCGTGAAGAAACCGAGTTGCTGATGATCGTCACCCCGCACCTGGTCCAGCCACTAGCCGCCAATGCCCGCCTGCCGCAGCTCCCCGGCGAGCACCTGCGTACCTACGACCCCAGCTGGGGGCAGCTGTTCTTCATGGAAAACGGCAACTTCGACGGCCAAAGCGGGTTATCACGATGAACGAGAGCCTCAACCAGACCTTTCTGGCCATCACTCGCAACGAAGAAGACATGCAATGGCTGCAGGCGGCGCTGGCCCCTCAGGGGCAGGTGATCGGCGCCAGTGGCGGCAGCCTCGATGAGTTGCTGGCGCTGGTCAACGCGACCTTCAGCAACCTGGTATTCATCGGTCTGGACCGCGAGCAGTTGGTCAGCCAGTGCGCGCTAATCGAGGGCGTACTGGAGGCCAAGCCGATGCTGGCGATCGTCGCCCTGGGCGATGGCATGGACAACCAGTTGGTGCTGCATGCCATGCGCGCCGGCGCCCGTGATTTCGTCGCCTACGGCTCACGCGCCAGCGAGGTGGCCGGGCTGGTGCGGCGTTTGGGCAAACGCATGCCCACCGTGACCAGCAACCCCAGCCTGGGCGGCCTGACCGTACTCTACGGCGTGCAGAGCAGCGCCGACGGGGCGTTGTTGACCACACACCTGGCGCGGGTGGTGCAGGAAAGCGGCCAACGGACCCTGCTGCTCGACCTGGGTTTGCCCCGGGGTGACAGCCTGGCCTTGCTCGGGCTAGAGGCGTCGTTCTACTTCGGCGATGCCCTGCGGCACCTGCGCCGCCTCGACACCACCTTGATCGACAGCGCCTTCACCCGCGACAAGAAAGGCCTGCGCCTGCTGTCGTATGCCGAGAACGACGAGCCGCTGCAGCAGACCAGCGCGGCCGAGCTGTACATGTTGCTGAGCGCACTGCGCCAACACTTCCAGCACATCGTCGTGAACCTCACCGGGCATGCCGACAGCGAAGCCCTGCGTACCATCGTCAGCCACTGCGACAAGCTCATCGTCTACACCGACCAGAACATCCTTGCCTGCCGGCGCAACCTCGAAGTACTGGAGCTGTGGCGTGACCATGGCATCAAGCTGGAGCACGCCAGCCTGCTGGTGGACCGCTACCTGGCCACGGTCGCACCGGATGCCGACAGCCTGGCCAAGCGTTATGGCTTGCCGTTGCTGAAGATCATGCCGTACAGCCCCGAAGTTCGGATGAACGTGAAGAACCAGGGCCTGAGCCTGTTCGAACTGGCCCCGCGCGAAAACCTGACCCAGGCCCTGCGGGGTCTGGGTGAACGCCTGGCACAGCGCTCGGAAAGCCTTTCGCCACCGGCCTTCCCCTGGCTGCGTCGGCTGTGGGGGAGCAAATGAACAGCGACCAACCCTTTGGCGGCCAGCACCATGCCTCGGCCGATCCCCATGCACTCAAGCGTGCCCTGCACCGTTTTGCCATCGATGCCATCGAAGACAGCGGCCGCAACCTGCTGGAAGGCACCCGTCCGGCCCTCACCCAGTTCGTTCTGGAGCAGGTAGGCGATTACGTTGCCCGCCTGCGCCTGGCGCTGTCACGTTACGAGATGGAGCGTCTGGCCGAGGAACTGGTCGATGAGCTCACCGGGTTCGGCCCCCTGGAGGTGCTGCTGCGTGACCCCAGCGTCACCGAAATCCTGGTCAACGGGCCGCACCGGGTCTTCGTCGAGCGGGCCGGGCAGCTGCAACAGACCGACCTGCGCTTTATCGACGCCCACCACGTCGAGCGGGTGATGCAGCGCATCCTCGCCCCGCTCGGGCGACGCCTGGACGAATCCTCGCCAATGGTCGATGCCCGCCTGCCCGATGGCAGCCGGGTCAATGCCATCATCCCGCCTGTGGCGCTGGATGGCCCCTGCCTGTCGATCCGTAAGTTCCGCCAGGACATGCTCAAGAGTGCCGACCTGCTCGCCACCCGTGCTATCGACCAGCACATCTTCGACTTCCTCGAGCGTGCCGTGGGTCGGCGCTGCAACATTCTGGTCAGCGGTGGCACGGGCACCGGCAAGACCACCCTGCTCAATATCCTCAGCCAGATGATCGCCCCGCGCGAGCGCCTGGTGACCATTGAAGACGTTGCCGAACTGCAATTGCACCACCCCCACGTGGTGCGCCTGGAAACCCGACCACCCAATGCCGAGGGGCACGGCGAGATCAAGGCCAGCGAGCTGATCCGCAACGCCCTGCGCATGCGCCCTGATCGCATCATTCTGGGCGAGATCCGTGGGACCGAAGTGCTCGATGTGCTGACCGCAATGAACACCGGCCACGACGGCTCGATGAGCACCGTACACGCCAACACCGCTCAGGATGCGTTGCTGCGCCTGGAAACACTGGTTGGCCTGAGCGGGCGCCAGATTGCCGAAAAAACCTTGCGGCAGATGATCTGCGCAGCACTTGACGTGGTGATCCAGTTGACCCGCCTGGCCGACGGCCGGCGTTGCGTCAGTGAAGTGCTGGAAGTGGTGGGTGTGCGCGACGACGTGTACGTGACCAACACCTTGTTCCGCCTCGACCGGCGCAGCGGCGACGCGTTCTTGCGGGAAGCACCGAACCCAGCGGGGAGCAAGTTGCGCCATGAAGGTGTGCAGTGATCGGCCCGCTGTTGCTGGCATTGGCGCCGCTGTTGCTGGGCATGGCGTTGCTGTTGTTCCGCCGTGGCCTGTACAAGCGCAGCGAACAGCGCATTCTCCAGCGCCTGGGACGCGCGTTTGAGCTAGTACGCAGTGGCACTCCCCGGCGTGACTGGCTCGCCCCCCTACTGCAACGTGCCGGCCTGGGTGCAAGCGACTGGCACCCGCAGCGCTGGGTGCTGGCCTGGTTGAGCCTGGTGCTGTTGGCGTTGCTCAGTGCAGGTTGGGTCGCCGGCCTGATGCTGCTGCTGGGCCTGCCGCTGGTGGGGTACTGCATACTCGGTTGGTTGTGCCGCCAGCGCGTACGCCAACTGGTCGAACAGTTGCCCGCGCTGCTGGACTACAGCGTGCGCAGCCTCAAGGCCGGGCGCACCCTCAATGACGCTGTGCTCGGGGGCATCAACAGCGCCCGCGAACCGCTGCAGTCGACCATGGCGCGGGTGCGGCGCAACGTGCAGTTAGGCGTGCCGCTGGATGAAGCAGTCAATGAACTGGCCGAGCTGTACGACCGCGATGAGCTGCGGCTGTTCGCCATGGGTTTGCGTATCAACCAGCGCTACGGCGGCAACACCAGCGAACTGATGGAAAACCTGATCAAGCTGATCCGCGAGCGCGAGCAAGGCGCCCGCCAGCTCAAGGCCATGACCGGTGAAACCCGTATCACTGCGGTGATCCTCGGAGCCTTGCCGCTGTGCATGGTCGCCTATTTCCTGATGGCCAACCCGCATTACCTGCTGGCCATGTGGCAAGACAGCAGCGGCCAGATGATGCTGCTGTTGGCGTTTGCCCTGCAGGTGCTCGGCTGCCTGGTGCTCTGGCGAATGATGAGGAGCCTCTGACATGGCGTTACTGCTCTGTGCGTTGTGCCTTTTTGCTGCGGGCGTGTTGCTTGGCCTGCAGGCCGTTCGCCAATTGCGTGCCCGCCACCTGGTGGCGCGACGGCTACAGGGGCGGTTGGATCAGGAGGAACGGCTGGGGAACTGGCTGCACTGGCTGGGCAGCAGCCCCTTGGGGCAACGTCTGCAACAGCTCGACGGCGAAACCCAGGCCCTGCTCGACCGTGTCGGCTGGCGCCGCAGCCGCCAGCGTGCGCTGTTCGCTGCTGTGCAACTGGGGCTGCCACTGCTGGCAGTGGCGCTGACCTTGCTGTTTCAACAGGGGGTGTTGGGCGGTGGCGTTGTGCACTGGCTGATGTGGCCGTTGTGCGCCCTGGGCATCGGTTACCTGTTGCCCAAGCGCCTGCTGGCAGCCGTCGCCAAACGCCGCCAGCAGCGTATTGCGTTGGAAGTGAGCCTGATGATTCCACTGCTGCGCATCCTCTTCGAAACAGGCCTGGCCGTGGAGCAGGCGTTGCGCGTGCTGAGCCAGGAGGGCCGCCCGCTGGTACCGCAGATCAGTGAGGAACTGCGCCAGGTGCTGCAGCGTGTGGACTCGGGTTTGGCGCTCGGCCCGGAGCTGGAAAAGACCGCGCGCATGCTGGCTGTGGACGAATTCATCGATACCTGCGTCATTCTCCAGCAGTTACTGATTCAGGGCAGCGGCGCGATGAAGTCGCTGCAGGGCCTGAAGGAGCTGCTCGATGACCGGCGCCTGACGCACATGCAGGAACGGGTATCGAAGATGTCGGCAAAGATGTCGGCGGTGATGATGGTGTTTCTGTTTCCGGCGTTGCTCATCGTGCTCGCCGGGCCTGGATTTTCCGCATTGGCGCGCGCCTTGGGCACCTGAGGAGAGAAGGATGAAAGCAATCCTGTTGTTCACCAGCCTGATGCTGCTTGGCGGTTGCGCTGGCCAATCGACAGAAGGCTTCGGCCAATTGTTCGGCACATCGACCTGCACCAAGCCTGATGCCGACCAGCAACTGGCGCTGAACCTGGCGGACGAGATGTTCAACGAAGGCCGTCCGCACGCCAGCCTCGCCCACCTGGAACAGTTGCCGGACACCCTCGCCCAGGTACGCCTGCGCAAGGCCAGGGTCTCGCGCCTGCTGGGGCGCAGCGAGGCAGAACCGTTGTACCGCAGCCTGCTCGGTGGCTGCCTGGCGGCTGAGGGTGAACACGGCCTGGGCCAGCTCGCCTCGGCCCGGGGCGACGACGTACAGGCGTTGCAGTACCTGCAGCGCGCGGTGCACCTTGCCTCCACCGACGAGCGTATGCGCAACGACCTGGGTGTGGTGTTGATGAGCCTGGGGCGTTTTGATCAGGCGCGGTTCGAGTTCCTGACCGCGATCGAACTGAAAGACGACAACCCGCTCCCGGCCGTCAACCTGGTGACCCTGTCGCTGCTACAGGGCAACTGGCAACAAGCGACCGACTTGGTGGGTCGTCTGCGGCTCAAGCCTGGCCAGTTTGCCGAAGCACAGGCCCGTGCGAGCCAGATCAAGGCCACAGGCCGTGGCCCGATTGCCTCGGCCAGTGGTGCAGACGTGGTGCTCAACTGAGGAATGGAGGTAGTCATGATCAAATACCTGATAGTGCTGGCCTGCTGCGCCAGCGCCGCTATGGCACAAGCAGAAGCGCCCATCCGCGAGCAGCAGGCGACGCAGACAGCGACCGAAGCGCTGTTGCAGGTGCAGGCCAGCGGCGAGCAGGCCTCGAACCGGTTGCAGGTGCAGACGGCACGGGAGCGCGACCTGTCGATGCAGCGCTGGTTGGAAAGCTACAAATACGCCATCCCGGATTTCTTCCGCTGGACCAAGGTGTCGTCGAACAATTGACCGGCGCTTACTGCAGGCACGCACTGGTCAACAGAAAGCCCACCAGCACGTAAGGCGCGAACGGCTGCTTGTCAGCCGTCTGCCCTGCCCTGCGCCGCCGCAGCCCGATCCACAGCAGCAGCGCGGCGGCGGCACCGATGAACGTGCCAAGCACGTAATCCTGACTGGTGGCCAGGGCCAGCGCGCCGAGGAGCTTCACATCGCCGGCGCCGAAGCGGCCGAGCACGTAACCTGGGAGAGTCAGCAGCAGGACGATGGCCAACGCCCAGCCGGTATCACCGGGCTGGGCACCGATCCAGCTGCGCCCGGTGGCGGCCAGCCACAGCAACGCACAGGCGCCGACACCCAAGGTCAGAAGGTTGGAGATCTGCCGTTCGCGGATATCTTGTCCGCTACATGCGGCAAGCCAAAGCAGCAAGGCAACACTGGATATTGGCAATTGGCCATCCCTGTTCGTCGAACGCTTCTATGCTGTAACTCAGGACTCTCGGTCAGGGTAGACGCAATCATGCAAGCAAACCCGGCAGGACGGCAAAAAGGGGCGGCAGCGATCGAGTTCGTGGCCGTCTTCATGATCTTTTTCGCGGTGTTTTACGGCCTGGTGAGCTACACCCTACCGATGCTGATGCTGCAATCGTTCAACCAGGCCAGCAGCGAAGCAGTGCGCCGCTGCGTCGCCCTGGACCCGAACAGTGCCAGTTATGCTGCCGATGTCCAGACCGTGGCACGTGAGGCGCTGCGCCAGCAGTTGGCCTGGATGCCCGCGGCATTAAACTTTCTGCCTGCCAGTGACGCGCAGGTGAGCCTGGACGCGAACCGGTTGCTGAAAGTGACCATCACGTACCCAAGGGCAAAACTCACCAATGTGCTGCCGCTGCTGGTAATACCCGTAATTGGCGAAGTGCCACGCCTACCCGCAGAGTTACGCGCCGAAGCGAGCCTGCAACTGTGAGCGGCCTGTTCGACCGCTGGCTGGGCAGCCATGCCGCCATGCCGATACCCCAGATGCCTCAGCCCGTCGGTCTGCAGGTATGGCTCAATGACCACGGGCAGGTGCTGCGCCTGTCCGGGCCTTTACGGACACTGCTGGCCGTGCCTGGCCAACCCCCCACCCAAGTGCACGACTACCTGCTGCGGCACAGCTGGGTGGTGCTGGAAGGCACGCCTGCCGACTGGCAAGGGCAGCCGCTGGACCTGGATTTTCGCACCGTGCTCGGTCACCCCCTGCATACCCGAGGCTGGCTGCAACGGCAGGCGGACGGCTGGATGCTGCAGCTGTTCGACATCGGCGACTTGCTGCGCGCTGGCGACACTCAGGACCACTGCCAGGCTCAGCGGCAGCTGGCCGCCGGCATAGGCCAGGCGCTGCGCGACTGCAGCGCAGAGCGGCTGGCGCAGACCACCAGCGAACAACTACAACGCCTGGCTACGCACTGGCAGGCGGGCTCGGTACGGCTGATGCTGGCGAGCGGGTCGGGCTGGCGCACGCATGCCTGCAGCAACAGCACCTGGCCCTGGGCCAATGACGAACGCTTGCACCCCTGGTTGCAGGCGCTCCCCGCCAGTTTCCAGCAGGTGGCAGCTGAGTCAATGCAGTTGCAGGCGCAGGGCGCCGGCCTGTCGATGTTCGTCCTGCCCTATAGCCACGGGCATGAGGTTCAGGCTTGGCTGCTCTGCGCCGGTGCGCCTGCGGTGCCTGCCCCTGAGCCGGCCACGGCACTGCTGCTAGCCTTGGCCGAGCCCTTGCTGACACGCCTTCGACAACACCAGTTGCAGCGGCGCACCCAAGACCTCGACGCCTTGCAGCAGCAGCTGGGCGCCGGCCGCTGGGAGTGGCCCTTGCAGGGGCCACTGCGGTTCGACCCAGCCTTGGCTGCAAGCCTTGGCCTGGACGCTGAGGCCAGCATCGAGCAGTGGCTGGCCCGCCTGCACCCAGCCGACCGCGAGGCCGCGCACATGGCGCTGGAGCAACTGTGCGATGGCGTTGCACTCAACCTGAACTTGCGCCTGCTGGCGCCTGACAACGTGGCCGGCCCACGCTGGCTGCACTGGGTCGGGCAACTGCAGGGCAGCCAGGCACAGGGTTTTCTGCTCGACATCAGCGCCCTGAAAGCCCAGGAGCTGCAAGCCGGCGCTGCCCGTGCCCGCCTGGAGAACCTGATCGCCAGTTCCCCGGCCGTGATCTATATCCAGCGCTACGCCGAAGGCGCGTTGCACACTGAGTTTTTCAGCGCCAGTCTGACGCCGATGCTCGGCTGGCCAAAAGACAGTGACCTGGCGCGTCAGCCGGGCCAGGCGGTCCATCCAGAGGACCGCGCGCTCTGGTTGGAAAGGACACGCAGCCTGCTGCGCGATGGCCATGTACGCAGCCGATACCGTCTGCGTGATCACCTGGGGGGCTACCACTGGGTGCTGGATGAGGCTCGCCTGCTGCGCAACGACCTCGGTCAGCCGGTCGAAGTCGTCGGCTTGTGGCTGGATGTGAGCGAGGCGACCGAAGCCGCCGAGCGCGTGCGCCAGAGCGAAGAGCGCTATCGAGTACTGGTGGAAGACTCGCCGGCGATGATCTGCCGCTACCGCCCGGACCTGACCCTGCTGTTCGGCAACCAGCCGCTTGCCGAACAGTTGGAGTGTACGCCGCAGCAACTGACCGAGATGAACCTGGGCCAATGGATGTCTGAGAGCCAGCGCCTGGCGTTCCTGCAGCGCCTTGCGGCGCTGACCCCGGACCAGCCGTTGAGCAGCGCGGAGATCTGCCTGCAACTCCCGGGGCGCCAGCATGCCTGGTGGGTGTGGGCCGACCGCGGGCTGTTCGATGACCAGGGCAAGCTGCTGGAAGTGCAAGCGGTGGGCCGCGACAACACCCAGGTACGGCACAGCCAGCAGCAACTGCTGCAAGGGGCCAAGATGGCCACGCTCGGTGAGTTGGCGACTGGGCTGGTGCATGAGATCAATCAGCCGCTGAACGTGATGCGTTTGGCCGTGGCCAATACCCTGAAGCGCCTGGAAAGCGGCATGGCCGATATCGAGTACCTGACCAGCAAGCTGCAGCGCATCGACGCCCAGGTTGAGCGCGCCGCCCGGCTGGTCGAGCATATGCGCGCCTACGGGCGGCGCTCCGAGGTCGAACGCCAGGCGTTCGCCGCCTGGGTTGCGGTGGACGGCGCGGTGGCGCTGCTGGCTGAAGGCCTGCGCGGCAAGGGCGTCGCGTTGCAGATCGAGGAGCCCGACGATTGTCCGGAAGTGCTTGGCCATGAGGACCAGCTGGAGCAGGTACTGATCAACCTGATGGTCAACGCCCGCGACGCCCTGCTCGAACGGCAGGTTAACCGCCCCCTGATCCAGGTATCCCAGCGAATCGAAGACGGGCGGCTGTGCTTGCGGGTGCAAGACAACGCCGGAGGGATCGACCCGCGCCTGCTCGATCGCATCTTCGAACCCTTCTTCACCACCAAGCCCGCAGGCGTTGGCACCGGGCTCGGGCTCTCGGTTAGCCACGGTATCGTCCAAGCCATGGGCGGCCGCCTGGAAGCGATGAACAACAGTGATGGCGCCTGCTTCCAGGTCGTCCTGCCGGTCTACAGCATCAGCTGAGCGCGGCCACCGGAACAACTGAGGTTGGCGCCCACCTCGGCATTGACCAGGTCGATGCCGAGCACTTTCAACAATACGTTCAGCAGCGGGTCGATCAGCGGGCTGAGCAACCCTTTGATCAACGGGTCGATAATGCCCCTGACCGTACCGAGCACACTGTCGGCCAGGACCAGCAGCTGACCGAGGCCGCTATTGCCGGTGGGTTTGTAGGCCTGTAGCTGGATGCCAAGCAATGTGTCACTGAGGCTGCCGACCACGTTGTCGTTGATTGTGCGCATGTTCATGTAGGCCGACGGCTGGCCGATGTTGGGTGGCATGCTCCCGGGGGCCTGGAAGACCAGCGGCTGCTCCACCGGACCACTGCCGAGCAGCTTGCTGTCGACTCGCACACCCAGGCCACCACCGGCAAAGGGCACACGCGGATCGCACGTCCCGAGGATCAACAGCTTGGTACAGCGTTTGGTACCGATATCAATCAACGGCAGCGCCTTGACTGCGGTAGTCCCGCTGGTGAAGAACGCATCGGGGGAGTCGAAACGCCCCACCGCAAGCTTGGCTGCAGAGCTCTGCGCGCGGGTCGTAAGGCGTTTGGGCGAACAACTGAACGTGTCGGGCGCCTGCGGGTTGAGACGCGTAGTGGCTTCGGCGACCTCCAGGCCGATATCCAGTTGTAGCTTGTCGGGAACCAGCACGATATCGCTGACGGTGCAGGGCACGCCTAGCAAGCAGAAAACAGACTCCAGTGTGGAAGCGAGGTTGAGGCTGAGCAGGTTATTAAGCACATTGGTCAGTGGCGAGGCCAGGTCGAGCACCGCGTTGACCAGCCCGAAAATACCGCTGAGCAATGGTAGATCGAGTGAAATCATCGCCCGCACCTGGGCGGTGTGGACCCGCAGTTCATCGGTCCGCGGGTCCCCCACCGACGAGATCTGCTGCGGCTCGATCACCTTCAGGCGGACCCGGCCGTTGACCAGCCCGAGCACGCTGATGGGCAGGTCGACATTGGCGGCGCTTTCGCTGGCCGCCAGCTGTATTACCCCCTGCACCAGTTGCAGCAACTGGATGCTGGCATCCAGGCCAGCCTGGGCGGTACCGTTCTGGATGTCGAGAATCTCACCCAGGTGCAGCAATGTGCTGTTGCCAGCCCCCAATGCGATCTTGCCCAGGTTGGTCACCACATCGGCTGCGGCACCGCTTTGCTGCAGCACCTTGACCGCCGCCTGCAACAGTTGCGTGGCAGTGGCATCGGCCTTGAGCAGTTGCTGGTAATCACCGACCTTCAGCTTCAGGTCGACGGCGAGTTGGTCGAGGTAGCTGAGCAACTTGAGGTCGGTGGCGGCGATGCCTTTCCAGCCCGCCAGGTCGAGCTGCACGCTGCCGCCCAGCGCACTGAGCAAGGCATTGAGCAGCACCGACTGGCGCGAATCGACGGTGGCCAGGGTCGTGCGGATGCTCAGCATGGCCTGTGGCGGCAAGGGTTTGGACGCCACGGCGTGGGCATGCAAGGTGGTGGTCAGCGGCACCCCGCCCCCTTGCGCCAAGGTGTAGATGCCGGCGGCGAAACTGGTGGTGACCGTGTTGCTGACATCGACCCTGATCGCTTCGCTGCGGCTATTGTCGTTGGTAAAGCTGCGTAGGCTCTGGGCCCCGGTCTGCAGGTAACCGCAACTGGCCACCAGCGGGTTGCCTGGCGCGTGGCCATTACGGGTGGCGGCATTGCGGGCGATGGCCGTGGCCTGCGGCCCATTGCCAGTACACACTGCATACCGGCCTGCCGCTTCCAGTGCAGCCATGTCGGCGATGCGTTGCAACTTGCGTTGCTCAAGGTAAAGACGGCCGCTGTCGACCGCCACCAGCAGAAACAGCAAGGCCATGGCCAAGGTGGTCACGGCCATCAGGCCGATCGCGCCCCGTTGCCGGGCAGCAGAAGAACGAACCACGGGCACTCCTTTGCAGGCCTTTGGCCAAGCATCGCCGCTGCGATGACAGGAGTGTAGCTACAGTGATGGCCATTTGCCTTGAGGCGTGATCATTTTCATTGCTGCCGATCAGCGGCCCTGAACCAATCGGCCTGGGGTTGAGTCAACCCCTGCAATCCTTCACTGCAGATACCGACCATGCACAACCCCTTCGAGCAGATCAGCGCCGCCTTCGCCCCCGAATACCGGATCAACCTGAGCATCGAACGCCTGGACGGCAGCATCATGCTGACCCTGTCCGACGACGCGGGCGTGGTGGCCAAGCGGCTGATCAGCCAGGCCCAGCGCAACGACCCGGCGCGGCTGCAGCGGGTGATCGACAGCATCCGCCTGGGCCTGGCCATCGAACGGGGGCAGAACCCCTTGCAGGTACTTGCCGCCCTGACCCGCGACCCGCGCCATCAGCCGCGACACTTCATTGCCAACTGAGGGCTACTTGCCCTCCTCCACTTCCTTGCCGTTGGCGTCCAGCACCTTGGTCGAAGGGTAGCGATACGACGCGTAGCGCACCACCAGGATGGAGAACGCCAGCAACAGGATGCCGCCGCACAGGTACAACAGCCCCTCGTCCGGCGCCTTGTGGTGCGAGACATCGCCGATCAGCAGGCGCGTCAGCGCGGTGATCGCCACGTACAGCAGAAAGCGGATTGGCATATGGTTGGTCTTGAAGTAGATCCCGACCATCGCCCCCAGCTCCAGGTAGATGAACAGCAACAGAATGTCATCGACGCTGACCCCACCCTTGCCAAGCATGTCCAGGAACGTCATCACCGCCGCATAGGCGGTAATTGCGCCGATGCCGAACAGCGCCAGGTAATGAAACGCTTCGACGCACAGATTGCCCAGCGAATCGGCTGAGCCATGCAGGCCTTTGCGCAGCTTTTCCGCCCATTTGATGTTCACGATGTCCCACTCCCCGATACGCCCTGAAGGATGATGCGTCACGCCTGTGACACTTGTGCCATGCAGTTAAAGGGCCAGGCCCCTGCGTTGGAAGGCGGCCGATTGCCGCAAGGCACCTGTGGGCAGGCTTTTTTACGGCAAGGGTTGCGCCTGGGGTGTCATTGCCATTACTGTATATGGATACAGTAATTGTTCACTTAACCGCAAAAAAGGCACAGAGGTGATGAATGGCCGTCGAAGTGGTGTACCGCAGCAGCCGCGACCCGGAGCGCTTGTTCATGGATAAGGCCGAAGCAGATCGTCACGACAAGATGCTCGAACTGGCCGAGCGCCTGGCCGAGGTGCTGCACAAGGCGGTACCTTCGCTGACCGAACAGCAGGTCGAAGAGGCTGGCATTTACATGGCAAAGAACCGCGATGTGTTTGCCCGCGCGTTCAAAAGCCAGCCAGATGCATTGGCCGAACTGCTCGAAGGCGCCTCAGCCGTATAACAACCGCTCCGCCAGCATCTGCGCCACACGTGCCGGCGAGCGTTTCTCGGCCTGGGCATGGGCGAACACTTCGGTCAGCCGGGTCGGTATGCGCGCCAGGTGCGCAGTGATGGTCCCCAGTTCTTCACCCCGGTGCTTCATCGCCACGTAGATCAACCCGCCCGCATTGATCACATAGTCCGGTGCGTAAAGAATGCCGCGCGACTCCAGCTGGTCTGCCACCTGCAAGGTGGTCAGCTGGTTGTTCGCAGCGCCAGCGACCGCCGCGCAACGCAGCTGCATCACGGTCTGCCCGTTGAGCACAGGGCCCACGCCACAAGGCGCAAAAATATCGCAGGGTGTACTGAGCAGCGCGTCGTTGGTAACCGGGTGGGCATTGAACTGCTCTACGGCCAGGCGCACGCGCCCCGGGTCCAGGTCGCTCACCAGCAACTCAGCCCCAGCTGCGTGCAACTGCTCGGCCAAGGCGTAGCCGACATTCCCCAGCCCTTGCACCGCCACCCGCAAACCTTCGAGATTGCCGCTGCCCAAGCGCGCCCGCGACGTGGCTCGGATGCCCGCGAACACGCCCATGGCCGCATGCGGCGATGGGTCGCCCGAGGCAGTGGTACTGGTCACGTGGGGCGTGCTTTGTGCGATGCAGTCCATGTCCAGCGTGGAGGTTCCGCTGTCCACGGCGATGATGAAGCGCCCATGCAGGGTATCGATGAACCGGCCGAACGCTTCGAACAAGGCCGCGCGGTTTTCCACATGGGGGTTACGCATGATCACGGCCTTGCCGCCACCCAACGGCAACCCAGCCAGTGCTGCCTTGTAGCTCATGCCTTGAGCCAGGCGGATGGCGTCCGCCATGGCACTTTCGTCATCGGCATAAGGCAGGTAGCGGCACCCCCCCATTGCCGGGCCCAGGGTTTGGCTGTGAATCGCCACCACCGCCTTCAGGCCAGTTGGCGGGTCGACAAACAGGTGCAACGACTGGGTACGGGTGCTTTGCATCAGCGCGAACATCGACGGGCTCCCCAACGAGGTGCTCCTACCAGTATAGGCAGCCCCTCACGCACCAAGCTATCACCGGACCACTGGACGAATCACCGGGCCAGGGCTAATACTCAAGCGAAGTGGAGAAGCCCCATGAACCCACGCCAAGCCTGCCTGGCCTGCCTGGAACGCGAGCCTGTCGCCCTGCTGGAAGCCGCCCTGTGGATAGCCGCCGAGCATGATCGAAAGGTCGAGCCCGCAGCGAGTTTTGCCACACTGCACAACCTGCAAGCTGAAATCAGTGCCAGCCTGCCGATGCTGCCTTTGAGCGAACTGGCCCAGCCGCTGCTGCGCCAGTTGAATGCGTTGGGGTTTCAGCAGGACGAATATCACCCCTTGCGCCCACAGGCGGCACTGCTGGACAAGGTCCTGCAGCGCCGCCGTGGCCAGCCGCTCGCGCTGGCCATCCTCACCCTGGAACTCGCCCAGCGCCTGTCGATCCCGTTGGAAGGGGTGGCATTCCCTGGCCACTTCCTGTTGCGCGTACCCGGCGCCGACCACCTGCTCGACCCTTGCGGCGGCCGGCGTCTGTACCCCAACGACTGCCGCGAGCTGCTTGCCCGCCAGTTCGGCCCCCAGGTCCCGCTCACCGCCGAGCACCTGCGTACGGCAAGCCCTGCGCAGATGCTGCAACGCCTGTCCCGTAACCTGCGCCAGTTGCACATGAGCAATGACAACCACCTCGCCGCCCTGATCGACGCTGAACGGGTCATGCAACTTGGCCCGGTGCAGGTCAGCGACTACATGACGCGCGCCTCGCTGTATCAACAGCTCGATTGCCCGCAGGCCGAGCGTTTCGACCTGGAGCATGCCCTGCTGTTGAGCGACGACCCGGTGCAACGCCTGAAGCTTTCCGAGCGCATCGGCAAGCTACCGGCAGCCAACCGTTCGATTCACTGAGCCGGCGTATCCACCTGGCACGACGGATGCGCCTTGGCAAAGGCCGGGTGCTCGGCGGCAAGCGCCGCAACCCGACGAATACGCGGGTAACCGCCCAGGTCGAGGTTGAAACGCTCGGCGGCATACAGCTGCGGTATCAGGTAGACATCCGCCAGCCCAGGCGCGTCGCCAAAGCAGTAGCCGCGTTCACCGATCAATTGTTCCACGGCCGCCAGGCCCTGGCCGACCCAATGGGCAATCCACTGGTTGACCTGCCCCTCGTCATGGCCCAGCTGACGCAGTTGGTTGAGCACACTGACGTTGTGCAGCGGATGAACATCGCAACCGATGATCGCCGCCACGCCACGGACCTGGGCCCGCGCCTCGGCACCCGCTGGCAACAGCGCAGGCTGTGGATAAACCTCTTCCAGGTATTCGATGATCGCCGGGGACTGCACCAGTAGCTGACCGCCATCGGTGCGCAAGGCCGGCACGCGGCCTTGCGGATTCACCGCGACGTAAGCGCTGCCGCGCTGCTCCCCTTGGAGCAGGTTGACCGGCAGGGCCTGGTATTCCAGGCCCTTGAGCGCCAAGGCGATACGCACCCGGTATGAGGAGGTGGAACGGTAGTAGGTGTACAGGTCCATGGCGCTGCTCCCTCAGTTGGCCGCGACGACCTTGCCGCGGCATTCACCAAAGCCGATGCTCGCCACCCCCTCTCGCTGGCAACGGGCACGCAGGATGACCTCATCGCCGTCCTCGAGGAACGTGCGCACCTCGCCGCTGGCCAGTTCCACGGGCTGTTTGCCGCCCACAGTGGTTTCCAGCAGGCTGCCATAGGCGTCAGGCGTGGGGCCGGACAGCGTGCCACTACCGAACAGGTCGCCTGGCTGCAACTGGCAGCCGTTGACGCTGTGGTGGGCGATCAACTGCGCCACGGTCCAGTACATGTTCAAGGTATTGCTCAGGGCCAGGCGGTGGGGCGGCAGGCCTTGCTCACGCATGCGTTCGGTGAGCAGCAACACTTCCAGCTCGATATCGAACGCGCCAGTGGCCTGGTCACGCGCGTCCAGCAGGTACGGCAACGGCTGCGGGTCACCTGCCGGCCGCGCGGGTTGCGCGCAGCGGAATGGCTCCAGTGCCTCGGCGGTCACCACCCAAGGCGAAAGCGTGGTGATGAAACTCTTCGACAGGAACGGGCCCAATGGCTGGTACTCCCAGGCCTGGATGTCCCGCGCCGACCAGTCGTTGAGCAAACACAGGCCTGCCAGGTGCTGCTCGGCTTCGCCAATGGCAATGGCCTGCCCCATCTCGTTGCCCTGGCCGATCCAGATGCCCAACTCAAGCTCGTAGTCCAGCCGCGCACACGGGCCGAAGCTGGGTTCGCTGTGACCTGCAGGCAGCGTCTGGCCCTTGGGACGGCGAACATCGGTACCTGAAGGACGTAAGGTCGAAGCACGGCCGTGATAACCGATCGGCACATACTTGTAGTTGGGGAGCAGGGGGTTGTCGGGGCGGAACAGCTTGCCGACGTTGGTGGCGTGTTCGATGCCCACGTAGAAGTCGGTGTAATCACCGACCTTGGCGGGCAGGTGTAGCTGGCAGTCACTGGCCGGATACAGCGCAGCCTCCAGCGTGGCCTGGTGTTCGCTGTGCTCACCCAGCAGCGCCAGTAACCGCTCGCGCAGGGCCACGCGGGCCTTGCGACCCAGCGCGAAGAAGGCGTTCAGCGCCCCGCCACGGGTGGCCTCCACGGCGGCCTTGGCCTGGCCATCGAACAGGCCTGCAGCCAACACGGCCTCCAGGTCGAGAATGGCATCACCGATGGCCACACCACAACGCAGCGCTTCACCCGGACGGCTGAAGATGCCCAGCGGCAGGTTCTGCAGCGGGAAGTCGCGGTGCCCATTGGCATGCTCTACCCAACTACGGGTAATGGCGGTCTGGTTCATGGGTTATCTCCGGTTCGGGTTGAAGGTGCTCGGCAGCGTGGCCCAGCAACTGTCGTAATCGGCCTGCAATTGCGGGCTTTCGAGGGCTTCGCTGCTCGGGCGCAGCACCTGGCTGGTCTCGAACATGAACGCCATGGTGTTGTCGATCTTGTGCGGCGCCAACTCGGCGGCGATGGCCTTTTCGCACGTCTCGGCATCAGGCCCGTGGGCGCTCATCACACCGTGCAACGACGCGCCGCCAGGCAGGAAACCTTCGGCCTTGGCGTCGTAGGCACCGCTGATCAGGCCCATGAACTCGTTCATCAGGTTGCGGTGGAACCATGGCGGACGGAAGGTATTCTCGGCCACCATCCAGCGCGGTGGGAAAATCACGAAGTCCATGTTGGCCAGGCCGTGCACGCTCGTTGGCGAGGTCAGCACGGTGAAAATCGACGGGTCGGGGTGATCGAAGCTGACCGTACCAAGGGTATTGAAGCGGCGCAGGTCGTATTTGTAGGGCACGTTGCTGCCGTGCCAGGCAACCACGTCCAACGGCGAATGCTGCAGCTCGCAGGCCCAGTGCTCGCCGAGGAACTTCTGCACCAGTTGCACCGGCCCTTCAGCCTCTTCGTAGTGCGCAACGGGCGTGAGGAAGTCACGCGGGTTGGCCAGGCCGTTGCTGCCGATCGGCCCCAGGTCGGGCAGGCGCAGTGGCGCGCCGTGGTTTTCGGCGATATAGCCGCGAGCGTGGCCCTCGGGCAGTTCGACGCGAAACTTCATGCCACGGGGTATCACGGCAATCTCCAGCGGCTCGACCTCCATCACGCCCAGTTCGCTGGCGATGCGCAGGCGGCCCTGCTCCGGCACCAGCAGCAACTCGCCGTCGGCATTGAAAAACACCCGGTCCATGGAGCGATTGGCGCAGTAGATGTAGATGCTGACCCCCGCTGGCTTTTGCGCCGCCGAGTTAGCCACCATCGGCCGCCAACCCTCGATGAAATCGGTTGGCTCGCTGGGGATCGGTTGGGGGCTCCAGCGCAGGCGATTAGGGGTGATCTCACCCAGCGGCCCCGTCAGCGGCTGACGGGCCAGGCGCTCGAATCGCGGGTGCAAGGCCGAGGGGCGGATGCGATACAACCAGGTACGGCGCAGTTCGCTGCGGGCCATGGTGAACGCCGTACCCGACAGTAGCTCGGCGTACAGCCCGTAAGGGGCCTTCTGCGGTGAGTTCTGCCCGACAGGCAGCGCGCCGGGCAATGCTTCACTGGCGAATTCGTTGCCGAAACCGCTCAGGTAGTGAAGGTCGGGGGACGGGTCGCGGTTCATCGAAGCCTCCGGATTTTGTTTTTATCGTAATCTGATTACGAATAACGTAATTTGCTCCCTGCAAGGCGTCAAGCTATAAAGGCGCGACCTGCACATTCGGAAGTTGCCCAACCATGGCCAAAGCCAGCTCCCCCACCGACAACGGCAAACAGAAGGTCCGCTCGGCGGAAGTCGGCACCGACATTCTCAAGGCCCTTGCCGAGCTGTCCCCGTCCACCCCGCTGTCGCGCCTGGCAGAACACGTGCAGATGCCGGCAAGCAAGGTGCACCGTTACCTGCAGGCGCTGATCGCCAGTGGCTTTGCCGAGCAGGATGCCGCCACCAACCATTACGGGCTTGGCCGTGAAGCATTGCGGGTGGGGCTGGCAGCGCTGGGTAGCATCGACGTGCTGAAAGTGGCAGCGCTGCCGCTGTCGCAGCTGCGCGATGAACTCAATGAAAGCTGCTTTATCGCCGTGTGGGGTAACCAGGGCGCAACCGTGGTGAGCATCGAGCCTGCGGTCCGTGCCGTCACGGTAGTGACGCAGATCGGCTCGGTGCTGCCGCTGCTCAGTTCCTCCACCGGGCTGGTATTCGCCGCCTACTTGCCTGAGCGCGAGACCGTGGACCTGCGCGACCGTGAACTGGCCGCGCTGCAGCACAGCGCCAGCGACTACGAGGTATTGCTTGCCGGGATCCGCGAGCGTGGGCTGCACCATGTGCACGGGCTGCTGATGCCGGGCGTGGATGCGCTATCAGCGCCGGTGTTCAATGCCATGGGGCAGATCGCGGCAGTGATGACCGTTGTAGGGCCGACGTCGATCTTCCACGCCGATGAGCATGGCCCTGCGGCGCGGCGCTTGCTGGCAGCAGCGAAGGACACCAGCTGGCGCATGGGCTATTCGCCGACAGCCTGATGAGTGAACCCGGCACTGTTGCCTGAAACGTAAAGGTGAATGTCAGTTGGGGCTATTTTTCCTACCGGATCAAGCCCTTATTCTTAACTCACTGGCCGGCATGAAGGGCTCTACCCCCCGCCTTTCAGGCCCGCGAGGTTCACCGACGTAGATTTTGAAGCTCCTTGATCTAACGTCTCGATTGGCCGCTGCGTTTGCAGCGGCTTTTTTTATGGGTGAACCATTCTGGTATCGGTATGGCCCGCAAGCCGGCCAACACAGACCACGAAAAATCACCCCAGCGGGTACCTCTGCAAGTTCGCCATCATTTGCTGCAGCGCCTGCAAGCTGTCTTGCGGATGCACTGCCTCGGCAAAATCACCGATCTGCGCCCAGCTGTCGGCCACCTGCTCCGGGGTAACCCCTTCACGGGGGTCGAAGCCCACCCCGAGGCTGCGCTCCCAACGCACCTTGCCTATCCAGCCCCCACCCACCTCGAACAATTGACCGCTGTCCTGGCACTGCTCGCTGCCCAGGTACACCACCAAGGGGCTGACCAGTTCAGGCTTGAGACGCTCGAACACCTGTGGCGGAATCAGCCCCTCGGTCATGCGCGTACCACCCGTTGGCGCAATGGCATTGACCAGCACACCATGCCTGCGCCCTTCGATGGCCAAGGTACGGGTCAAACCGTACAACCCCAGCTTGGCCATGCCGTAGTTGGCCTGGCCGAAGTTGCCATAGATGCCCGATGTCGAGGCCGTGAAGATCACCCTGCCCCAGTTCTGCTCGCGCAAATGCGGCCAGGCTGCACGGGTCACCTTGTACGCACCTTCGACGTGGACCTGATACACCTGGTCCCAGTCGCTGTCGTCCATCTTGTGGAATGTCTTGTCGCGCAGGATGCCGGCGTTGTTCACCAACACATCGACCCGGCCAAAACTGTCCATGGCCTGTTCGACGATGCGCGCGCCGTCGCTGACCGAATCATGGCTGGCCACTGCCGCCCCCCCAGCGGCACGAATCTGGGCCACCACCCGATCGGCTGCCGAAGCGCTGGCACCTTCGCCGTGGGTCGACCCTCCGAGGTCATTGACCACCACCTTGGCGCCCCGGGCGGCAAACAGCAGCGCATGGGCGCGCCCCAGGCCGCCACCGGCCCCTGTGACAATCACCACACGGTCTTGCAGACGTACCGGCTCGCTCATGCTCATGGCTCCCGCTCAGGTTGGACACGCTCGAGTGTCCGCCAGCCCCTGCCAGCGGACAATCAAGCTCGCCCAGGCTGAATGCCAGGCAATAAACCAGGAAGATGCCAGCCAGGTCAGGACCAGGCGACTTTCTGCGGCAGGTAACTCAGCAAGTGTTCGCGAAAGGCCAGGTAATGACGCAGTACCTGTACCGGCGCTTCGGTATGCGGGTAATGGCCAATGCCTTGCAGTTGCACGGTATCCGGGTTGGGCACCAACTGCCGATAGCGCTCTACCATGCGCGCACCAGACAGCGGGTCGACGGTCCCATTGATGAAGCGCAGGGGCACGCCTTCGCGTTGCAGGGCGCCTACCCAACGCTCGCGGTGCATCCTGCGCTCAGTCACGAAACCGACCAGCTTGTGCAGGATGCGGGTGCCGCCATTGGCAGCGATCAGGCTCCAGCAGTCATCCAGCGCGCTTTCACTGGGATGGGTGCAGGGCCCGTAGACGTGGGTGACATTGCGCACCAGGTCGTCGCGCCCGAACGAGCGCGCCACCAGCCACCCCAGGCGGCTGAGCAGCAGTTTCTGGATTAGCAACACATGGCAACTTTCGGGGAACAAGCCACTGTTGAGGAACACACAACTGGCGAGCGATGCACGGTCTTCGTGGTGCCGGCACAGCAACTCCTGCGCCACGCTGCCGCCGTAGTCGTGCGACAGCAGGTGCACGGGCTGGTCGACCTTGAGGTGGGCAAGCAACGCCTGTTGCAGGTCGGCTTGCTCCATCAGGTTGTAAGCGTGGTTGAGCGGCTTGGCCGAATCACCAAAGCCCAGCATGTCGCAGGCGATGACCCGGAAACGCTGGGCCAGCGGCGCCCACAGGTAGTGCCAATCCCAACTGGCAGTGGGGAATCCATGCAACAGCAGCAGGGGCTCTCCTTGCCCTGCGGTCCAGTAGCGGATGCTCTGGCCCCGGAATGAAAAACTCTGAGCCCGGGTACGCCAGACGCACAATGGTATCTCGGCCAAAGGCATCAGAATCGTCCCGGTGAATAACGGTTGAGGGTATAGGGCAAGGCTGCGGTCATTGCATGTCACCTCGGCACTTACATGTGCTCTCTATGTCGAGGCTGAGTCTAGTCAGCACCCAAACCGGTGAAACTTGCGTTGCCAGCCAGCTTGATGACCGAGCGAGTCAGTGGCACGAACGGTCACAGTACCAGCGTCAGCAGGGGGGCGGCGAACAGGTTGAGCAGGCCGGTGAGGACCATGACCAGACCGGCAACCGAGCCTTCTTCGCGCCCCACTTCCTGGGCACGGCTGACCCCCGCGCCATGCGCGCCAACGCCGAACAGCGCGCCGCGCGCCAGCGGTGTACGCAACGGTAACCAGCGCAGCAGCACACCCCCGAACATGGCGCCCAGCACACCGGTGAACATCACGAACACTGCCGTCAGCTCCGGTACCCCGCCCAAGTCATGGGCCAGCGGCATGGCGAACGGCGTGGTGATCGAACGAGGCACCAGCGACAGGCTGATCGCGTTATCCAGCGCCAGCAGATGAGCCAGCCCCCAGGAGCTGGCGATGGAGGCCGCACTGCCGGCCACCATCCCGACCAACAGTGCCGGCCAGTGCCGGGCCAGCATTGCGCGCTGTTGCCAGATCGGTACCGCGAACGCCACGGTGACCGGGCCCAGCACGCTCATCAGCCAATGTGTGTTGCGGGCGTATTCGGCATAGGCGGTGTGCAACGGTACTGCCACTGCCAACAACAGTGCGGGAACCAGGATCAACGGCGACATCAGGTAACGCCCGGTACGCCGGTACAGCCAGCGGCTGCCCAGGTACGCCAACAGCGTCAGCGCCAGCCAGAACAGGGGCATGGGTTCAAGGCTCATGGCGCAGCCTCCAGCGGCACACCAGCTCCACGGTCAGGGCGGTCACCACCATGACCATCAGTGTGCTCACGGCAATCACCAACAGGATGCGCCAGCCTTCGTCGCGCACCAGGCTGCCGTAATCGAGCAGACTCATCAGGGCCGGGATGAAGAACAGCAGCATCTCGGCCATGAGCCAGCCGGCGCCCAATTGCAACGTAGCCGGTTTGATCACCCCGCAGGCGAACAGCAGCAACAGCAGCGCCAGGCCCATGACGCCGCCGGGGATCGGCCAGCCGAGCCAGTCGGCCAACTGGCCGCCGAACAAGAACAATGCAAGCAAGACCGCCAGCTCCACGAGCAGGCGCAAGGGCTTTTTCAATAACGCGGGTTTCATGGGGGTGTCCTCAACAGGCCTTCATTTTAAGAGCGGGCTGCCTAGGCCAGAAGCGAATTGTTAGACTTGCCTCCATTCCATAATGGAATTGTGAACATGGAATTCAAACAGCTGCGCAGCTTCATCGAAGTGGTCCACCGCGGGGGCTTCACCCAGGCCGCGCAGACCTTGCACATCAGCCAGTCTGCCGTGAGCAAACAGGTCGCCCAGCTTGAGCAAGATGTGGGCCAGCTCTTGCTCGAGCGCCAGGCTTCGCACCTGCACCTGACCGCAGCGGGGCGTATCGTGCTGGAACGGGGCGAAGCATTGCTGCGCCAGCGCCAAGCGTTGCTCAGCGAACTGGACGACCTCAGCCATATGGCGCGTGGTGAACTGCGCCTGGGCTTGCCGATGCTGGGTAGCGATGCCCTGTTCGCCGGTTTGTTCGCCGAGTACCGTCGGCGACACCCGAACATTTCCATCCAGTTGCTCGAGGGGGGCAGCCGCAGCGTCGAGCAGGCTGTGCACAGCGGCGAACTGGAGCTGGGCGGCAGCCTCACGCCCAGTGACCCGGCGTTCGAATACCAGCCGTTCTGCAATGAGCCTCTGGACGCCATGTTGCCCACCGGGCATGAGCTGGCAGGCAAGCAGCAGGTGGCTCTGGGCGAGTTGGCCGCCACCCCCTTTCTGCTTTACCAACGCAGCTTCGTGCTCAATGACCGGTTGCTCAAGGCGTGCCAGCAGCAGGGTTTCACCCCGAAGGAAGGTGGCCGCAGTGGCCAAGCGGACTTTCTGGTCGCCTTGGTGGCGGCAGGCCAGGGCGTGGTGCTATTGCCACAGGTGGTAGCCAGGGCACTGGAACGCCCCGGGGTGGTGCGTCTGCCCTTGAGCGCGCCAGATTACCTGCGGTGGGACATTGCCTTCATCTGGCGGCGCGGGGCCTATTTATCACGCGCCGCCCAAGCCTGGCTGGAATTGGTGCGGACGGGGCCGGCCGGCCAGCAATGAGCCGCTCATGCCGGCCTCTTCGCGGGTGAACCCGCTTGCACAAGGCGCAGGGTTCAGGATGCCTCAGGCCTTGAGGGCCTGGGCAAACGCTGCCAACCACGGCTCGGCGTCGGCCTCTGGGGTCACGGTTTCGCTGGCATCGAGCTGCAGCATCGGTTGCACCTCACGCACACCCAGTTCGGCAAACAGCTCGCGCATCTGCTCGCCACCGCCACAGTAGGTATCGCCATAGCTGGAGTCGCCCAAGGCAATCACCGCACCTGGCAGGCCACGCCAGGCAGCGGGCAGCGTGTCACGCAGGGCGCTGTACAGCGGCATGAGGTTGTCCGGCAGCTCGCCCATGCCAGTGGTCGACGTCACCGCGAGCAAGGCATCAGGGGCGAAACCTTCGAGGTCCTGCTGGGTGGCACGGGCAGCGTGCCAGGCTTGCAAGCCTGCGGCCTTGAGCAGCGCTTCGGCATGGCGGGCGACTTCTTCGGCGGTGCCGTACACCGAGCCGGAAATAATGGCGACTTTCATCAGGAAGAGGATTCCGAAACTGACTGAAAACGTAGGATACTAGCATTCGGCGCTGGCAAAAGGCCGCCTATACCAACGTCCGCTTTTCGCTCCACGACCGAACATGATCAACGCGCAACTGCACGCTCGTCGGAATTCCAACAAGCGCACCTGAACCAAGCGCCCCAGGCACGGTCCATCCCGTTGAAGAAATCGCTACCTCCGAGTTCGATCATGCAAGCCGATGCGCTCCTGACCCAGGATGAGCTGGAATTCATCCAGAACATGCAGCATTCCCCGCAACTGAACCTGGCTGATCCCACGTCCAGCCTGCTGGTCAATGGCGACCCCGATATTCAGTCCCTGCTTACCCGCCTGGTGGCCAGCAAGCAGGTCACCTTGCAGGCACAGTTCAACAACCAGCAGATCAGCTTCCCGCTGCAGTTGGTAGAGGACGAATTCCACGCCGTACACCTGCAGATCGGCTCACCGGAAATCTACGAAGACGGCCCCGCGCAGCGCGCCTGGCGCCTGTCGATGGACCAGCCAAGCGCACTGCTGAACGCACAAGGTCACGCCAGTGGCCTGTTGGTCCGCGATATTTCCTTCAAAGGCGCGTTGGTGGAAATACGCGGCCCGTCGGAGGCCCCTGCGCGTTTTGACCTGCGCTTTGCGCCGGGCGGCATTGCGCCGATCGAACTGCACGGCAGGCTTCGCCGACGCATCGGCCCAGACCTGGCCGCCTACGACCTCAGCCGCAGCCCGGCCGATGAAATCGAGCGCTTGCGCCAATACATCCTACGGGCCCATCGCCAGGCCCATCCAGAGCTGCACGCGCAGCCGTAGACCCAGCGCTGGGCCAAACGCGCCCGATTCTTGCATGTGCACTTGCGTCGCCCACCACCCCGGGCCACGCAAACCAGGGGCCAGCTACCCGCCAGCCCCGCCGTCAGGAGATACACGATGTCTACCCCACCCGTCACCTTGATGGTGTCGCGGCGCGCCGCCCATGGCCGCTTCCAGGACTTGCTGGCCTGGCTTCACGAAGGCGAGCAGCTGGCCACCGACTTCCCCGGCTACCTGGGCTCGGGCATCCTCGCGCCACCCCACGATGGCGATGAATTCCAGATCATCTTCCGTTTCAGCGACGAACCCACCCTGCACGCATGGGAGCATTCCGCCTCGCGGCGCGCCTGGCTGCAGCGCGGCAACGGCCTGTTCGAACGCCCCAAAGAGAGGCGCGTCAGCGGCATTGACGACTGGTTTGGCACCAATAGAGTGCAAAAACCGCCGCGCTGGAAGCAAGCCGTGGCCATCTGGCTAGCTTTTTTCCCTGTGTCGCTGCTGTTCAATGCCGTGTTCGGCCACTGGTTGGCGCCGCTGGAACTGATACCGCGCGTAATGCTCAGCACCCTGGCCCTGACGCCGGTCATGGTCTACCTGTTCATCCCCCTCTCCACCCGCCTGCTGGCCAACTGGCTGCACCCCTCGCCGCGTACCGGCGCCGCCCTGCGCAGCCGCTGAGGCCAGGCCATACAACTGCGAAACAGTTCGGGTATGCTGGGCGGCAACGACAGGACAGACAAGTTGACCGCCCGCACATGAATAGCCCAATTCTCGTTACCGGAGCCAGCCAGCGCGTCGGCCTGGCCCTGGCCCTTGAACTGGCACAGGCCGGCCATACCGTGGTCAGTGCCAGCCGCAGCCTTCAGCCGCAGCCTGCTCACCCCAATATCGTGCAGTTTCAGGCCGACTTGTGCCTGGCAGCCGACCGCCAGGCCTTGATCGACTACCTCCAGCAGCACTACGACGGGCTGCGCGCAATCATCCACAACGCCTCGCTGTGGCTCGACGACGGCCTCGATAACCTCGACACCATGTTCCGCCTGCACGTGGAGGCGCCTTACCACCTCAACCTGGCCCTGGGCGACCTGCTGGCCAAGGTCGGCAAGGCCGACATCATCCATATCTGCGATGAAACCTCCTCGCGGGGCAGCAAGAGCCATATCGGCTATGCCGCGACCAAGGCCGCCCTGCAGAACATGGTGCTGTCGTTCGCCGAGAAATATGCGCCCAAGGTACACGTCAACGGTATCCTGCCTGGCTTGTTGATCCTCAAGGAAGGGGGTGACGAAGCGTACCGTCAGCAGACCCTCAAAAAGGCCCTGCTGGAATTCGAACCCGGCGCCGCGCCACTGATCGAGACCGTGAAGTACCTGCTCGCCAGCCAGTACAGTACCGGTAGCCAGGTGGTCATCAACGGTGGCCGCCACCTGAAGAACCGCATGACCTGAGAGAACGCCCATGACTGAGCAACAACAGCTCGAACTCGAAGCCGCCGCCTTCCGGCGCCTGGTCGATCACCTGCAACAGCGCACCGATGTGCAGAACATCGACCTGATGAACCTCTCCGGCTTCTGCCGCAACTGCCTGTCCAAGTGGTACAAGGCTGCCGCCGACGAGCGCCAGGTCGACATCAGCCTGGATGACGCCCGCGAGGCGGTGTACGGCATGCCCTACGCCGAGTGGAAAGCCCAATACCAGAAAGAAGCCAGCGCCGACCAGCAAGCGGCGTTTGAAAAAGGAAAACCTCGTGACTGATCTGAACACCCTGCGCGCCAGCCTGGCCAGCGGCGAACACGCGTTTGCCGACACCCTGGCGTTCATCACTGCCCACTACAGCTACCAGCCCCAGGCCTTTCGCAACGGAGGCGTGGAAAACGCCGCCGGGCAGAACGAAGGCTCGTGCAAGACCCTGGGCCTGGCTCTGCTGGAAGGCCTGAGCGACCAGGAGGCCTTGCTGGCCTTCGGTGAGCACTACCGCGATGTGGTGGCCACGCCTGAGGGCACGGACCACGGCAATATCCGTGCGTTGATCCAGCACGGCCTGGCCGGGGTCCAGTTCGCCGGCCAGCCGCTGCAACGCCTGGCCTGAACGCCAGTGGGCCGCTGAGCGGCCCACTCACCTGATGAGCCGTGTTTCCCACGGCTTTGGCACCTCGCCTCGCTGCAACCACTGCAGTGCAATCGGCCACAGGCTGTCGCGGAACCGGTCATGGAAAAACGCGAAATGGCCAATGTCATCGACCGAGATATCCACAGGCGCAATCCGCAGATGCAGCCGCTCGGCACCTTGCAGATACCCTAGCAATCGCTCTGTCGCCGCTACGGTGCCAAACGGGTCATCGGTGAGGCTGATTGCCAGCGTCGCTGCCCGCACCTGTGCAAAGGGCACCCTCTGCAACCTGCGCCCGCTGGGTCGATGCTCATAGCGCGGGGTACGGGTAGTCCAGTCATGCACGACACCGGCAGGGGTGTCTTCCATCCAGCCCAGGCGCTTGCCCGGGAAGTAACCGAATACCCGGGTCAGCAACGGCATCACCACGTGCCATTTACCGAACAGCCGCCAACGCTGATCGGCGGCGTAGTCGCGCCAGTAGGCAAACTGCGCACCGACCATCACCACCCGTCTGACCTGCCCAGCAGAAGGCGCCAGCCCCACGGCGCAACCGCCGAAGCTGTGGCCAACGACATCCACGGGCTGCCCAGGAAACGCCTGGACGGCGTAGGCCAGCATGGCTTCGAAATCCAGCTGGCCCCAGTCGCTCCAGGAGGCCTGGAAACCGCGCAGTTCAGGCGGCCGCGATTCGCCGATGCCACGGTAGTCATAGGTCAGTACGTCGCAGCCCTGGGCGAACAGGTAGTCGGCAAAGCGCGAGTAATAACGGCAGCGCACGGACGTGGCGGCGTTGATGATCACCAGCGGGCGTTGGGGGTTGGCCTGGGCATGACGCCAGTAGAAGCCGCCGAGGCTGTAGCCGTCGACTGTGGTGTGGCGCAGAGGTGTGGCGGGCTGGGTGAGGCTGCTCATGGCGCGCTTTCCTGTTGTTGTGCGCCAACGCTAGCAAAAAAACTTTGGTCTGTACCGGCCGCTTCGCGGGGCAGGTCCGCTTCGACAGGTTTTGGCAGCGCCTACTTCCTGTATGGGCGTGGGCTTGCCCCGCGAAGGGGCAAGCCCAGGTGCACCTTACAGCTCGATGCAGTCGAACTTCACATCGGTCGCTACGTCTTCGTCGTAGTTGACATCAGCGCGCTCGAAGCCGAACAGGTTGAGGAACTGCTTCTTGTAACCGGCGTAGTCGGTCAGCTCGAACAGGTTCTCGGTGGTCACGGCTGGCCACAGGGCCTTGCAGGCGCCTTGCACGTCGTCACGCAGCTCCCAGTCGTCCAGGCGCAGGCGGCCTTTCTCGTCGACCTCGGCAGGCTGGCCATCGGCACGGAACATACGCTCACGGAACATGCGGTCGAGCTGGTCCTGGGTGCCTTCGTGAACGCCCTTCTCCTGCATGATCTTGAAGACCATGGACAGGTACAGCGGCATGACCGGGATGGCCGAACTGGCCTGGGTCACCACCGACTTGAGCACCGCCACGTTGGCGCCGCCTTTCACGTCACTGGCCAGTTTCTGGTTCAGGCGCAACGCGGTTTCGTCCAGGTCCTGCTTGGCCCGGCCCAGGGCACCGTGCCAGTAGATCGGCCAGGTGATGTCGCTACCGATGTAGCTGAATGCCACGGTGCGCGCGCCTTCGGCCAGCACATCGGCGCCAGCCAGGGCGTCGATCCACAGCTGCCAGTCCTGGCCCCCCATGACGGTGACGGTGTCGGCGATTTCCTGCTCGGTGGCCGGCTCGATGCTGGCCTCGATGATGGTGTCCTTGTTGGTGTCGATGGCGGTCGACTTGTACGGCTCGCCGATCGGCTTGAGCGCAGAGCGGATCAGCTCACCGGTCTGCGGCAGCTTGCGCACGGGCGAGGCCAGCGAATAGATGACCAGGTCGACCTTGCCGCCCATTTCGTTCTTGATCAGCTCGATGACCTTGGCGCGGGCTTCGTCGGAGAAGGCGTCACCATTGATCGATTTGCTGTACAGGCCTTCGGCCTTGGCGAACTTGTCGAACGCTGCAGCGTTGTACCAGCCGGCAGTACCGGCCTTGGTTTCAGTGCCTGGTTTTTCGAAGAAAACACCCAGGGTGTCGGCCTTGAAGCCGAACGCCGCAGTGATGCGTGCAGCCAGGCCGTAGCCGCTGGATGCGCCAATGACCAGGACCTTCTTGGGGCCATCCTCGCGCACGCCCAGCTTGCGGGTGGCTTCGATCTGGTCACGGACGTTGAGCTCGCAGCCCTTCGGGTGAGTCGTGGTGCAGATGAAACCGCGAACCTTAGGATGAATGATGGCCAATGTCTGTACCTCGTCAGGTTTATGCCGGGAAGCGCCGCCTTGGGCGATTCCAATTGATCAGAGGGTGAGACTACCCCCACAGGTTATCCGACACATATTACGGGGTGATTGGAGGGATGCAAAACGGCCATGGCCGGTTTCGCTGTTTGCCGCCGGGGCCGGTCGACGCACCGATCCCGCCGGGACGGCCCCCTATTCATTTGCTTTCCACATCAATCCCTAAGAAAAACAAACTTAACAAATGAGCCGAAGCCGCCGATGCTGGTAACACTGCGCCCATCCGGCGCCCACCCTGCACGGAGAACAACAAGATGAACGATGTGGTCATCGTCGCCGCAACCCGCACCGCGATTGGCAGCTTTCAAGGCGCCCTGGCCACCGTGCCCGCCGTTGACCTCGGCGCTGCGGTGATCAAGCAGTTGCTGGAGCAGACCGGACTGGACCCGTCCCAGGTCGATGAGGTGATTCTCGGCCAAGTCCTTACCGCAGGCGCCGGACAGAACCCCGCCCGCCAGGCCGCGATCAAGGCCGGCCTGCCCTACACCGTGCCTGCGCTGACCTTGAACAAAGTGTGCGGTTCGGGCCTGAAGGCCCTGCACCTGGCAGCCCAGGCGATCCGCTGCGGCGACGCCGACGTGGTGATCGCCGGCGGCCAGGAGAACATGAGCCTGGCCCCATACGTGATGCCTTCGGCACGCACCGGCCAACGCATGGGCCACGGGCAACTGATCGACAGCATGATCACCGACGGCCTGTGGGATGCTTTCAATGACTACCACATGGGTATCACGGCAGAAAACCTGGTGGAGAAGTATGCGCTCACCCGCGAGCAGCAGGATGCTTTTGCCGCCGAATCGCAACGCAAGGCCGTTGCCGCAATCGAAGCCGGACGCTTCAAGGACGAAATCACGCCAATCGTACTGGCGCAAAAGAAAGGTGACCCCAAGGTCTTCGACCGTGATGAGCAGCCACGCCCGGACACCACCGCCGACTCCCTGGCCAAACTGCGTCCTGCGTTCAAGAAAGATGGCAGCGTCACCGCAGGCAACGCCTCCAGCCTGGGCGATGGTGCGGCGGCCGTGCTGTTGATGAGCGCAAACAAAGCCCAGGCCCTGGGGCTGCCGGTGCTGGCGAAAATTGCAGCGTATGCCAGCGCGGGCGTCGACCCGGCGATCATGGGCATTGGCCCCGTATCGGCCACCGAACGTTGCCTGGCCAAGGCCGGCTGGCAACTGGCCGACCTGGACCTGATCGAGGCCAACGAGGCGTTCGCCGCACAGGCCCTGGCGGTTGGCAAGGCGCTGGAATGGGATGCTGAGCGGGTCAACGTCAACGGCGGGGCGATTGCCCTGGGCCACCCCATTGGCGCTTCGGGGTGCCGGGTGCTGGTGACCCTGCTGCACGAGATGATCAAGCGCGATGCCAAGAAAGGCCTGGCCACGCTGTGCATTGGCGGCGGTCAGGGCGTGGCATTGGCGATCGAGCGCTGATTCAGGCCTGACCTGGCCAGTATCGGCCCTGTCGTCGGCAAGCCGCGACAGGGCCGGGGCAGAACCTGCGAGGTGTCTCATTCAGAGCAGCAAGCTGCGCCCTCGGACATGACCCCACCCACGGCCTGCCGCACAATGGCACCCTGAACAACCCAGGTAACCCACAGCCATGAGCCTGCTGAAATCGGCGCTACGCGACAAAACCTTCGTCTGCGTCATGGAATTCGTACCCAAGCCCTCGGCGCAACGCTTCGCCGCCATGGAAGCAATCATGGCCCGCGGGCACCTGTGCGGCTGGCCGATGTCCCTGGCCGTCGGGGACCGCGTCAGCAGCCCGCTGGACCTTTCGCCGTTGGACGCGCTCTCCAGTTTCAGCAGCCCCTTCCCTGCCCTGCCGCACTTCTCTGGCAAGGACCGCGAACGCCACCACCTACTTGCCCAGCTGCAACGCATGGATGCCGCCGGCCTCGATCAGCTCTTGCTATTGACCGGCGACCGTCTACCCGGCCACCAACCCGGCCAACGCCCGGTACGCTACCTGGAGTCGGTCGCTGCCCTGCAAATCGCCCGCCAGGCGTGCCCGCACTGGTTGCTCGGGGCCGCACTCAACCCTTTCAAATACCGTGAGGAAGAAGGCGGCGCGCAATACTTCAAGGCCGAGAAAAAACTCGCCGCAGGCGCTGACTTCCTGACCCTGCAATTGGGTTTCGATGCCAACAAGCACCAGGAAGCCATGCACTGGATGAGCCGCCAGGCCACGCCGAAACCGATGCTGGCATGCCTGATGAGCCTGACCCATGGCCGTGCGGCAATGCTTGATCACGTCGCCGGCGTCACCGTGACACCGTCGATGCGGGATATGCTCGAAGCCGAAACGGCGGTATCGAAGGCCTACGCCCAGGCACGCAGCGTCGACCGCCTGGCTCTGCAGATCATGGGTGTGCGGTTGATGGGGTATGCCGGGGTGCACCTGTCGGGGGTTCACGCGCTCAACCAACTGCTGGACCTGGAAGCGCGCCTTGAGTATTGGCAGGCACGTATCCATTCAATGCAGCAGTGGGCACCCGCCTGGGCTGAAAGCTGGCAGATGCCGGGCCTGCCTGCGGTAAGCTTTCATCCACCGCAGGCGGCCTGGCGCCAGGGTGAGTCCACCGTCCGTGCAAGCAGCAGGGAGAAACTGCGCTATCACCTGCTGCACGGGTTTCATGGCCTGCTGTTCAGCCGCGGCAACTGGCTGAGCCAGGCGTTCGGCTGGGCCGTGCGCCGACCATTGTGGGCCACGGCGCGGGGCGCCCGCCTGCTACATGGCCTGGAACGCAGCGTAAAACGCCCGCTGCTGGGCTGTGATACCTGCGGCCGCTGCCGCCTGGAAGACACGCTCTACATCTGCCCGGAAACCTGCCCGAAAGGCCTGGCCAATGGCCCCTGTGGCGGCACCGAGCTCAACCGCTGCGAGTTCGGCGACCGCGAATGCATCCACAGCGTCAAGTACCGCACCGCCAAGGCCGTGCAGCAAACCACGGTGCTCAGCGAGCGGCTGATCCCTTGCATCGAGGAGCAAAGCCGCCACCGCAGTTCATGGCCGCAATGGTTCGAGGCTCAGGCGCCGAACCGGCTCAGCCCGCAGCCAGCGCCTCGAACCCAGCCCGAATCTTAGCTTCGGGCAGATCATCGGCGATGAATACCATCACGCTTTCGCGCGTTTCGCCCTCGGCCCATTCGGCATCCCAGTCAAAGCCGTAGAGCTTGAGCACGCCCTGGAACACCAGACGGCGGTCTTCACCGGCAATGTTCAGCACCCCCTTGTAGCGCAAGAGTTGCTTGCCGTGGGTTTCCAGCAGCGCATTCATGAAGTCGCTGAGGCGGTCGATGTCCAGCGGGGCCTCGGTGCGCAATACCAAGGTGGAAATACGATCCGGCGTGGCGGGCTTGAGCACTGGGCGCAGGCCCGGCCTAAGGTTGGCGCCCAGGTCGGGGTTGAGATTGAAACCACGCACATCGAGCAGCTCGGCCAGGTCGATACGGCCCTGCTCGACCACGCCGATGGCTGCACGGCCATTGATGCGCCCCAGGCGCTCGCGCAGCGCTGCCACGGCGGCTGGCTCGACCAGGTCGGTCTTGCTCAGCAGCAGGCGATCGGCAAAGCCTACCTGGGCCTGGGCGATAGTCTGGGTCAGGTGCAGCTCGGCGTGAGCCGCATCGACCAGGGTGATGATGCCATCGAGGATGTAGCGGTCACGCAGGTCTTCTTCAATGAAGAAGGTCTGCGCCACCGGCGCGGGGTCGGCCAGGCCGGTGCATTCGATCACCAGGCGGTCGAACGCGATCTCGCCAGCGTCCAGGCGCTCGAGCAGCAGGTAAAGGGCGCGGGTCAGGTCGCCATGGATACTGCAGCAGACACAACCGTTGGCCAGGGTCATGACCTGCACCGGCTCGTCGCCCAGCAGTTGGCTGTCGATACCCGCCTCACTGAACTCGTTCTCGATCACGGCAATTTTCAGGCCGTGCTCGGCCTTGAGCATGTACTTGAGCAGGGTCGTCTTGCCGGCACCGAGAAAGCCGGTCAGGACGGTTACAGGGATAGGGGTGTGCACGCAGAAATTCTCCTGGGCGGAAAAACGGTGGCCTCATCGCCGACACGCCGGCTGCCACAGGCCCCCCTGGCCTCAAGGCCTGGGGAGCATCGGTGGCAGCCGGCGTGCCGGCGATGAGGCCGGGACAACCTGAAGCTAAGGGTTCAACAGCACTTAGGCCCGGACTTGCCACCGTAACGGGCTTCCTGGCGCTCGCGGAAGAACGCCTCGTAGCTCATCACCGGCTTGTCCGGGTGCTTGGTCTGCATGTGCTCGACATAGTTGTCGTAGTCGGGCATGCCGACCATCAGGCGGGCTGCCTGCCCCAGGTACTTACCCAGTCGACCCAGGTCGTTGAACATCGCAGCATTCCTCTCAAGCGTCAGGCAGGGCCTGGAACGGGGTTTCCTTGTCGGTGCGTTCCTTGCGGCCGAGGGCGGCATAGCCGACCTTGACGGCGAAGAACAGCACACTGAACACCACCACCAGGAACAGCACGGTCAGGCCGGCGTTGGTGTAGGCGTTGAAGATCACGTGCTGCATCTGCCCGATGTCCTTGGCCGGGGCCAGTACCTGTCCGGCGTCCAACGCGGTGCTGTATTTCTTGGCCAGGGCCAGGAAGCCAACCGCCGGGTTCGGGTCGAACAGTTTGATCAGGCCTGCGGTGGTGGTGCAGATCAACAGCCACACAGCCGGCAGCAGGGTGACCCAGACGTAGCGTTGACGCTTCATCTTGATCAGCACCACGGTGCCCAGCATCAGGGCGATACCGGCCAACATCTGGTTGGAGATGCCGAACAGCGGCCACAGGGTGTTGATGCCACCCAGCGGGTCGATCACGCCCTGGTACAGCAGGTAACCCCACAGCGCTACGCAGCCTGCGGTGCCAATCAGGTTGGCCGTCCACGACTCGGTACGTTTGAGCGCCGGTACGAAGCTGCCCAGCAGATCCTGGAGCATGAAGCGGCCGGCACGGGTACCGGCATCCACTGCGGTGAGGATGAACAGCGCCTCGAACAGGATCGCGAAGTGGTACCAGAACGCCATGGTGTTCTCACCCGGCAGCACCTGGTGCAAGATCTGGGCAATACCGACCGCCAAGGTCGGCGCACCACCGGCACGCGCCAGAATGGTGTGCTCACCGATATCGCGAGCCACGGCTTCAAGCTGCTCGGGCGTGATCAAGAAGCCCCAACTGCTGACCGTTTGCGCCACCGACGCGACGTCGGCGCCCACCACTGCGGCCGGGCTGTTCATGGCGAAGTACACGCCCGGTTCGATCACCGAGGCAGCGACCATGGCCATGATGGCGACGAACGATTCCATCAGCATGCCGCCGTAGCCGATGTAACGGGCGTTGGTTTCGTTGTCCAGCAGCTTCGGCGTGGTCCCCGAGGAGATCAGCGCGTGGAAGCCGGACACCGCGCCACAGGCGATGGTGATGAACAGGAACGGGAACAGGGTGCCCTTCCAGACCGGCCCGGTGCCATCGGTGAACTGGGTCAGCGCGGGCATTTTCAGCTCTGGCGCGATGATCAGGATGCCGATGGCCAGGCCGACGATGGTGCCGATCTTGAGGAAGGTCGACAGGTAGTCACGCGGCGCAAGGACCAGCCAGACCGGCAGCACCGCAGCGACAAAGCCATAACCCACGAGCATCCAGGTGATCTGCACGCCGGTGAAGGTGAACGCCGGGCCCCAGACCGGATCAGCGGCTATCTGGCCCCCCAGCCAGATAGACCCCAGCAACAGCACCACACCCACGATCGAGATCTCGCCGATGCGGCCCGGGCGGATATAGCGCATGTAGATGCCCATGAACATCGCGATCGGGATGGTCGCCATCACGGTGAACATACCCCATGGGCTTTCGGCCAGGGCCTTGACCACGATCAGCGCCAGCACCGCCAGGATGATGATCATGATCAGGAAGCAGCCGAACAAGGCGATGGTGCCAGGAATACGGCCCATTTCCTCGCGCACCATGTCGCCCAGCGAGCGACCGTTACGGCGTGTGGACAGGAACAGGACCATGAAGTCCTGTACCGCACCCGCCAGCACCACACCGGCGATCAGCCAGAGCGTGCCGGGCAGGTAGCCCATTTGCGCAGCGAGCACAGGCCCGACCAATGGGCCGGCGCCCGCGATGGCGGCGAAGTGGTGACCGAAAAGAATGTGCTTGTTGGTCGGGACGTAGTCCAGACCGTCGTTGTTGAGCACCGCGGGGGTGGCTCGGCGGGGGTCGAGTTGCATCACCTTGGTGGCGATGAACAGGCTGTAGTAGCGATAGGCGACCAGGTAGATGGCGACCGACGCGACCACGATCCACAAGGCATTGATCGCCTCGCCGCGACGCAGGGCAACCACACCCAGCGCGCAGGCTCCTATGACTGCCAGCGCCAGCCACGGAATGTGGCGTAGCAGGCTATTATTGTTGTTCATGGTTTACTTCCAGCTGGTGGATTGGAAAAGACCGCCCATCGAGTCTAGGGCCAGTCAAGGCGCATTGCCACACTTGCTTTGGTCTAGAGCCTCTGCGGCTAGATCGCGGTACCTGATGCACACACCCTAACTATAGTCAGGATGTCACTCGAGGATCCGCCCATGAGCGATCATGACGAACGCCGACGTTTCCAACGCATAGCCTTCGACGCCCCCACCGAACTGCGCCAGGGCGACCGCCGCTGGCCGGTCAACCTGCTCGACCTGTCGCTCAAAGGCCTGTTGATCGAGCGTCCGGAGCCCTGGGGTGCAGACCTGACCCAGGATTTCGACGCCATCATTCACCTGGATCACGCTGTGCGGGTGCAGATGCAGGTCGAACTGCGCCATGAAGAACCCACGCGGTTGGGGTTCGTCTGCCTCTACATCGATATCGAATCGATGAGCCATTTGCACCGTCTTGTGGAATTGAACGTGGCCGACAGCACCGAAATGATGCGCGAGTTGCGCGAACTCATCGAATAATGGGATCTCTTAGCTAGCTAATAGTTTTCCCACCTTTCGTTTCCTGTCTACCCAGACAGCTTTGTGGCTGGGTAGCCAGACTTTGTACACACCCCTCTAACACAGCCTCTGTCGACTTGGTACGCGATCTGCATTGTGTTCTTGCACACGCCACAAGCCTGCTTGTTCGCGCTCCGATCAAAATATTGTATACAATTGTTGTGGCAATCATTTGTCGGAAGTGTCTACAGTAGCGGCACAACAATAAACAGAGAGCCTGCTCAATGACTACGTCCCCTAGCACGTCTCCCGCCAAGCGCCCCGAGGACGAAAATCTCGGCCTTGGCGCCAACCTGGCTTATGGTCTGCAGCATGTGCTGACCATGTATGGAGGGATCGTCGCGGTACCCCTGATTCTGGGGCAGGCCGCGGGCCTGAACGGTGCCGAAATCGGTATGCTGATCGCCGCGTCGCTGTTTGCCGGTGGCCTGGCAACGCTGCTGCAAACCCTCGGCCTGCCTTTCTTCGGTTGTCAGTTGCCGCTGGTACAAGGCGTGTCGTTCGCAGGCGTGGCGACCATGGGGGCGATCCTCAGCAGTGAAGGCGGCGGTGGCTTGCCAGGTGTGCTGGGTGCGGTGATGGCGGCCTCGCTGACTGGTTTTTTGATCACGCCGGTGTTCTCGCGCATCACCAGGTTCTTCCCACCGTTGGTAACCGGCATCGTCATCACCACCATTGGCCTGACCTTGATGCCGGTGGCCGCACGCTGGGTGATGGGCGGCAACAGTGCTTCGCCAGAATTCGGCAGCGTGGCCAACATCGGCCTGGCGGCGCTGACCTTCGCCATCGTGCTGCTGCTGAGCAAACTGGGCAGCGCGACCATTTCACGGCTGTCGATTCTGCTGGCCATGGTGTTCGGTACGCTGATCGCCTGGGCGCTGGCCATGACCGACTTCAGCAAGGTTGCCGAAGGCCCGATGCTGGCCTTCCCCACGCCGTTCCACTTCGGTATGCCGACCTTCCACATCGCGGCCATTCTGTCGATGTGCATCGTGATCATGGTGACCCTGGTAGAAACGTCCGCCGACATTCTTGCCGTGGGTGAAATCATCGAAACCAAGGTCGACTCCAAGCGCCTGGGCAACGGCCTGCGCGCCGACATGGCATCGAGCATCCTGGCGCCGATCTTCGGCTCCTTCACCCAAAGCGCCTTCGCCCAGAACGTCGGCCTGGTGGCCGTGACCGGCGTCAAGAGCCGCTATGTGGTGGCCACCGGTGGCGTGATCCTGGTGGTGCTCGGCCTGTTGCCGGTCATGGGTCGAGTGATTGCCGCAGTGCCTACGCCGGTGCTGGGTGGGGCGGGCATCGTCCTGTTCGGCACCGTGGCCGCCAGCGGTATCCGCACGCTGTCAAAGGTCAACTACAAGAACAACGTCAACCTGATCATCGTTGCCGCCTCGCTGGGCTTTGGCATGATCCCGATTGCCGCACCGAACTTCTACCACCACTTCCCGAACTGGTTCGAAACCATCTTTCACTCAGGCATCAGCTCCTCGGCGATCATGGCCATCCTGCTGAACCTGATCTTCAACCACTTCACTGCTGGCAACTCGGATCAGCAGTCGGTGTTCGCCGCAGCCTACGAGCGCACGATCCAGTATTCGGACATCTCAGCACTGAGGGATGGGGACTACTTCAAGGATGGCAAGCTGTTCGATGCCGATGGCGTTGAGGTGCCCGTGCTGGAACTGGACGAACAGGGTAATGCGGCGCCCAGGCGTACGCCGGTTGCCGAGCATTGACTGCTGACTGAGGCGTGACGTGGAGGGAGCCGATGCGCATCGTCGGCTCCCTTTTTTGTTTACCTGCACCGGCGAGAGGGCCGGTAGAGGCAACCCTTACTCGAACAGAGCATCCAGGGCCTGCTCCAGCCGGGTCACCGCGATCACCTGCAACCCCACCGGCGGCTCCTTCGGCGCATTGCCCTTGGGCACGATGGCCCGCTTGAAGCCATGCTTGGCCGCCTCCTTGAGGCGCTCCTGGCCACTGGGCACTGGCCGCACCTCCCCGGACAGGCCAATCTCACCAAACACCAACAGCCCGTGGGCCAGCGGCCGGTTACGCAAACTGGACATCACTGCCGCCAGCAAGGCCAGGTCCGAGGCGGTCTCGAGCACTTTCACGCCACCGACCACGTTGAGGAACACGTCCTGGTCGTGGGTGGGAATCCCACCATGGCGGTGCAGCACCGCCAAAAGCATGGCCAGGCGATTCTGATCCAGGCCCAGGGTGACCCGCCGCGGGTTGGCCAGGTGGCTGTCATCGACCAGCGCCTGTACCTCCACCAGCATCGGCCGAGTGCCTTCCCAGGTGGCCATGACCACACTGCCGGGCACTTCTTCCTGGGTGCGGTTGAGGAAGATCGCCGATGGGTTGGACACCTCTTTCAGGCCACGGTCGGTCATCCCGAACACACCCAGCTCGTTGACCGCACCAAAGCGGTTTTTTACCGCACGCAGCAGGCGCAGACGGCCATCGGACTCGCCCTCGAAATACAACACGGTGTCGACCATGTGCTCCAGCACACGTGGCCCGGCCAGCGACCCCTCCTTGGTGACGTGGCCGACGAGGAAGATCGCTGTGCCGCTCTGCTTGGCATAACGCACCAGCAACGCCGTGCTTTCGCGCACCTGGGCTACACCGCCGGGCGCGGACTGCAACTGCTCGGTAAAGATGGTCTGGATCGAGTCGATGACCATGACCCGCGGTTTTTCCTGCCGCGCCGTGGCGATGATGGTTTCGATACAGGTTTCTGTCATCACCTTAAGCTGGTCCTGGGGCAAGCCCAGGCGCCGGGAGCGCATGGCCACCTGCTGCTGTGACTCCTCCCCCGTGACGTACAACGCCGGCATGCCCACCGCAATGTTGCACAAGGTCTGCAGCAGGATGGTCGACTTGCCGATGCCGGGGTCGCCACCAATCAGCACGACCGAGCCGTCGACCAGGCCGCCGCCCAGAACACGATCGAGTTCGGTGCTGCTGGTGGTGAACCGTGGAATCTCTTCGACACTGACTTCAGCAAGGGTCTTGATCTGCGCCTGTTGCCCGGTCCAGCCGGCACGCCCGCTGGGCGCCGCTGCGCCACCGCTTTCGATCATGGTTTCGACCAGGGTGTTCCAGGCCCCGCATTCACCACACTGGCCAGCCCATTTGGGGAAGGTCGCGCCACACTCGGTGCAGCCATACAAGCGCTTGGCCTTGGCCATGGGCAGGGTCTCCTGGAAAAAAACTGCCATGATAGCCGAGCCAGACGTGTCTCGAACGCCTCGGGATGCGACAAAACTATTCGTTCTAACCGCAGTCAGTAGCCCTGAACACAACGCATGAAGCGTTTTAGTGGCTTACACTGCGTTAACCTCACCATTTGTTACAAAGGAATCGAAACATGGGAATGATCAGTGAGTTCAAGGCCTTCGCGGTCAAGGGAAATGTCGTCGACATGGCAGTCGGTATCATTATCGGCGCCGCATTCGGCAAGATCGTCTCTTCTTTCGTCGGTGACGTGGTCATGCCGCCATTGGGGCTGCTGATCGGTGGTGTGGATTTCAGCGACCTGGCCATCACGTTGAAAGCGGCCGAAGGGGACGTCCCGGCCGTGGTACTGGCCTACGGCAAGTTCATCCAGACCGTGATCGACTTCCTGATCGTGGCCTTCGCCATCTTCATGGGCGTGAAGGCGATCAACCGCCTGAAGCGTGAGGAGGCGGTGGCACCTAGCGCTCCACCCGTACCCACCCCTGAAGAAACCCTGCTTACCGAGATTCGCGACCTGCTCAAGACGCAACACCAGAATCGCCTGCCCTGACGGCATGCGCCGCTGCAAGCTGCAAGCAAAGCCGAACACGGCGCCTGCTTACAGCTTGCAGCGTGCGGCTACCAGTAGTTTTCCACCGCCACCTGCCCGGGCCGCTTGCTCAGGCTCAGTTGCAGGTCACGGGCCTTGAGCACCTTGCGGGTCTCATCGATCATCTCAGGGTTGCCACAGAGCATGATTCGAGAATGCTCAGGCGACAGTTCCAACCCTGCGGCCTTCTCCAGTTCGCCATTTTCGATCAACGTGGTAATGCGTGCATTCAGGGCACCTGGGTGCTGCTCACGCGTGACCACCGGTATGAACTGCAACTTGCCTGCGAACTCGGCCAGGTAGTCACGCTGCTCCAGCCCGGCGATATCATCCAGATACGCCAGCTCCTTCGCCTCGCGGACCGAGTACACCAGCTTGATGCTGTCAAAACGCTCCCAGGCCTCGAAGTCCTGCAGGATCGACATGAAAGGGGCTATGCCAGTACCGGTCGCCAACAGCCAGAGGTCGCGCCCACCGACGAAACGATCGAGGGTCAGGAACCCAAATGCCTGGCGGTCGATCAGCAGGGTATCGCCCTCGCCCAGACGGCTCAGCTCGCTGGTGAACTCCCCGCCCGGTACCACGATGGAAAAGAAGTCGAGAAACTCGTCATGTGGCGCACTGACCATCGAATAGGCACGCCACACCACACTGCCATCGGCCTTGGTCACACCAAGCCGGGCGAACTGGCCGGCCCGAAAGCGAAACCCGGCGTCACGGGTAACCCGCAGGCTGAACAGGTTCGGCGTGAGTGGCTGGACGTCGAGCAGGGTCTGGCGGGTAAATTTTTCGGCACTGGCGGTCATGACGGGCTCCATAAATTGCATGCGCCCAGTGTCGCGCAAAGTGGCGTGGATAAAAACCGCTGGTGTGTGGGGATAACGCAACATGATCGCGCATATATCATAAAAAATCATGGCATCTATAACGAAAAGACCCAACTCTGCACTCAGTCTTTTCTAAACTCATCCCGTACAGATTGGATCCGGGCCCGAGGGAAGGTGATATATGCCTCATTGGAATCACGAATACCTGCACAGCTTGACCAGCGAGCGAACACCCCAGAGAGCCTTCGACCTCGCAGTACACTTGGTGCAGGATCTAGGTATGGAATTCCTGGGACTGAAGATTCGTATCCAGCTCGCCGCTCAAGCCCCCAAGCTCTACCTCTACAGTAATTATTCGAAAGCCTGGATCGAACGCTATCAGCGCGATGAGTTCTACAAACAGGACCTCGCCGCAACCAGAAGCCACAGCTCGACCACGCCGGTGCTGTGGACCGACGAGCTGTACCGCGAAGCCCCGCAATATCGCGAACAAGCGTGCCTGCATGGCTTGCGCCACGGCTGGACACAGTCGCTGCACGATCTTCAGCACAACGAAAGCCAGGTCAGTGTCGCAAGGCCCGCAGGCGAGGTAAGCATCGCCGAGCTCTACGAAAAGGCCGGTCGGGTACAGTGGTTGTGCCACACGCTGCACGACATCGTTTGTCAGTACCACCTGGCCAAACTCAGCCTGCCCCACCCGAAGATGAGCGAGCGGGAACTCGAGGTCCTTCGATGGTCAGCCGCCGGCAAGACAGCCGCCGATGTGGCCTGCATCTTGTCCCTCTCGCAAAGCACCGTGAACTTCCACATCCGCAGTGTCATCACCAAGACCAACGCCTCCAACAAAGCGGGCGCCATCGCCATTGCCATGATGCGTGGCCTGATCGATCAATAGCCATGCCTGCGACCTTCGGCAAAGCGCTGTAGAATCGCGTACCAAAGCTCATGGCGATCCGCTGTGGGCAGATCCGTACCCGAGCCAGACGCCATGCCCCTGTTGACCACCCCTTACGCCGAACTCGACCTGATCCGCCAACCGGACCAGGCCAACGACCCGCTGCAAGCCTTCGATGCCGCCGATGAGTACCTGCTCGAACAGTTGCATGCGCAGCAGTTGGCCAAAGCAAGCCGAGTTCTGGTGCTCAACGACAGCTTTGGTGCCTTGGCCGCCAGCCTGGTCGGCCACCTTTCGGTATGCAGCAGTGGTGACTCTTACCTGGCTCACCTGGCCCTCGAAAAAAACCTCGCGCGCAACGGCATGGCCTTCGACAGCGTACCTTTCGTGCCCGCCAGCGAGCAGTGGCAAGGCACCTTCGATCGGGTCCTGGTGCGGGTTCCCAAGACCTTGGCACTGCTTGAAGAACAACTGATCCGCCTGCAATGCCACCTGGCCCCTGGCGCTCAGGTCATCGCTGCAGCAATGATCAAGCACCTGCCGCGGGCCGCCGGTGATCTGCTGGAGAAATACATCGGCCCGGTGCAGGCGTCGCTGGCGCAAAAAAAGGCGCGGCTGCTGACAGCCACCGTCGAACAGCGCCCTGCCGCACGTTCGCCCTACCCCACCCGCTACCTGCTGGACTCACCGCCACTGGAACTGCTCAACCATGCCAACGTGTTCTGCCGCGAAGGCCTGGACATCGGCACCCGCGCGTTTCTCCCGCACCTGCCCCGAAACCTGGGCAACGCACGTGTTGCCGACCTGGGGTGTGGCAATGGCGTGCTGGCCATCGCCAGTGCGCTGGCCAACCCCGATGCTCATTACATGCTGGTGGACGAATCGTACATGGCGGTGCAGTCGGCGCAGGAAAACTGGCAGGCCGCATTGGGCGACCGTGCGGTAAGCGTTTTGGCGGGTGATGGCCTGGCGGGGGTAGAAAAGCAGTCGCTGGATGTAGTGCTGTGCAACCCGCCGTTCCACCAACAGCAAGTGGTCGGCGACTTCCTCGCCTGGCGCATGTTCCAGCAAGCGCGTGAGGCGCTGGTGGTGGGCGGCGCGCTGTACATCGTCGGCAACCGTCACCTGGGTTACCACAGCAAGCTGGCAAGGCTGTTCCGGGGCGTCGAACAGGTGGCGGCGACGCCAAAGTTCGTCATTCTCAAAGCCCGCAAGTAGAGGTCGGGGCCGCGCTGCGGCCCTTCACCCCACAAGGCCGCCTACCTTCAGCGGCGGCCTTGCAGCGCCTCGGTCAATGGGTAGTGAGCCCGGCCGCGCCCATGAACAGGCGCATCACCCAGGCAGCCACACCCAGTGCCGCCACGCTCATCGCCCAGATCAGCAGCAGCCAGCCCAACCGCTGCCAGAATGGCTTTTTCTCTTCAAGGCCATGTTTGCCAGTCATCATGCGCCCCTCCTAGTGATAGCCGTCTTCGTGGGTCACCTTGCCGCGGAATACGTAGTAACTCCAGAAGGTATACCCAAGGATGAACGGCAGGATGAACAATGTGCCCACCAGCATGAAGCCTTGGCTCTGCGGCGGTGCGGCCGCCTCCCAGATCGAGATCGACGGCGGGATGATGTTTGGCCACAGGCTGATGCCCAGGCCGCTATAGCCGAGGAAGATCAACACCAAGGTGAGCAGGAACGGGGTGTAATGGGCATTGCGGGCCACGGCCTTGAGCAACCCGTAGAAGGTCACCAGCACCAGCAGCGGCACTGGCATGAACCAGATCAGGTTGGGCATGCTGAACCAGCGGTCGGCGATCTGCGGATAGGCGATCGGCGTCCACAGGCTGACTATGCCGATCACCACCAGCAGTACTAGCGCCAGCGGCTTGGCCAGGTCATGCATCTGCTGTTGCAGCGGCCCCTCGGTCTTCATGATCAACCAAGTACAACCCAGCAGGGTATAGGCAACGATCAACCCCAGGCCACTGAACAGGCTGAACGGGGTCAGCCAGTCGAGCGTGCCACCAACGAAGTGGCGGTCGACCACCTTGAAGCCTTCGATGAACGCGCCCAGTGCAACGCCCTGGAAAAACGTCGCGACCAGCGACCCCCAGATGAATGCCTTGTCCCAGATATGGCGCTTGTCGGCCTTGGCCTTGAAGCGGAACTCGAAGGCCACGCCGCGAAAGATCAAGCCGATCAGCATCAGAATCAACGGCAGGTACAGCGCCTCGAGTACCACCGAATAGGCCAACGGGAAGGCCCCGAACAGGCCGGCACCGCCGAGGATCAGCCAGGTTTCGTTACCGTCCCATACGGGGGCGACGGTGTTCATCATCACATCACGGTCCTGCTCGCCCTTGACGAAGGGGAAGAGCATGCCGATTCCCAGGTCGAAACCATCCATCACCACGTACATCATGACGCCGAAGATAATGATCACGGCCCAGATCAGCGGAAGGTCGATGCCCATGACTCAGTTCTCCTTGCTCAGGCTGGCAGTGGTGGCCTCACGGCCATCATCGGCGGCAGACAGCGGACGTGCCGGTGTGCGTTTCTGGCCGGGGCCACCCGGTGTATGCTCATCGCCCTCACCCGTCTTCGGCCCTTTGCGCACCAGGCGCATCATGTAGCCCAGGCCGGTGCCAAACAGGGCGAAGTACACCACCACGAACGCCACCAAGGTGAAGCCGAGCTGGGTGTAGCTATGGTTGGAAACCCCCTCCGAAGTGCGCATCAGGCCATAGACCACCCACGGCTGGCGGCCGATCTCGGTGGTGAACCAGCCTGCCAGGATGGCAATCAGGCCGGACGGCCCCATCCACAGGGTCAGGTACAGGAACGGCCGTGAGCTGTAGAGCGTGCCGCGCTTGCGCAGCCACAGGCTCCACAGGCCGACGAAGATCATCAGGAACCCAAGCCCGACCATGACCCGGAACGACCAGAAGACAATGGTCGAGTTGGGCCGGTCCTCGGGCGGGAACTCCTTCATTGCCGGCACCTGCTTGTCCAGGCTGTGGGTGAGAATCAGGCTGCCGAGCGCCGGGATCTCAACCTTGAAGCGGGTGGTCTCGGCCTTCATGTCGGGGAGGCCGAACAGGATCAACGGGGTAGGTTCGCCAGGGACGTTTTCCCAATGGCCTTCGATAGCGGCGATTTTCACCGGCTGGTGCTTGAGCGTATTGAGGCCGTGGAAGTCGCCGATTACAGCCTGGATCGGGGCAACCACCAAAGCCATCCACATGGCCATCGAGAGCATCTTGCGCACTGCCGGGTTGTCACGCCCACGCAGCAGGTGCCATGCCGCCGAGGCCCCGACGAAGAACGCCGTGGCGACGAACGCGGCGGTGGCCATGTGCATCAACCGGTAGGGGAACGACGGGTTGAAGATCACTGCCAGCCAATCCACCGGCACCACGCGGCCGTCGATGATTTCGTGGCCTTGCGGGGTTTGCATCCAGCTGTTGGACGCCAGGATCCAGAAGGTCGACACCAAGGTGCCAATGGCCACCATTACCGTGGCGAAGAAGTGCAGGCCACGGCCCACGCGGTTCCAGCCAAACAGCATGACCCCCAGGAACCCCGCCTCGAGGAAGAAGGCGGTCAGCACCTCGTAGGTGAGCAAGGGGCCTGTGACCGCACCGGCGAAGTCGGAAAAACGGCTCCAGTTGGTGCCGAACTGATAGGCCATGACCAGGCCGGAAACCACACCCATGCCGAAGTTGACGGCGAAGATCTTCGACCAGAAGTGGTAAAGGTCACGGTAGACCTGGTTGTGGCTCCTCAGCCAAAGGCCTTCGAGGACGGCCAGGTAGCTCGCCAGGCCAATGGTGATGGCCGGGAACAAAATGTGAAAGGACACGGTAAACGCAAACTGGATTCGGGCGAGATCTAGGGCCTCTAAACCGAACATAGTGCTTCCTCTTCAGATAATCCGGCGTTTGGGCCCATGGCCGTCACGCCTGCTGCCCCCACGTTAATCGAGTGCGCTGCGTTGGAATTGTTCTGTGCAATCGCAGGGAATTGGGCCCAAAGGCCTATTCGTTGCGTCTGGAACGATTGATCCAGATCAACGAATGCTAGGAAGCATAGTCGTGAATGGCCTGCCGGGCCGTGTGGTTGAATGCCGCGTGACCCGTTGTCTCACCCTCTTCAATAACGCGCGAAAAAGTGCCGAACAGGGCAAACAGTAACTGCTTGTTACAAACAGATGATAATCTTCCGGCCCCTCTACTGCGCCGAGGCCACAGCTTCCGATGTCCGATTCCACACCGCAGTTGTTGCGTCACCACCGCCCTTTCATGGCCTTCTGGCTGGCCCGTGTTTTCACCGCCAGCGGCTTTCAGATGCTGACCGTGGCCATTGGCTGGCACCTCTACCAACTCACCGGCAACGTGCTTGACCTGGGCCTGGTCGGCCTGGTCGAGTTTGCGCCACGGGTACTGTTCATGCTGCACACCGGGCATGTAGCCGACCGCTATGACCGGCGCAAGGTCGCGGCCCTGTGCCAGACGCTGCAGGGCCTGATCGCCCTGGTGCTGGCGCTGGGCAGCGCCACCGACAACGTCAGCCGCGAGCTGATCTTCGCCCTGGCTTTCCTGTTGGGCGCTACCCGCTCGTTCGAGATGCCCGCCACCCAGGCGCTGTTGCCCAACGTGGTCCCCGCCGGGCTGTTTCCACGGGCAGTGGCGGCCTCGGCCTCGGCTACCCAGGCAGCGACCATCGTCGCGCCCGCCGTGGGCGGCTTTCTGTATGCTTTCGGCAGTATCTGGGTGTATGGCCCTACGGTGGCTCTGTACGCCATTGCCTGCCTGCTGATGCTGAGCCTGGATTCGCGCCAGCAGGTTCCCCAGCGCGGGCGCGCCAACCTGGAGTCGCTGCTGGCCGGAATCCGTTTCATCCGCAGCCGACCCGATATCCTCGGAGCAATTTCGCTCGATCTGTTCGCCGTGCTGTTGGGCGGTGCCACTGCGCTGCTGCCGGTGTTCGCCAAGGACATCCTGCTCACCGGCCCCTGGGGCCTGGGCCTGCTGCGTTCGGCACCGGCAGTGGGGGCATTGCTGATGTCGGTGTGGCTGGCACGCTTCCCGGTACAGCGCAAAGTCGGCCGTACCATGTTCACCGCGGTCGGCGTCTTCGGCGTAGCGACCATCGCCTTCGGCCTGTCAACTTCGTTCTGGTTCTCGCTGGCGGTGCTGGTGGTGCTGGGCGCGGCGGACATGATCAGCATGGTGATCCGCGGCGCCTTCGTGCAACTGGAAACGCCGGACGAGATGCGTGGCCGGGTGAGCGCGGTGAACGGCCTGTTCATCGGTGCCTCGAATCAGCTCGGCGAGTTCGAATCCGGGGTCACAGCGCACTGGTTTGGCACAGTGCCAGCCGTGGTGCTCGGCGGTGTGGGCACATTGGTGGTGACGGGGGTGTGGATAAAACTGTTCCCTACGCTGGCCAAGCGGGACCGCTTGCACAACGGGTAACGTGCCGACTCGAGGGCCCTGTCGCCGAAAAGCCGCGGATGGGGCCGGATGGACGCACTCAACGTCCATTCCCCAACGGCCATAGGCCCCCGCCAGCCATGCTGGTATGATGCGCGGCTTTTTTCCTCCCCACACAAAACCACGGCAACCGGTACGGTCTGTGCTTTGCTGATGGGGTCGATACATTCACGGCGCCGGGGGCGCCTTGGGGAGCGGGCATGCTGGAAAGGCTGTTTCAACTAAGAGCACACAACACCAACGTGCGCACCGAGATACTCGCGGGCGTCACTACCTTCCTGGCCATGGCCTACATCCTGTTCGTCAACCCGAGCATCCTCGGCGAGACCGGCATGGACAAAGGGGCGATCTTCGTCGCCACCTGCCTGGCTGCGGCCATCGGCTCAGCGACCATGGGCCTGATCGCCAACTACCCGATTGCCCTGGCGCCGGGCATGGGCCTGAACGCGTTCTTCACCTACACGGTGGTCCTGCACATGGGCCACACCTGGCAGGTCGCACTGGGTGCGGTGTTCCTCTCGGCCGTGATGTTCTTCCTGCTGTCGATTTTCCGCATCCGCGAATGGATTGTGAACAGCATCCCGCTGCCGCTTCGCTCGGCCATCGCGGCGGGCATCGGCTTGTTCCTGGCGTTCATCGCCCTGCACAACGCCGGCATCGTCGTCGATAACCCGGCCACCCTGGTGGGCTTGGGCGACCTCAAGCAGCCCGCACCGATCCTGGCCACGCTGGGCTTCTTCCTGATCGTCGGGCTCGAATCGCTGAAGGTGCGCGGTGCGGTGCTGATCGGCATTCTGGCGGTCACGGTCGCCTCGATCGTGATGGGCGTGACGCCATTCGGCGGCATCGTCTCCATGCCGCCGTCGCTGGCACCGACTTTCCTCCAGCTGGACATCGCCGGTGCCCTCGATGTGGGCCTGGTGAGCGTGATCTTCGCCTTCCTGTTCGTCGACCTGTTCGACAACTCGGGCACCCTGATCGGCGTGGCCAAACGCGCCGGGCTGATGGGCAAGGACGGCCACATGCCAAAGATGGGCCGCGCCCTGATCGCCGACAGCACCGCCGCCATGGCCGGCTCGCTGCTGGGCACCTCGACCACAACCAGCTACATCGAGTCTGCCGCAGGCGTGAGTGCCGGTGGCCGTACCGGCTTGACGGCCATCGTGGTCGCCGTGTTGTTCCTGCTGGCGTTGTTCTTCGCCCCGCTGGCCGGTAGCGTGCCAGCCTTCGCCACCGCCCCGGCGCTGCTGTTCGTCGCGGTACTGATGGCCTCGGGCCTGGCGGAAATAAACTGGGATGATGTAACTGAGGCCGCACCCGTGGTGGTGACCGCCCTGGCCATGCCGCTGACCTATTCGATTGCCAACGGCATTGCGTTCGGCTTCATTGCCTGGACTGCCGTCAAGCTGATCTCCGGCCGCCACCGCGACCTGAACCCGGCCTTGGTGATCCTTTCCATCCTGTTCGTCATCAAGCTGGGCTGGTTCAACGCATGAGTGCTGTTTTCGACCCCTCCACCTATGACGCGCAACTGCAGGCCAAGGTTGCCCGCCTGCGCGAGCTGCTGGCCCCCTTTGGTGCGCCGGAGCCGGCCGTTTTCGACTCGCCGCGCGAGCACTACCGCCTGCGTGCCGAGTTCCGCCTGTGGCGTGAAGACGGCCAGCGCCACTATGCGATGTTCGCCCCGGGTGAGAAGCATAAGGCCATCCTGATCGAGGACTTTCCCATCGCCAGCGAGCGCATCAATGCACTGATGCCCCGCCTGAAGGCGGCCTGGCAAGCCAGCGAGGCGCTGAGCAATCGTCTGTTCCAGGTAGAGTTTCTCACCACCCTGGCCGGCGACGCGATGGTCACGATGTGCTACCACCGCCCGCTGGACGAGGCATGGGAAGTGGTAGCGCGGCAGCTGGCCGAGGAATTGGGGGTAAGCCTGATCGGCCGATCCAAAGGCAAGCGCCTGGTGATCGGGCGCGATTACGCGGTGGAAAAACTCGACGTGGCTGGCCGCGTATTCAGCTACCGCCAGCCGGAAGGCGCCTTCACCCAACCCAATGGCGCGGTCAACCAGAAGATGCTCAGCTGGGCGTTCGACGCCATCGGTGAGCGTGATGACGACCTGCTGGAGCTGTACTGCGGTAACGGCAACTTCACCTTGCCACTGGCTACCCGCGTACGCCAGGTGCTGGCCACGGAAATCAGCAAGACGTCGGTCAATGCCGCGCTGAGCAACCTTGACGAAAACGCTGTGGATAACGTGCGGTTGGTGCGCCTGTCGGCCGAAGAGCTGACCCAGGCGCTGAACGACGTGCGCCCGTTCCGCCGGCTGGAAGGCATCGACCTGAAAAGCTACGCGTTCGGTACCGTATTCGTCGACCCGCCGCGTGCAGGCATGGACCCTGACACCTGCGAGCTGACACGGCGCTTTGAGCGGATTCTGTATATCTCGTGCAACCCGGAAACACTGGCGGCGAATATCGAGCAATTGCAGGATACCCATCGAATCGAGCGTTGCGCGTTATTCGACCAGTTCCCCTATACCCACCACATGGAGAGTGGGGTATTGCTGGTTCGGCGCTGATCTTCGGGTTGCGGGGGGCTGCCGTGCAGCCCATTCGCCGGGAAAGGCCCTCCCACAGGATGCGCCAGCGTTGTTGAGAACGCTGGTGACCTGTGGAAGCGGCCTCAATTGACTCAGAAGTCGAAGAACACCGTCTCCCCTTCCCCCTGGATGCGGATATCGAAGCGATACGCCGTCTTCCCATCCACTTCACATCGCTTGGCAATCAAGGTCTCACGGCGCTGCGGCTGCTCGATCAGGTTGAGCACTGGGCACTGGGCGTTGGCCTGTGCCTCGTCATCGAAATACAGACGCGTGTGCAGGTGGATGTTGATGCCGCGTGCAAACAAGCTGAGGTTGATGTGCGGCGCCATGGGCACACCGGCAGCGTTCTTCACCACGCCGGGTTTGACCGTATGCACGGTCCATTCACCGGCATCGAAGGTGGTGGCGGTGCGGCCGAAGCTGTTGAAGGCGTTTTCCAGGTTGTAGGCGTCCTGGTAGTGGCCATCCGCGTCGGCCTGCCAGATCTCAAGGAATGAATCGCGCACCAGGTGGCCGTTGCCGTCATACACGTGGCCGATCAACACAATGTGCTCGCCTGGTGCGTCCGGCTTGGCCAGGCGGTTCCAGATTTCCTGATCTCGGGTCGGGTTGCCGGCCGCTTCCAAGGCCAGGCCGATGTGCACGTAGGGGCCAGCAGTCTGCGAAGGCGTTTCGGGCAGCAGTTCGATTGGCATGGCGAGGGTCCTCAGCAGTTCTCGAAGTGTGTCTTGCGCTGGCCGCGCAGCACGATGTCGAAGCGATAAGCCAAGCAGTCCATGGGGTTGGCGCTGCCCATGTCGAGCTTGGCGATCAGCTGCTGCACCGCTTCAGGGTTGGCGATCGACTTAACGATCGGGCACATCGGGATCAGCGGATCACCCTCGAAATACAGCTGGGTAATCAGCTTGGTGGCGATCGACGGGCCGCTGATGGCGAAGTGGATATGTGCCGGGCGCCAGTCGTTGGGGCCATTGCGCCAAGGGTACGGGCCGGGCTTGATGGTACGGAAGCTGTAGTAGCCGTCGCGGTCGGTCAGGCAGCGGCCGACACCGCCAAAATTCGGGTCAAGCGGTGCCAGGTAGCGGTCGTTCTTGTGCCGGTAGCGGCCACCGGCATTGGCCTGCCACATTTCAACCAGGGTGTTGGGCACCGGTTTACCGTATTGATCGACCACACGACCGGCAACGATGATGCGTTCACCGATCGGCAGGCCACCGTTGTTGAAATTAAGCAGCAGGTCATGGTCATGGGCACCGAAGCCCAGGTGGGAAAAGTCGGGGCCGGTGGTTTCGCTGATCGACTGCGGGATGCTGACCAGTGCCTGGCGCGGCGAGCGGGCAATGGACGTCTTGTAGTCGGGGGTCAGCGCCTTGGGGTGCCAATTGCGATCACGGATCACGAAGCGGCTGTTGTCCTGGGCGGGCATGCCGTTTTCCTCTCTTGGAATTATCAGAACGCCTGTGCGTGGCAGGCGGACTTGCAGTTTCAGATAGGTCGCGGGGGATGAATATTGAAATCAGCCGCTCTATACATAACCAAATGGTTATGTATTAGTACGTTTGCCCGTGGTGATCTAATCTTTGTCTTCATGTTTCACGCCCTGGAGAGCATTTCATGGAATGGCGAAAAGGCCGGCGCAGCGACAACGTAGTCGATGCCCGTGGCGAAGGTGGCGGCGGCGGTATGCGCTTTGGTGGCGGTAAAGGGCTCGGGCTCGGCGCCATTTTGCTCATCGTCGGCATCGGCTGGCTCACCGGCCAGGATCCGCTGCAGATACTTGGCCAGCTCGCCGGCCAGATGGAGCAACAGCAACAGGCCCCCAGTGGTGCAGGCAACAAGGCACCCGCAGCCAACGACGAGCAGGCGCAGTTCGTCGCCTCGATCCTGGGCGATACCGAAGACACGTGGAAGGCCTTGTTCTCCCAGGCTGGCAAGCAGTACCGCGACCCCAAGCTGGTGCTGTTCAGTGGCCAGGTCAATTCCGCTTGCGGCTTCGCTTCGGCGGCGGTCGGCCCGTTCTACTGCCCGGCGGACCAGCGGGTTTACCTGGACATGTCGTTCTTCCGTGAAATGGAAACCCGTTTCGCCGCCGCCGGTGATTTCGCCCAGGCCTACGTGATCGCCCACGAAATCGGCCACCACGTGCAGACGTTGCTCGGCGTCTCGGCCAAGGTCGACGCGGCCCGCCGCAACGGCCAACGCCTGGAGGGTGACAATGGCCTGTTGGTGCGCCAGGAACTGCAAGCCGACTGCCTGGCCGGTGTGTGGGCCTATCAGGCGCAGCAACGCCTCAACTGGCTTGAGCCGGGGGATGTCGAGGAAGCGTTGAATGCGGCCAATGCCATTGGTGATGACCGCCTGCAGCAGCAGGGCCAGGGGCGCGTGGTGCCTGACTCCTTCACCCATGGCACCTCGGCGCAGCGGGTACGTTGGTTCAAGGCAGGGTTCGCCAAAGGTGAAGTGAACAGTTGCGACACCTTCAGTGCACGCAGCTTGTAAGGGTACCTGCAAGTTCGGCAAGCGGCGGAACCCGCAAAAAGCAAACGTTTTTACAGGGCGAAAAATTGCTGAAAAAGCGTTTCAGCTTCACCCCTGCTTGCCGATAACCCCTGCACGATTCAGCGGGCATCCAGAATAACAACGCTTCGCGATCGAAGATCAAGTAAGCGAAATCATTTCTGGAGAGCGTGCATGAACAGCTGGTTCGCCAATATCAGCGTAAACCTCAAACTCGGCCTGGGCTTCGGCCTGGTGCTGATCCTTACCGCCCTGCTGGCCCTGACCGGCTGGACTAGCCTGGGCAGCCTTATCGCCCGCAGCAACTGGATGGGCGACATCGGTCAGCTCAACAAAGACCTGACCGACCTGCGTGTGGCGCGCCTGCAGTACATGATCGCCGACGGCGACGATGCCGCAGCCGCCAACACGCAGGCCAAGCTCGACATTTTCAGCAAACAGCAGGAGTACCTGGCCGGCACCTTCAAGAGCCCAGAGAACGTCAAGCTGCTGAACGCGCTGGGACAAACCCTCAGCGACTACCGGGTTTCGCTTAACAAGATGCGTGCCGGCTATCAGAGCTCACGGGCCGCCCTTGGCGTGATGAGTGCGTCGGCAGGCAAGGCTGACGAGGCCATGGAAAGCCTCAGCCAGGATGTCATGGGCCGCCCCGAGCCGGACAGCGTGCGCCTGGCGCAATACCAGCTGATCAGTAAAGTGCGCCAACAGCTGCTGTTGGTGCGCATCGACGTGCGTGGCTACATCGCCGACAACTCGGCCGCCAACGAACAAGCGGCATTGCGCCAGCTCGAAGCGGCGTTGGTCGAAATCGACAACCTCAAGCGCCAGTTGCCGGCCGAAACCACACGCGTGGAGCAATTTGAGCAGTCGGTACAGGCCTACCTCCAGGCCGTGCGTCAGTTCCGCGATGCAATCGCCGATATCACCGTCGCCCGTGCGGAAATGACCGTGCAGGGCAGCGACATCGTCAAGCGCAGCGATGCGCTGTACGACATCCAGCTGGAGCGTCGCAACGCCGAAAGCAGCCAGGCCCGTAATCTGCAGATCATCGCCACGCTGCTGGCGCTGCTGGCCGGGGTACTGGCGGCGGTCATCATCACCCGGCAAATCACCCGGCCACTGCGCGAGACCCTGCACGCGGTGGAGCAGATCGCCAGTGGTGACCTCACCCACGACATGCGCGTGACCCGCCGCGATGAAATCGGCGTGCTGCAGCAAGGCATCGCCCGTATGGGCACGACCCTGCGCGAGCTGATCAGCGGCATCCGCGACGGCGTCACTCAAATCGCCAGCGCTGCCGAAGAGCTGTCGGCGGTAACCGAGCAAACCAGTGCCGGTGCCAACAGCCAGAAGGTCGAAACCGACCAGGTCGCCACGGCCATGCACGAAATGGCCGCGACCGTTCAGGAAGTGGCGCGTAACGCCGAACAGGCTTCGCATGCGGCGACCGGTGCCGACGAAGAGGCGCGCGCAGGTGATCGCGTGGTTGGCGAAGCAATCAGCCAGATAGAGCGCCTGGCAGAAGAAGTGCACCGCTCAACCGAAGCCATGAGCCTGTTACAGCAGGAGAGCCAGAAGATCGGCAGCGTGATGGATGTGATCAAGTCGGTGGCCGATCAGACCAACCTGCTGGCGCTCAACGCCGCGATCGAGGCGGCCCGTGCCGGTGAGGCGGGCCGTGGATTTGCCGTGGTCGCCGACGAAGTCCGTGGCCTGGCCCAGCGTACGCAAAAGTCCACCGAGGAAATCGAAGAGCTGGTTGCCAGCCTTCAGCACGGTACTCAGCAGGTGGCCAACGCCATGCAGGGTAGCCGCACGCTGACCGACAGCAGTGTGGAACTGGCACGCAAGGCCGGGGCTTCGCTGGAGAACATCACTGGCACGGTGTCGAGTATCCAGTCGATGAACCAGCAGATTGCCGCAGCGGCCGAACAGCAGAGTGCGGTGGCTGAAGAGATCAGCCGCAGCATTCTGAATGTGCGAGATGTGTCCGAGCAGACGGCGACGGCCAGTGATGAAACGGCAGCTTCGAGTGTCGAACTGGCGCGCCTGGGCGGGCACTTGCAGACGTTGGTCAGCCAGTTCCGGGTGTGAATTCCACATGCTGTTAGCGCCCGATCTCGCGCCACACAAGCTCGATGTGGGAGCGGGCTTGCCCCGCGAAGCAGGCAACGCGGTGGTCGGCCCCGGCACACCGATTCCACAGCAAGTGCGTCAACGTATAGACGGTTGAGCAAGTTGCTCCCAAAGGTACCCCACTGCCCCCTGGGCGTGCGGGGTACTTCTGGGAGCCGGCATGCCGGCGACAAAGCCAAAAAGCTGAAAACAGGCTACTTAACGACCACCCCCACTCCGCGCCCGCGCGGATCAGAAGCCGTTTCCAGCTTCGCCCCGTCCACCCGGATGGCCTGGATATCGCCCATCTCCCAACCCTGATCCTCCAGCACATAGCCCATCTTCTTCAGGTCATCCGCCACCGCCCCGGTGAGCGGTGCATAGCTGTCGAAATAGACGGTGTCCTTGGGCAGCAACTGATGATGCACACGCTGCGCCGCCACGGCCTTATCCAGCGGCATACCGTAGTCGTACAGGTTGTTCATCACCTGGAAGATCGAGGTGAAGATCCGCGACCCGCCCGGGGTACCGATCACCAGCACCACCTTGCCATCGCGGGTCATCAGGCTCGGGCTCATGGACGACAGCATGCGCTTGCCTGGCTCGATGGCATTGGCGTCACCGCCGACCACGCCAAAGGCGTTGGCGGCGCCAGGCTTGGCACTGAAGTCGTCCATCTCGTCGTTGAGCAGGAAGCCGGCGCCCTTGACCACCACCCCGCTGCCGTAGTCGAGGTTGAGGGTGTAAGTGTTGCTCACCGCATTGCCTTGCTTGTCGACGATCGAGAAGTGAGTGGTCTGGTGCGGCTCCAGCCCCGGCTTGACCTTGTCGGTGTCAGAGATGGCGTTCGGGTTGACCTGGCTTGCCCGCTTGGCCAGGTAGTCCTTGGCAATCAGTTGGTCAACCGGCACCTTGGTAAAGGCAGGGTCACCGAGGTAGTCGGCGCGGTCGGCGAACACACGCTTCTCGATTTCAGCCAGCAGGTGGATGTATTGCGCCGAGTTGTGCGCCACCCCCTTGAAGTCCGCCGCACGCTCTTCCTTGATGCCCAGTAGCTGGGCCAGGGCCACGCCACCGGAGCTTGGCGGTGGCGCGGTGTACACCACATTGCCGCGCCAGCTCAGGGCCATCGGTTCACGCCATACGGCCTTGTAGTCCCGAAGGTCTTGCTGGGTGATCAGGCCCTTGTCAGCCTGCATCTGGGCTACCAGCAGCTCAGCGGTCTTGCCCTGGTAGAACTCGCTCACCCCTTTATCGGCAATGCGCTCAAGGGTCTGCGCCAGTTCTGGCTGCTTGAATGCCTCGCCCACTTTCATGTTGCCGAAATAGTCGTTGAAGTTGGTCGCGGTCTTGAACATGCCTTGGGCATCGTTGCGGTACTGGTACTGCTTCTCGGCCACTTTGAAACCGTTTTTCGCATAGCCGATGGCCGGGGTCAGCAACTCGCTCCAGGGCAACTTGCCAAACTTCTGGTGCGCTTCCCACAGCCCCATCACGGTGCCGGGCACGCCTGCGGCGCGAACACCCACCAGGCTGAGGTTCTCGATGACCTCGCCCTTGTCATCCAGGTACATGGTACGGGTTGCCGCTTTGGGCGCGACTTCACGGTAGTCGAGGAAGTAGGGTTTGCCGTCGACGAACAGGGTCATGAAACCGCCGCCACCAATGTTGCCGGCTTCCGGGTAGGTCACCGCCAGCGTAAAGGCGGTTGCCACTGCCGCGTCCACGGCGTTGCCGCCTTTCTTCAGAATGTCAGCGGCTACCTGTGCGCCATATTGATCGGGCGCGGCCACCGCACCACCTTCCAGCGTTACCGCATAAGCCGAAGAACAGCTCAGGATTACGGCCCCGAGCGCCAAGGGCTGAAACAGGACAATACGCATGACACTTCCTTGGTGTTGTTTTTGTTGATCACTCAGTAAGGCCGAAGCGCGTCGACTGTGCAATCACACGGAGGAAGTTTCGCCGCCCGTGGGCAGGATTTGTCGCGTTCAGGCAACTCAGCAGGCGTACATCGCCAGCTTGCGCTGGATGAAATCGAGGAAACACTGGATACGCAGGGCCAATTGCGTGTTGCGGTAATAAACAGCGTGGATCGGCTGGCGGTAACCGTTGTTGGCATCGCTCAACAGCACGTTCAGGCGGCCGGCGCGGATGTCTTCGTGGGTCATGAAGTGCGAGAGGCTGACGATGCCCTCCCCGGCCAATGCCAGTTGGCGCAGGGTTTCGCCGCTAGAGGCAATCAGCGCCGGGCGGATCGGCCAACGGTCACCCTGGGCGTGGCGCAGTGGCCACTGGTTGAGTGACTCAGGCTGGCTGAAACCGAGCAGGCAATGGTTGTTCAGGTCTTCAACCTGCTGCGGCGTGCCATGGCGCTCCAGATAGGCGGGGCTGGCCAGGACCTGGACCGGGCTGCAGCCGAGTGAACGGGCATGCAGGCTGGAGTCAGCCAGTTCACCGATACGGATCGCCACATCGGTGCTTTGCTCCAGCAGGTCGATGATCAGGTCATCGGTGTTGAGCTCCAACTCGATGCCGGGGTACTGCCGGCGGAACTCACCGATCCAGGGCAGGATGGCATGCAGCATGAAAGGCGCCGCGGCATTGATGCGCAGGCGCCCGGATGGGGTCTGGCGGTTCATCGACAGGCGCTCTTCCATGTCGTCCATCTGCTCCAACACCCGGCGTGAGCGTTCGAGGAAGAAGCGGCCTTCTTCGGTCAAGTCCATGCGCCGAGTGGTGCGGTTGACCAAGGTGGTGCCGAGCTTGGCCTCCAGGCGTGACAAGGTGCGGCTGACCGCCGACGGCGTCTGGCCCATCTGCTCGGCGGCAGCAGAGATCGAGCCGCAATCGATCACGGCAACGAATACCTGCAGTTCTTCGGATCGGGTTTTCACACAGAAGGCCTTGGAGGGAAGATGCCCAGATTGATAGCTGTTGCGCGAAGCCCGCGCAAGGGGGCCGCCATCCAGCCCCTGGCAACGGCGCTTACTGAGCCTTGCCGAAGACCTGATTCAAATGCGCTTCATACGCCGCCAGCGCCGCCGGCACATCCGGGCGTTTCATCACATCCACCGCAAGGAAGGTCGGCAGGCCGGCCATGCCGAGGAACTGGTTGGCCTTGTGGAACGGGAAGTAGACCGCATCCACGCCTTTGCCCTCGAAGAAATCGCTCGGGTCGTCGAAGGCCTGTTGTGGGGCATTCCAGGTCAGCGACAGCATGTACTGCTTGCCCTGCACCAGGCCACCGCTGCCGTATTTCTGCGAGGCATCCGAACGGGTACGGCCGTCGTTGGCGTAGAGGCTGCCGTGGCCGGCGGTGAAGACTTCGTCGATGTACTTTTTGACGGTCCAGGGCGCGCCCATCCACCAGCCTGGCATCTGGTAGATCACCACATCGGCCCAGAGGTATTTCTCGACCTCGGCCTGGACGTCATAGCCACCGTCGATGAAGGTTTGCTGCACATCGAAACCGGCGCGATCCAAATGCGCAAGGGCGGCGTCGTGCAGGGTCTGATTGAGGCGGCCATCGGAGTGGGCGAACTGTTTACCGCCATTGAGCAGAAGAATCTTTTTCATGCTGACCTCGGGGTCGAGTCAAATGGAATGACCGGCAGATTAGAGGCCCGCTGGCACGGGAAACAGCAGCCATGGGTCAAAATACAATTGATCCATAGTCACGAATGCTCAGGTAATTATTGCCTTAGAATCGTTTCATCATCCATCACCGAGTAGCGACCCATGAGCGAGCAGCACGCTTTTATCCTCAAGGCCAAGACCCGTCCGGAAATGGCGGAGGCTTTCGAAACCCTGTTCCGTGCCTACGTCGAACCGAGTCGCCAGGAACCAGGCTGTATCGAATACCACATGCTGCGCGACAAGGCAGACCCCAGCCTGTTCGTGTTCTTCGAGGTGTGGGCCAGCAAGGCAGCCCTGGACGTGCATTCGGCCTTGCCACACATGGTCGAGTTCTTCGAAAAGCGCATGGACTACCTGGAGCGTGACTTCGATATCCAGGCTATCGAGATGCTCAGCGCATCCTCTGCTAGCCGTTGATCAGCAGATGGCCGCCGAGTACGGCCATACCGATGAAGAAGCAGCGCTTGAACAGGGCAGCACTGATGCGCTGGCGCAACCACTGGCCCGCCAGCATGCCCAGCAGCGCTGGCACCAGCATCAGCAATGAAGCCCCCAGTGCCTGGCTCCCTAGGGCATCCTGCCCGGCCAGGCCCAGGGCCAACGCCACGGTCGAGACGGTGAACGACAGGCCCAGCGCCTGGATCAGTTCATCGCGGCTCAGGCCCAGGCTCTGCAGGTAAGGCACTGCGGGCATCACGAACACGCCCGTGACGGCTGTGACCAGCCCGGTCAGCAGCCCGCACAGCGGCCCCAGCCACCCTTCCCGCCCTGGCGCCAGCCGCAACCCCGGTCCGAGCAGCCCATAGGCCGCATACACCAGCAACGCCGCACCCAATGCATGCGCCGCCCATAGGCCGCTGTTGATTCCAAGCCAGGCACTGCCAACCAATGTGCCAACGAAGATTGCTGCCAGCGTCGGCCCAAGACGCCGCAAGAGCGCCAGCAGATGCCCGCCAGCGGCCAGTTGCCAGAGGTTGGTGAGGGTTGACGGCACGATAAGCAAGGCTGCAGCCTGCGCCGGAGGCATAGCCAGGCCAAGCAACCCCATGGCGACGGTAGGCAGGCCAAGGCCAATCACACCTTTGACCGTGCCGGCCAGGATGAAGGTGACAACCACCAGCAGCGAAAGCGCTGGGCCAATATTCTGATAGAAAGCAAGTAAGGTATCCATGCCGGTATGATGGCGCGCCAGCGACCGGCTGAAAATCTGCCATCTCCTTACCCAGACTATCGCCAGGACAGAGGCTGATGCATTTCGACCTGATAGACCTTACGCTTTTCCAGCACACCCTGGAGTGCGGCAATATCACCGCCGGCGCCCGCCACAGCCACCTGTCGCTACCGGCTGCCAGTGCGCGAATCCGCGCCATGGAGGCCTCCTTGGGCACGCCTTTGCTGGAGCGCAATCGCCGTGGCGTGCAACCGACACCTGCCGGGCAGGCATTGCTCCAGCATGCCAGGCTGATCGGCCAGCAGGTCGAACGCCTGCAGTTCGATCTCGCCCAATATGCCCAGGGCCAACAGGGCCAGGTGCGCCTGTTGTGCAATACGGCGGCGCTGGCCGAATACTTGCCGGAGCTGCTGGCCGGGTACCTCGCCGACAACCCCGGCGTCAGTGTCGATGTCCAGGAACTGCCGAGCCTGCGGATCGTGCATTCGATCACCCAGGGCATGGCCGACCTGGGCATCATCTCCACTGCAGCCCCCAGCACGCACCTGCAGACGCTGCCGTTTCGCGACGACCCGCTGGTGTTGGTCATGCCGCTGGACCACCCTCTCAGCTCGGCGTCAGCGCCCAGTTTTGTCGACAGCCTTGCCCATGGCCATGTGGGGTTGGGGGCGAACAGCGCCCTGGCGCTGTATCTGGAGGAGCAGGCCCTGCACGAGGGCCGGCGCATGCGCGTGCGGGTCCGCGCGGAGGGCTTTGACGGGGTGATCCGTATGGTCGCCGGGGGCGCCGGGGTGGGCGTAGTGCCGCTGGCAGCGGTGAAGCGCTGGGAAGACCTGCTGCCGATGCATTGGGTCGCGCTGCGCGAGGAGTGGGCCAATCGCCGGTTGCTGTTATGCGCGCGGGATTTCACGGTGCTGCCTGGGTATGCGGCCGGGTTGGTCGAGCGATTGGTAAACGCCTGAATGGGTAAGCCCGCGAAGAGGCCCGCACAAGCGGCACACGTTTGAGGCCTCTACCCGTCGCCGCGTCATTTCTTCACCGCATAGCGCGACCAGGCACCTGAACGTCGACCCCAGGCAACTGCGGCTCAGCCAATCCCCCTATGGTGGCGAGTCACTCAGCCAGTCATCAGGAGTTGTGCCATGTCCGATTTCATCACCGTCCTGCGCGAAACCTGCCCGACGCCGGTCGTGGACGCCACCAAGTGGAAGCGCATTGGCGGCGACCCGCACACCGTCAACCTCAACGCTTACCTGTCGGCCGACGGCAGCAAGATCATGGGCACCTGGATCTGCACGCCGGGCAAGTTCGAGGTCAATTACGAGAAGTGGGAGTTCTGCCACTTCCTCGACGGCTACTGCATCATTACCCCGGAAGGTGAAGAGCCGAAGCACCTGAAGGCGGGTGATGTGTTCGTGATCGAACCGGGGATGAAAGGGACCTGGGAAGTGGTCGAGACGGTGCGTAAATACTTTGTGTTTGCCTGATCCAGCAGGTTCGTTGGCCTTGCTGGCACCCTCGCCGGCAAGCCGGCTCCCGCAGGTACATTGCAGTGCCTGAAGGATGTGCAGCATCGGTAGAGGCAAAAAAAATCGCGAGGCAAGCGCCCGTCCCTCTGGTGCGCAGTTACAGAGGGAAGGCCGCCCGGCCCGCGATGAAGCCCACCTTGCTCGTCAATCTTTCTTGCGGTAACCCTCGACGATTGCCGAGAAGTCCTTGCCACCCTCGCCCCGCAGGCTCATGGCCTGGTACAGCTGCTGGGCCACGGCCCCCATGATCACCGGCTGATGCGCCTGGCGCGCAGCCTCGGTGGCCAGCCCCAGGTCCTTGAGCATCAGCTCTGCACCAAAGCCACCGGTGTATCCGCGCGAAGACGGCGCGGTTTCAATGATGCCCGGCCACGGGTTGTAGGTATCGGAGCTCCAGCAACGCCCGGTCGAGCTGTTGATGATGCCGGCCAGCACTTTGGTGTCGATGCCCAGTGCATTGCCCAGCGCCATGGCTTCGGACACGCCGATCATCGAAATACCCAAGAGCAGGTTGTTGCAGATCTTGGCGATCTGGCCAGTGCCGACCTCACCGCAGTGCACGATATTGCGGCCCATCTGCTCCAGTACCGGCTTGAGGGTGGCAAACAACTCGGCGCTGGCCCCCACCATGAAGGTCAGGGTGCCCGCCGCCGCTCCGCCGGTGCCACCAGACACCGGCGCGTCACCGAGATCAACGCCCTTGGCCGCTGCAGCCTTGGACACCTCGCGGGCGGTCTGCGGGTCGATGGTGCTGCAGTCCACGGTCGGTGTGCCCGGGCGCACGCCCGCCAGCACACCGTCCTCGTTCAGGTACACGCTGCGCACATGGGCGGCCGCCGGCAGCATGGTGATCACCAGCTCGCTGCTGGCCGCCGCCTCCTTGGGCGAGGCGCTGATCTGCCCACCCAGCTCGGCAAGTTCGGCCAACACGGTCTTGTTCAGGTCGAACAGGTTCAACTGGTGCCCGGCCTTGATCAGGTTACGGGCCATGGGTGCGCCCATGTTGCCCAGGCCGATGAATGCAATTTGCATGGCAGTCTCCTTAGCGCAGGCTGATGGTGGTGTTCACACCGTCATTGACGCTGTCGTCATCGAACCAGCGGGCGGTGACGGTCTTGGTCTGAGTGTAGAACTGCACCACTTGCTTGCCGTACGGGCCAAGGTCGCCGAGCTTGGAGCCACGGGAGCCGGTGAAGCTGAAGAACGGCACCGGTACCGGGATCGGAATGTTGATACCGACCTGGCCGATGTCGATCTCGCTCTGGAACTTGCGTGCTGCTGCGCCGCTCTGGGTGAACAGGCCGGTACCGTTGCCGAACGGGTTGGCGTTGACCAGGGCGATGGCCTCGTCGAGGGTATCGACTTCCAGGGTCACCAGGACCGGCCCGAAGATTTCCTGGGTGTAGATCTGCATGTCGGTCTTCACACCGGAGAACAAGGTCGGGCCGACAAAGTTGCCGTGCTCGTAGCCAGGCACCTTCACGTCGCGGCCGTCGAGTTCAAGCGTGGCGCCTTCTTTGATACCGCTTTCGATCAAACCCAGCACGCGCTCCTTGGCACGCTTGGAAACCACCGGGCCGACATCGGTGCCAGGCTCACTGCCGGCGTTGACCTTGAGCTTGCTCGCCGCTGCCTTGATATCTGGCAGCCATTCACGCGCCTTGCCCACCAGCACGGCCACGGAGGTCGCCATGCAACGCTGCCCCGCAGCGCCGAATGCGGCCCCGACCAGGGCATTGATAGTTTGCGTGCGGTTGGCGTCGGGCAGTACCACTGCGTGGTTTTTCGCGCCCATCATCGACTGCACGCGTTTGCCGTGCTGGCTGCCCAGGTTGTAAACGTGGGTGCCGACTTCGGTGGAGCCGACGAAGGAAATCGCCTTGATGTCCGGGTGGGTGCAGATCGTGTCCACCACTTGCTTGCCGCCATGCACCACGTTGAGTACCCCAGCCGGCACCCCAGCTTCCAGCGCCAGCTCAACCAGCATCATGGTCGACAGCGGGTCCTGTTCGGACGGCTTGAGGACGAAGGTATTGCCGCAGACGATGGCCATCGGGAACATCCACAGCGGGATCATCGCCGGGAAGTTGAACGGGGTGATTCCGGCGCATACGCCGATAGGTTGGCGCAGGGTGTAGGTGTCGACACCACCGGCCACGTTCTCGGCAAACTCGCCCATCTGCAGGGTGCCGATGGAGGCCGCATGTTCGACCACTTCCAGGCCGCGGAAGATGTCGCCTTCGGCATCGGCGATGGTTTTGCCCTGCTCGGCACTGAGGGTCTGGGCGATGCGCTTGGTGTGTTCGCGGATCAACGCCTGCAGCTTGAGCATGATGCGCATGCGGGCGCCGATCGGGGTGTCGCGCCAGGTCTTGAAGGCGCGCTGGGCAGCGTCCACGGCGTCATTCACTTCTTCGACAGTGGCGAACGGCACACGCGCCAGCACCTGCTGAGTAGCAGGGTTGACGATGTCGCGCCATTGCGTGGTTTTCGACTCGACCCACTGGCCATCGATCAGCAGTTTGACCTGCTCGACCTTGGTCTGGTCGGGGGATTGTGGTGCGTTCATCTGCGTTCTCCTTGGAATTATTGTCAGGACGAGATCGCCAGCGCCGTGCAAACGCGAGGTGGCGTCGTGGGGCTTTTTTCGAGTATAGATGTGCAAACATCCAACAAGAACGCACAAAAAAACCGGATCAACATGCAAAAAGACCTGACCTCCCTCAGCTCGCTGAACTGGGACGACCTGAAGTTCTTCCTGGAAGTGGCGCGCACCCGCAAGGCCAGCAGCGCGGCGAAACGCCTGAGCGTCGATTACACGACGGTGTCGCGGCGCATCAGTTCGCTGGAAGGTGCGTTGGGCACCTTGCTGTTCGAGAAATCGCGCACCAATGGCTTTGTGCTGACCGCCGAGGGGCAGCGCTTGCTGGGTTACGCGGAGTCGATCGAAAGCACTCTGCACATGGCCTGCGAGCAGGTGTCCGGCTCAGGGGTGGCGCTGTCGGGGCATGTGCGCATGGGCTGCACCGAGGGGTTTGGCAGCTTCTTCGTCACCCCGCAGCTGAGCCATTTCGTCGATGCGTATCCGGCGATCTCGGTGGACATCCTGCCGCTGCCGCACTTCATCAGCCTGTCCAAGCGTGAGGCCGATATCGTCATCGCCCTGGAACGACCAGAGCATGGGCCTTATGTGTGTTGCAAGCTGTGTGACTACCGCTTGCGCTTATACGCGACCCAGGATTACCTGCAATGCCACGCACCGATTCGCCAAGTGAGCGACCTGGTAGGCCACCCGTTCATCAGTTACGTGGATGACCTGGCGTTCAGTTCCGAGCTGCTGTACCTGGCCAACCTGATTCCCAATGCCAGCGCGCACCTGCGCAGCACCAGTGTGATTGCCCAGTACACCGCTGCCTTGCAAGGGCGTGGGTTGGCGATCTTGCCGTGTTTTCTGGCAGCGCAGGACCCAAGGTTGGTGACGGTGCTGCCAGAGGAGATCGAGGTGACGCGGCAGTTCTGGATGTACTGCCGGGAAGACCTGCGCAAGCTGAAGCGGATTACCTTGTTGTGGGATTACATCCGCGGGGTGACCGAGGCGAATGCGCCGTTGTTGATGGGGGAAACCCGCGAGATGCACTTTGCCCAGACGTGACGGGGCTGCTTTGCAGCCCATCGCCGGTAGGCCGGGGGTTATCAGTAAGAAGCCACCACGATCGACACGCGTCGATTCTCGGTTCTTCCAGCAGGGGTGCGGTTGTCTGCCACCGGCTGAGTGCTGCCCAACCCGCGGGTGTGGATGTTCTGTGCCGGCATGCCGATACCGACCAGTGACCTGGCCACGCTCTGCGCCCGGCGCTCGGACAGTTGCTGGTTGTACGCTGCCTTGCCCGACGCGTCAGCATGCCCATCGACACGTACACCTTGGATACCGACACTCAGCAATGCCCTGCCGATACGCTCGACAATCGCCTGGCTCTGGCCGTTGAGGCTGTCCAAGTCACTGCCGAACAATACTTTGCCCGACAAGTCGAACGCCCAACCGTCCTCGGTGGGGGCAAAGCCTTCACGCTTGAGCACGGCAATCTGTTCGGCTGTCAGCCCCTTGGGGGGTGTGGACTGGCATCCGCTCAGCACCAGTAATGCCAGCAGCACGGCTACCAAGGGAAAACGCAAACGCTGTATCACGGTTCAACTCCTGTTCTTGATTTCAGCGGCGGACCGTTCCGTCTGCGCCGCTTGCCATCGGCCACGGTGCTTGCGCTTGGCCTGGTACATCGCCGCGTCAGCGGCATTGAGAAGACTGGCGGGGTCGCCGCCGTCATCGGGGTAATAGGCAATACCCACGCTCAGCGATGTGGTGACGCTGCCACCGCTGTCGAGCTGCATGGGCAATTTCATGCTGGTAACGATTTTTTCGGCGATGCGTACAGCATCGTCGCGCGACTGAAGCGGTGTCAGCAGCACGGCAAACTCGTCACCGCCCAGGCGCGCAACGAGGTCGTGCTCACGCAGTTGCGCCCGCACGCGGGCGGCAACGTTGATCAGCACCTCGTCACCGATGGCATGGCCAAGGCTGTCATTGATCTGCTTGAAATGGTCGCTGTCGAGAAACAGCAGCGCCAGGTGCTCCTGCTGCCGGGCGGCGTTGCGCAGGCTGCGGTTCAAGCGGCCTTCGAAGAACGCACGGTTGGGCAGGCCGGTGAGGCTGTCGTGGCTGGCCTGGTGCGCCAGGGCGGCATTCTCGTTCTGCAGGTGGCTGTGCCAGACCTCCAGCTCATCGAGCAAGGCATTGAAGTCATTACCCAGCTCGTTCAACTCGGCAATTGGCGCTTGCGGTACACGTCGATCGAAGCTGCGCTCCCGGCGCGCGGCGTGGTCGACGCTGGCCAGGCTGCGCAGGGGACGGACAATATTGCCCAACAGCCGCCTTGAAAAGTAGAGGGCGACAATGGCGCTGAGGACCGTGCAGAACAGGATGCCCCCCAGGCCACTGAGCAGGAACAGCAACAGGCTGCGGCCTTGGCCGATCAGCTCGATGTGCCCGACTTTCTGTTGCTGGTGCATGACCGGCAAGTTGATCGGCTCATCCAGCAACGCCGTTGCCACACGCGCTTCCAGGTGCCCAAGCATGCCGTCATCGCTACGTTGCCAATGTGCAAGCTGCTCGCCGTCATTGTTGAAGACCTTGGCGTCGGCGACTTCTTCGGTACTGGCAATCAATTGCAAAGACTCATTGGCCGCGGCGCTGTCACCGAACACAACGGCTGCTTCGACGGTGTAGTTGATCGACCGGGCGATCAGGTGCAGGTTGTGGTTGGCGTAGGCGCGTAATGCCACTACCCCCAGCACGGTCAGCGAGATACCGACCAGGCCGACGGCCAGCAGGGCTACGCTGAGGTGACCGCGCCCCAGCACCGAGCGCAGGGTCGGGCGAATGCCATGCTTGTTGACAGCGCTCATGGCTGCACCGCCCGGCGCCGCGACAATTGCAGCACGCTGGGGTGGATGCGCACACCGGAGCGCGCCACGGAGTCGAGGTTGACCTCGAATGCCACCTGTTGGTCGCTGACCCGCAGGCAGAACAGGCTGCCTACCGTACACGGGTCGTCAGCTTCACTGATGCTCAACACCGGCAGACCGCTGACGGCCTGGAACAGGCGATCGCGCTGGCCAGGGTCGAGCTTGCCGATGTACACGGCATCACACGCCTGGGCGAGCTGCGGATCATCAGCAAGCAGGCGCCGCACCTGCAGCGGCTGGCCGGAGTTCTGCACGTTGCCTTTGATCAGGTCGTCGGCGTATTCGGTAGGGCCGACCAGGCACAGGCGCAACGGCACGGGCTGGTCCGGCCAGCGCGCATAACTCAGGATCCCAAGCACCACCTGAGTCACCGCCTTGGCCCGCTGCGGGGCCTGCATCGAGGTCGCCGACCCCTCCGCACGGGCGGGGCCGGCCAATAGCAGCAGGGCAGCCAGCAACAGCGAAAGCGCACATCCTGTCAACCGCCCCCCGGCCCCTGTCATGTGAACTGTCTCTCAAATCCTGCTTGAACTGGCCGCAACGATAGCACAAGGCCGCCTCTGCAACGATGCCGGTGGGTGCGCCAGCGTCAGACCTGCTCGAGCATCAACCCGGAAATCCGCCGCACCTTGCGTGCCACGGCCTCCTCGAAAATCCCTTGGCGTGGTTCGATCAGGCTGAAGCAGTGCTTAGCCCGGGTAATGCCGGTGTACACCAGTTCCTTGGTCAACACCGGGTTGAGTGCGTCTGGCAATACCAGGGCGGTGTGGCTGAATTCCGAGCCCTGGGACTTGTGCACGGTCATCGCGAACACTGTTTCCACTTCGTTGAGGCGGCTGGGCAGCACGAAACGTACCCCGCCGCTCCCGTCATTGCGCGGGAAGGCCACACGCAGCAGCGGCTCACCCTGCTCATCCGGCAGGCGTAGGGCGATGCCGATGTCACCGTTCATCAGCCCGAGACCGTAGTCGTTACGTGTCACCAACACCGGGCGCCCTTCGTACCAGGGCTGCTGGGTATCGATCAGCCCGGCATTGTGCAACACCCGCGCCACGCGCTCATTCAGGCCCTCGACACCCCAAGCCCCCTTGCGCACCGCGCACAGCAGCTGGAAATCCTCGAAACTGTGCAGCACCTTGCCAGCCCATTGTTCCCAACGGGGGTCGTCAAAGGCCGTGTCGCGGGACGGGCGGTGGCGGCCGATGGCGCGCAGGTAACTGCGGTAGCCCTGCGGGCCTTCGCTGCCAAGGTTCAGGCCGTCGAGGATCAGGCGGTCGAACGCCCGGTCATGCTCGTTGCGCAGGGCCAGGCCGAATACGTCGGCCGGCGGCATGCTCAACAGGTCACGTGCCGCCTGAACCTGCTGGCGGTTGACCAGCCGAGCGAGCTGGCCAATGCCGCTGCCTTCGCCAAACCGCCGCGAGAAGCGCAACATCACGACTTGCTGAGCCAGCGGGTTGCGCAGCGCATCGCCTGCCTTGAGGCCACTGCCCGCCAACGACTGGCCGCCGATGTGCTCGAGCCAGGCCTGGGTCGCAGGCGTATAGCACCCTTCTTCGGCATCCCGGCACAGGTCGCCCAGCACCGCGCCGGCCTCGACCGAGGCCAGCTGGTCCTTGTCGCCGAGCAGAATCAGGCGGGCCTTCGGCGGCAGGGCATCAAGCAGGTTGGCCATCATCTCGAGGTCGATCATCGAGGCCTCGTCGACCACCAGCACGTCCAGTGGCAACGGGTTGCCGGCGTGGTGACGAAAATGCCGCGAGCCAGGTCGGCTACCGAGCAGCCGGTGCACAGTGCTGACATCGGTGGGGATCTGCCCACGCACTGGGTCGCTGACCTGCAAGCGTTCGACCTGTTGGCCGATGGATTCAGTGAGGCGCGCGGCAGCCTTGCCGGTGGGTGCGGCCAGGCGAATGCGCAAGGGCCTGCCCTGCTCCACCGCGGGCGCCTGCAACAAGGCCAGCAAGCGCACCACAGTCGTGGTCTTGCCGGTACCAGGGCCGCCCGTGATGATGCTAAAGCCCGCACGGGTAGCCAGGGCGCAGGCAAGCTTCTGCCAATCGACCTGGCCCGCCAGCACCCCGTCGTCGAACAACTGCGCCAGGCGTGCCGGCAGGTCCGGCGGCGAAGCGTCGTGCTGGCTGAGCCGTTGGCGCAGGGTTTCGTCAATCTGCCGCTCGTAACTCCAGTAGCGGCGCAGGTACAGACGCTCGCCGCTGATGACCAAGGGGCGCGACTGCTGGCCAGGCGTATTGCCAGCAGCTACCAGCGGGCTGGCAGCAATGCGTTGGTGCCAGGTGCGCAGGTCGAGGTCGGCGAGCAGTTGCGAGGGCAACAGCAAGGGGCCGGTGAGCGCATCGCCTTCGGGGGGCAACGACAGGGCAAAGTCCGGCTCGGCGAGGGTCTGCTGCAGGTCCAGGCAGACATGCCCATGGCCAAGTTGATGGCTGGCCAAGGCTGCAGCCAGCAGCAACAACGGGTCGCTGCCAGGCGCGCGCTCTTCGAGAAAGGACACGAACGCTCGGTCCAGGGCGCGCAACCAGCCTCGCTCGACCCAGCGGTCGAGCAACTGCAGCAGGTCACCGCTGCTGCGCTGGGGGGCAAGCGTGAGCAGATGCTCGGCGTGCAGCGGGGTGGGCAAGAGGTCGTCAAGGGTTCGGCTCATGGCGCAACTCCGGCAAACAGGTCCTGCTGTTCGGGCTCGTGAACCCCTCGGAACAGCGCGTCGAGTGCCTCGATCAGGGCACGCGGGGGCTTGGCAAAGTACACCCCATGGCCACGGCTACTGGCGCCGCGCAGGAAGATGAACAGCGCACCGCCGACATCGCGGTCGTAATCGTAATCCGGCAGGCGGGCGCGCAACTGGCGATGCAAGGCCAGCAGGTACAGCACGTACTGCAAGTCGTAGCGGTGCTCGAGGATCGCCTTTTCCATGGCCAGTGCGTCATAGGCCTGGGTATCCGGGCCAAGCCAATTGGACTTGTAGTCGGCCACGTAGTACCGGCCGTCCAGTTCGAATGCCAGGTCAATGAAACCTTTGAACATGCCGTTGAGCAGGGTCGGCTGGGCGGCTGGGCGGGCGGCACCGGTATGGGTATGGCGCGCCACCAGTCGATCGAGTTGCTCGGCGTCTACCTGATGGCTGGCGAACCAGAACTCCATTTCGATCTGGTAGTGCTGCAAGTGCGCCAGGGTCACGCTGGTGTCGTTGGCCACCAAGGGCTCATTGAGCAACTGGTGCAGCCATTGACTGAGGGTCGGAATCCAGCCAGTCCAATCCCGGCGGTTGCAGCGCTGGCCCACAGTGCGTTCGATCAGGATGGGGTTGCCGGCCACTTCGGCGAAGCCTTCGCGACCGGCCCATTCGAGCAGACCGTGGAGGAACGTGCCGGGGTTCGGCCCCCGCGGGAAGCGATGGATATCGCCACCGTCGGCAGGTGCTTCACGCACCAGCTGGGCTTCGACAACTTCGTCGTCGAGCAGTTGTTGAGCTTGGGAGCTGTCAGCGCTCAGGGTCAGCTCACCGACCCGCAAAGCACTGTAGGACGCGATCCACCAGTGTTCGGCCGCTGCACGCCGAGGCTTGCGTGCCGGTAGCAGTTCACGCGTGGCATGGGGCGGCGCGTAGCGCTGCTCGTCGGCCTCCGGCAAGCCGGAGCAAGCAATGTGCGGGCAGCCGGCCAGCAGGCTTTGCAACCACTGCCCGAGCTGCACAGTACGTTGCAGTGGCGCGCCGCCCCCCAGCAGGTATCCAAGGGACGAACGGTGCAACTGCGAGTTTTTCTGGTTGCCGCGCTTGAGATCGGCAACACCCAGCCAACAGGCGTACTGGGCACGCGTGAGTGCGACATAGAGCAGGCGCAGGTCTTCGGCCAGGCGCTCGTCGTCCGCCAGGGCTATCTGCGCCTGGTCGGGGGTCAGGGTAAGTTGCACATGGCCTTGGCTGTCGTGCCAGGCCAGCGGCAGTCGGCTGCCGTCCACCGGTTTGCTGGTGCAGATGAACGGCAGGTAGACCAACGGATACTCAAGGCCCTTGGACTTGTGGATGGTCACCACCTTGACCAATTGCTCATCGCTTTCCAGGCGCAGGATCTGCTCTTCGCCGGCCTGGGCCGAGCTGGCCAGGTGCTCGGCCAGGTGACGGATCAACGCCTGTTCGCCGTCCAGCTCCCCCGCCGCCTGCTGCAGCAGTTCGGCCAGGTGCAGCAGGTTGGTCAGTACCCGTTCGCCATCGCTGCGCGCGATAAGGCTGCGCGGCAGCTGGAAGTCGTGCAGCAGGTGCCGCAACATCGGCAACACACCTTGGCGCTGCCAGGTGTCACGGTAACCGCGAAAACGCATCACCCAGCCTTCCCACACCCGCTCGTCCTGGTTCAGCTGGTTCAGTTCGGCCAGCGACAGGTTCAGTGTAAGGCTGGCCAGGGCGGCCTTGAGCAGTCGTTCAGAGTCAGGTTCGGCGCAGGCCTTGAGCCAGGCCAGCAGGTCATGGGCCTCCTGGGCCGCGAACACCGAGTCCTTGTCGGACAGATAAACGCTGCGCACGTCGCGGGCCGCCAGTTCGGCGCGTACCAGCTGCGCCTCGTGGCCGTCCCGTACCAGGATGGCAATGTCCGAGGGCAGGCAGGGCCGCAGCTTGCCTTGCTCATCGCAGAACCCGCTGACGCCTCGTTGGCCGCCATTGAGCAGTGCGACGATGTGGCTGGCGCAACTGGCTGCCAGGTGCTGCCGGTACAGGGTGCTGGAGATGGGTTCGTCGCTTTCCAGTTGCCAGCATTGCAGGGCTGCAGTGGCCTGGCCGTCGATCAGCAGCCGTTCACTGCGGCCCTTGGCGCGGACCTCGATAAACGGCAAGGGGTTGTCGTCCGCTTCACGGAACAGAAATGCCCCCCGTCCTTGCTCCCGTGTCTCGGCCTGCAGGAACACGCGGTTGACTGCGGCCACCATCGCCTGGCTGGACCGGTAGTTGGTGTCGAGGCTGTGCAGGCGGCCAGCGGTGGCACGTCGGGCCGACAGGTAGGTGTAGATGTCAGCGCCCCGGAAGGCGTAGATCGCCTGTTTGGGGTCGCCGATCATGAACAGGCCGGTTTCCGGGGAGTTTTCGCTGATGCGGTAGATCCGCTCGAAAATGCCGTACTGGACGGGATCGGTGTCTTGAAACTCGTCGATCAGCGCGACCGGGAACTGTTCGCGAATCAGGCTGGCCAGGCGCTCGCCTGCTTCGCTGCCCAGGGCATGCTGCAGGCGTAGCAGCATATCGTCGAAGCCCATCTCGGCACGTCGTCGCTTTTCCACCTCGAATCGTGCAGCAACCCAGGCAGCAGCGTGCTCGAGCACAGATGCATCCGGGCTGGCCAGGGCTTGCAGCTGTTGTGGCAGCTCCTGCATGGCCTGAAGGGCCGGGTGTGCAGGTGGCTCGCCAACCTTCCAAGCTTCGGCCATGCCAGCTGGGGTCAGGCGCGTGAAGCCCGTGCCCAAGTCGAGCTCCACCACCTGCTCATCGCTTGCCCAGGCCCGTAGCTTGTCGAACCAAGGTTCGAAGAAGCGTGCCTGCAGCTTGCGCCCATCGGCCTGCTTGGCGGCCACTGCATCACGGCAGAGTTGCTGTAACTCGTCAGCCCACTGCAGCCAAGGCGCTTTCAGCTGGCACAACTGTTCGACGCGCTGTTGCAGGGCGGCATCGATCAGCGCTTGCGGCGTCTGTTCCTCCTGCTGGGGGCGTACGCGGCCAAACAGTGGCCGAAGCCGCGGCAACAGCGCGTCGGGGCTGCCCCAATGGGTACGCACCCAGGCCAGGGCATCGCCGCGCATGCCATAACAGAAGCGCCGCCAGTAGTCGCGCATGACCTGGGCAAGCAGGTCGCTGTGGTCGGTTTCCAGGCTTTGGGTGAACAGGCTGCCGCTGTCGAAAGCGTGCTCGCGGAGCATGCGCTGGCACCAGCCGTGGATGGTCGACACGGCCGCTTCGTCCATCCACTGCACGGCGACTTCCAGGCGGTTGGCGCAGCGTGGCCACTGCGTTTGCGGATAATCGTCGCGTAGCTGGTGCAGCAACGGGTCCGCTTGCTGCAGTTCGCCGCGAAAGAAACGCGCGGCCTCGGCCAGGCGGGCGCGAATACGTTCGCGCAGTTCCTTGGTGGCGGCATCGGTGAAAGTCACCACGAGAATCTGCGGTGGCAGCAATTCGCGACCGAAGCCCCGCTCAGCACCGTGGCCCAGGATCAGGCGCAAGTAGAGTGCGGAGATGGTGAAGGTCTTGCCGGTGCCTGCACTGGCTTCGATCAGTTGGCTGCCATGCAACGGAAAACTCAGTGCCAGGGGACGGACCTGGGTCATGCGCCACTCTCCGGATTGCCCAGGGTCTGCCAGGCTGCGCTGTATAACGGCCGGTACAGGGTTTCGCACCAGCCTTCAAAGGTTTCGTCGGCGCTGAGGGCCGCGAAGTCACGGAACTGACGGGCCAGGGCCAGGCTCTCGCTGCGTTCGCCGAAATGGCTGCGGCCATCACCTTCATAGGCGCGAATGGCGGCGGCCAGTGCCTTGTCGGGGTCATCCTGGCCCAGCCAGGCAAAGGCTGTCTTGGCCGCAACAGGCAGTGGCGCGTTCATCGCTGCCTGGCGCGCCACCAACAGGTGGCCGAGCTGCTCGGCGGCCTGGCCCTGGGGCAGTGGCCCAAGCAACAGGGTGATGTCGCTGGCCAACAGTGCGCTGTGCAGCGGATAACCCGCGGCGCAGGCGGCAAGGTGCATGACCCAGCTGGTGATCAGACGGTGCCACTTGAGGTTGTTGCGCCCGGCACTGATGGTGTTTGGCACCGTGGTGATACTCAGCAGGCTTTGATCCTCCGCCTGATAAACGCGGCCGAGCCAGCCTTCCAGACGCTGGCTGCCGTGCTCGAAATGGATTGGCAGGGCACCGTCGACTACCGTGGGCCAGCGCTGCAACAACTGCCGATGGCGCTGCAGCAAGTCGGGCAGTGGCTGGATCAGCTCGGCTTGCAGAAGCTCACCGAAGCCAGCCAGGGGCAACATGCCACAGGCCTGCAGCCGGCGCGCCTGGGCGTGCAACGCACGCTCGGCGTTTTCCGGGTCGGCCAAGGCGGCGCCCAGCAGGCTTTCGCTAGCACTGTAGCGTTGCAACGCATCAAGGACGAAGGGTTCCTCATCTGGCGTTGGCGCTTCCAGTGCCTCGAAAAATACTTTCAAGCGCTGGCTAAAGAAGTGCCGCACGGGGTGACGCAAAAAATCCTGCAGCTGCGTCAGGGTCAGGGCCTCGTCGCTGCTATAGGGAGGCAAGCCTGCTTCCGGCTGCACGCCCTCATGGTCATGCTGGTGCAGTAACTGCCATTCGTGGGCATAGCTGAACAGCGCGCTCCCCTTCTGGAAATAACGTGGGCTGAAGGGCTGCAGCGGGTGCTCTTGCGTCAACGCATGCAGTAACTGCTCACCCGGTTGCTGATCTTCATCTGCACCGGCCAGACGCCAACCGGCGGCCAGGTGATCGCGCAGCTGGCCAATGAGCACGGACGCCGGGCGTTCACTGTTATCGCGAATGCTCCGGCCAACCCAACTGACATACAGCTGGTCACGTGCAGAGAGCAGCGCCTCGAGCAACAGGTAACGGTCATCTTCGCGACGCGAGCGATCGCCAGGGCGGTAGTCACTTGCCATCAGGTCGAAATCCAGCGGCTGTTGGGCACGTGGATAATCGCCATCGTTCATGCCCAGCAGACACACCACCCGGAATGGAATGGCGCGCATCGGCATGAGCGTGCAGAAGTTCACCGAGCCGGCAAGAAAACGTTGGGACAATTTGCCCTGGTCAAGGCCCGACAGCCAGGCCTCGCGAATTACCGTGAGTGGCAACAGGTCTTGCAGGCCAACGGTCTCGCACACTTCCAGCCAGCTGTCGCGAAGATCTTGCAGTTGCATCAGCAGAAACTCGTCGTGCTCATCCTCAGCGAGGAAGAACACCTGCAACAGCGCGTTCAGGCGCTCACCCCACTGGGCAGCGGTCGCCGGCTGGGACAACGCCTGGTTCGCCACCTCTAGAGCATCGAGCAACGCCACCAGTGGGCCGATCAGCGCGGCGTCCAGGCCCCCAATTTCGTCATAGGGCTCAATACCATCACACCCCTCACCTGCACCCACGGCATAACCGAGCAGCATGCGCCGCAGGCCAAACCGCCAGCTGTTCTGCTCCAAGCCTTCGGGCAATCCGAGGGTGGCGCGCTGATCGGCATTCAGGCCCCAGCGGATACCAGCGCCTTCGATCCAGCGGTGCAGCGTCGGCAGATCGCTCTCGCGGATTGCAAAGCGCGCACGGACGGCCGGGACGTCGAGCAGATCGAGCACCTCACTGACCGCAAAGCGGCTGTCTGGCAGTTTGAGCAGGTGCTCCAGGGCAATCAGCAGCGGGTCGCGCCCGCGCTGGCCTTGGTCGGTCAGGGTGAACGGAATGTAGCGCGGATCGTTGCGCTGCAACTGGCCGAACACGGCACGGATGTGAGGGGCGTAGGTGTCGATGGCCGGCAGCATCACGATGACGTCGCGCGGACGCAATGTCGGGTCGGCGCTGAACCGGGCGAGCAACTGATCGTGGAGGATTTCTACCTCGCGTTGCGGGCTGTGGGCAATCTGGAAACGCACGGAGCGATCCTTGGCCACATCGATAGCGGGCCACAGCGCACGGGTTTCGGCGAGCGGGCGGAGTTCGAGGATATCGTCCTGCAGTTGGCTGAGCAGGGTGGTGGGCTGGCCGGCACTGAACAGGTCAATCCGCCCTTCGCTGAAGACGCCTTGGTAACTGCCGGGGTCGTCATAGCTGTCGAGCAGGTTGATGTAGTCGCGGCCTTGCTTGCCCCAGGCGGCCAGCAAGGGATGTGCATGTTGATGCAACGACTCGTCGTCCAGTTGCACAGGCATGCCTTGCTTGCGCTGTTGGCGTTTGTACTGGTGCCGCAGCAAATCCTTGTCGGCAACGATGTCGGCCCAGTGATGCCGGCAAGGGTTGTGCACGCACAGTAGCACCTGGCTGAAACGCGCAAGCCCGGCCAGTGCCTCCAGCGCTTGGGCGGGCAAGGAAGATATACCGAATACGATCACTCGAGCAGGCAGGCCCGGGGGCGCCTGCTCCAGGCTGTTGATACGTTCGAGGAAGCGCTGGTGCACCCCTGCCCGGCTCTGGGCCATGCCTTGTTCGCCGACATCTTCGAGCAAGGCTCGCCACAACTCAGCTTGCCAGCGATTACCTGGAGCCAGGGGTTTGCGTTCGCCACGAGCGGTATTGAGGATATGTTCACCGGCGGCCCAATCCTTGAGCCAGTCGGCCCGATAGACCTGGTACTGGTCGAACAGGTCGGCCAGGCGCTCTGCCAATTGGTAGCGTTTGCGCAGGTCACCGTCATCGGTGAGGAAGCGCCGCAGTGGTTCAAAGTGAGGACGCTCGATCAGCGCCGGCAGCAAGCGCATGAGGCGCCAGGTCAGGGGAGCCTTGTCGAGCAGGGATACCTCGGGGATTTCGTCCCGGCCTAGCACCCGCCGGTACAGCTGCCACATGAAGCTACCGGGCAATTGCACCTCGATGGCGGCAGCGATACCGCAGCCGCCTTGGTCATCTTCGAGGGGGTCTTCGGCCAGGGCCAACTTCAACCACTGGGCAATGCCGTTGCTCTGCACCAGCGCGATTTCGTTTTCCAACGGTGCCAGCGGATAGCGCCGCATCCAACTCACCACCAGGCTACGCAAGTCGTCCAAGCGGTTGCCGTGGACGATCATGAAACCGGGATGGAGTGAGGTGGTGTAGGCCATTGAAAGTTCTCTGGACGCGCTGAGCTGAGGGGAACGATATCACGGCTGGCTGCCGAGACCGCCGTTTGCCAAAGCCAG